>JANQHB010000072.1 GCA_028277225.1 Chlorobium sp.
TGGAGGAGTCCTTCTTGTCGTACACCTGTTGGCGGCAAGGACAAAAAAACCGGGTAATCAAAGTAGCATGACCAACAGAGCCGATGGATATAGTGGAGACCAGCATATTTAACAGGAATGTATTCCTCTTCATTGCCTTGGCTACGCCGAACATTGGCTTACAGCTGAGCGCAAAAAGTAGGAGTCCTTTGCTTACTGCAACTATTCTATAACGTTGTTCCGTAATAACAATAAGTCGTTAAGAGCCTTTTTTCAGTAGATGCAGAGCAAAAAAAGATCTAAGAGTTGCATCAGTCAACTGTCACAAGCAATGCTATCATTGCAATACAGAGCAACGTCTCCAAGCAGGCCGTAAGCAACTCAACCGGGAACCGGAAATCGCCCACCTCTAAACCAAACCGAACCATGGACTTTTACGATCTTGTCACACAACGCTGCAGCCTCAGAAGCTTCATCAAGGAACAGCCAGTCGACAAAGAGGTCCTCAAGAGGATCCTCGAGGCAGGCCGCATGGCCCCGTCGGCAAAAAACCTTCAGCCATGGACATTCAAGGTGGTCAGTTCACCTGAAAAACTCGAACAGATCTATCCCTCCTACCCCGCTGACTGGATCAGAAGCGCCCCCCACCTGCTTTTTGTCACCGGCAGGAAGGACGAAGCCTGGCAGCGGAAATACGACGGCTACAACTCTATCGAGACCGACCTGACGATTGCCCTGGACCACATCATTCTCGCTGCAACGTGGGAAGGCATCGCCACCTGCTGGATCGAGGCATTCAATCCGGCCATACTCCGACCGGCTCTCGGCCTCGATGAAAACGAAGCACTGTTCGCTTTCACGCCGCTCGGGTACCCGGCACCGGATGCAAAACCGCGCCCGAAGATCCGCAAAGAGCTTGACCAGATCGTCGAGTTTCTGTAACCGGCCGCCTGGGCTAGGGGACGTTTGCTGTTAAGGGCTGTTCTGGTTGACAATGCGGAGGCTCTTTGCTCGCCGTTCGGTAGAGTTCTGTTTAACTGTGGAGCGGTTGATTTGCTTGTCTTTTTTGTCAGATATGGCGAAATTGTGAAGAGATGTTAGAGAATAGGTGGTGGAAGATAATTCGTCTGGAAGGTATGCGTAAGCCGTATAAGCATACCAAGAGAGGCCTTTTCTTGCTATGAAAACCAGATTGATGCATTTTTCAGGCAGAATATCAGGATTTATATGTGTCGATTCTATTGGATTGCATGAAAATCCGTAGTGCAGATAATAATTGATGTTAGTTTTTATTCAGTTCACATCGATAGAGGTTCAGTTGGAAAATTTGGATGATTGACAAAGATGGTTATATAAACGTCAGCGGTTCGTCGATTTATTACGAGCTATCTGGTAATCCAAATGGTGAGCCTCTGCTAATGCTGCATGGTGGCTTAGGTTCGATCGGCGATCTGGCGCCCCTGCATGAATATATTGCCGTTGACTATCGCCTGATAAGTATCGATTTTCGTGGTCATGGAAAGTCACCGTTGGATGGAATTCCGTTGAGTTATGCGCAATACCAGAGTGATGTCCAAGGGGTGCTTTCTCATCTTGGCGTTACACGATACTCAATATTTGGTTTTAGTGATGGTGGGGTTGTAGGTTACCGATTGGCGGCACAACAACCAGAAAATGTTGTTTGTTTGATCACACTTGGTTCGCAATGGCGTTTAGAGGCTCATGACCCATCTATTGAGCTACTGAGTAACCTGACAGCTGAGTTTTGGGCTGAAAACTTTCCTGCTGGTGTAGACTCCTATAATGCTTCCAATCCGAATCCAGACTTCACAAAGCTTGTAGATGCGGTAAAAGCAGTGTGGCTTGATATTACAGAGTCTGGTTATCCATGTGGTTTGGTCGAAAGCATAACTTGCCCGAGCCTAATTATTCGAGGTGACAATGATTTCCTTTTCTCTCTAGATGAGGCGGTATCATTAAAAGCAAAAATACCCGGTGCTGATTTTGCCAATATTCCGTTTACAGAGCATGCGTCTCATCAAGAGTCACCGGAGTTGGTTGGTGCAATTGTGAAAAAATTTATGTCACAGCAAAAAAACTAACAAGCGCATGCATCGGACCGCAGCTACGCTGCGGCCTATGATGCGAGCGTGAGGCGTCACCATGGCTCGTAACATAGAAATCAAAGCTAGAATCGAAGACGTAGAGGCCTTGGAAAAACAAGCCGCAAAAATTGCTGACGGCAAGCCGGTTGAAATTATTCAGGACGACTCTTTCTTTGAGTGCGATAGCGGCCGCTTAAAACTACGTGAGTTTCCCAATGGACAGGGAGAGTTGATTTTCTATCAACGAGCAGATAAATCAGGACCCAAGGAAAGCTTCTATCTAATCTCAAAAACTCAAGAACCAGAAAAATTACGGGAAATACTTTGCCTGGCATACGGTACCGTTGGTCGGGTTCAAAAACGAAGAATGCTGTATTTCAAAGGCCGGACCAGAATACATGTTGATCGTGTTCAAGAACTTGGAAGTTTTCTTGAGCTTGAAGTTGTTCTCGACGAAGATGAAAACGCTGAGAAAGGGGTTGCCGAAGCAAGATTCATACTATCCAAACTTGGCGTCAATGATGAACAGCTAATTGAGGGTGCTTACATTGATCTATTGCAAACCAATGACGCCTAACAAGCGCATGCAGACGGATTGCCAAACCGCTACGCGCTTTGGCAATCGCTGATGCGAAGCGTTGGCTCTCAAAAATAACATGCAGAAATATCTGGCATCAAGTAAAATAATCGACTGGGAGTGTCCTGAAGTCAGTAAAAAAGCAAAAGAACTTTCTCATGATATTGATCATCACGAGGGTGTTGCAAAAGCTTGCTTTGATTTTGTGCGTGATGAAATAAAGCATAGCAACGATTTTCATTTAAATCCAGTTACGTGTAAAGCCTCTGATGTCCTTAAATTCAAAACAGGCTATTGCTACGCAAAAAGCCATTTGTTGGCTGCATTGTTAAGGGCAAATGGAATTCCTGCCGGGCTTTGTTATCAACGGCTTACTATAGAAAATGATAAACCACCATTTTGTTTGCATGGTCTTAATGCTGTTTATTTGCCGGGAATCGGGTGGTATCGCATTGATGCCAGAGGAAATAAAGAAGGGGTAGAGGCAGAATTCACTCCTCCAAAGGAAAAACTGGCTTTTCCAATTATTGTTGAAGGTGAGGCAGACTTACCAGAAATCTGGTCGGAACCATTGCCAGATATAGTATCTGTACTTAATCAATCAAAGACATATGAAGAAGTGGCAAATAATTTACCAGATGTTGAAATCAATAAGAGCTAACAAGGCAAATGCGCCCGGACGGTAAAAAGCGCCGCTCGCACCTCGCACTGCTTTTTGTCTCCGGTGATTTGCGACGTTGCCGCTTTATGTCAATAGAGATGGCGTTTTTTTCCCTTGTCTTGCTGTTCGTTTTTCTTGTCAACCATGTCTCGAAGTTTCTGATCCCAGATGGTGAGATGTTCCGTATGCAGGCCTCGTTCCCTGAGAAACTCACCCAACTGTTCATCGTCGATGCCGGCGGATTCGAAACCAACTCGTATTTCTCCTTGGGTGTCAGGAAACGGAGACAACTGTCTTGATTTCCATCTGTCAAGATACCTGATCCAGTACACTTGATCCAATTCCTGATTGTTTGATGGTTGACACCTGTTTCCCGGCTGACTTCTAGTTCTTGGGGACGTTCGCAACTACGTAAACTAACGATGCGATGCCTGCTATGTGATGGTGCATGCGGGATCGGCGGGAAGGGGTCGCGTTGCCGATGACGAAGATCGGGTTGGGGGGTGTTGTGAAAGCGCCGATGCAAGCCGGTAGCGGGTAGAGAATGGAAGTTTCTTACATAAAAGCCTTGGCCAGTCATAGATGGCAAGCTTGTTCAGCAAGCCGTCGTTACCGTACTGAGTTCGATATACGAGACAGAATTCTATGGATTCTCCTACGGCTACCGGCCAGAACGCAGCTCCCATCGGCCTGACGCCCCACACATTCTGTTCGGCTCGGCCGTCATCGTTCAGCTTTTGAGGAGAGCAGGTATGGGAGGGCGAGATGGATTACGTTTTGAGTTGAAACGTTGCATGGCGGAATAATATTGTAATGTTATATATTTAATTAGACTGAATAAAAATATCGGGATGATGATGAGAAAATGATAAGTGTTCACGTTACATGCAACAAGGTCACTGAAAATTCAACCGAAAGGAGGAACACGAAATGGCAGTTCAAAAACCGTTTGATCCCGCGCAGCAGATGGTTAGGGTATTTAAAGAAAATAATGACCTGTTATCCAGATTGAAAAGCGAAACCGACCCCATCACCGTGCTGCAGGAAGCTGCGAACACTGTAGAGAAAGATTCACGGCAAAACGACAGAATTCATTATCGCATCGCGGCAGGTGTGTTCGGGGCGCTTACACTGATTGCCGCGGTTGGTGCAATCGTGCTGGTTGCGTTCGATAAAATAACACCGGATCTGCGGGATGTTGTTTACTAGGTAGAAACGAGAGACGATTGTGTCCAACGAAGAAAAACAAAAAGGAGGGAGAATATGGACAGTGTGAATCAAAAAGCGGTGCCAAGGATTGAGATTGACAAGCACTTAAAAGATAACTGGACTCCACAGGAGACCGATAATGTCAAGATTGTTCTGGACTTCTTTCAGCGCTTGATGAATGAGCATGATTTCGACTACATACTCGAAAAGTATGGAAACGGCTCATATCTACAGCACAACAGAGCAATACCAGACGAGATATCCGGTCTTGTTGGTTATGTGAAAACACTTACAAAACGATTTCCAGACTATTCTTTTGATGTCAAACGGGTTATGGCTGATGGAGACTTTGTTGTCTTACACAGCCACACCACGATGAATGCAAACCACAGAGGTGACGAGACAAAAGGATTTATCATTACGGATACGTTCAGGCTGGAAAAAGGTAAACTGGCGGAACATTGGGATGCTATACAGCCCATAGATACGTTTTCAAAAGTGTTGTTTTTGATGACGGGAGGCACTATAGGAAACAACAATTCAGCATTTTAGCAGTACTATAGAGCAGGGTTGTTGATGTCTTGTTATTTACGGGAGTTATGGCGACATTGTGATTCTGTATTGCAGATAATAATCAATGTTGGCTAAGCTGGGAGGTACAGGATCAATGGACAGGGTTGACTATGGAACGTTTGAAGCCAGTCTCGAACGAAGCGCCCGCCTTGAACAGGCGCTGCAGGAGAATCCGACTCACTACCGTGTGCTGACGGGCGATCGCCCGACGGGCAGATTGCACGTGGGCCATCTTTTCGGTTCTCTTCAGAATCGGGTTCGCCTTCAGGGGATGGGAGTCCCCATTTTCGTCGTCATTGCAGACTACCAGGTGCTTACAGATCGCGATTCTGCAGCGGACATAGCGGACAATGTTCATCAGCTTGTCCTGGACTATCTTGCTGCGGGTCTCGACCCGGAAAACGGCAGTACCTTCATCTTTCCACACAGCCATGTGCCGGAGTTAAATCAACTGCTTATTCCGTTTCTGACGCTCGTGGCCAACGCCGAGCTCAATAGAAATCCGACGGTCAAAGAAGAAATTCAGGCATCGGGGCAACAGCAGATCAACGCGGGAATGTATACCTATCCTGTCCATCAGGCCGCCGACATTCTGTTCTGTAAGGCTTCGGTCGTGCCGGTGGGCAAGGACCAGCTTCCACACCTTGAATTGACTCGGACGATAGCACGGCGTTTCAATTCGCGCTTTGGGGGCGAAGAGCCTGTCTTCCCGGAGCCACGACCACTTTTGAGCAATGCGCCGGTCATTCTGGGCCTGGACGGTTCGCAGAAGATGAGCAAGAGCCGGAACAATGCCATTTTGCTCTCTTCTTCGGAAGACGAGACGGCTAAGTGTGTCAAGACTGCCAAAACCGACATGGACCGCTTGATAACGTACGATCCGATCCGGAGGCCGGAGGTCGCCAATCTTCTTCTGCTTCTGTCGCTTTGTACCAGCAGGGCTCCTGAAGACCTCGCCTCTGAAATCAAAGAGCAGGGGGCCTCCCGGCTCAAATCGCTTCTGACTGAAGCCTTGAATGAGTACCTTCGTCCTCTCCGCCGGCGCCGGCAAGAATTGGAGAAGGACCCGGAATTTATCCATCATGTGCTCAAGAAGGGGATTGTTCGCGCTCGAGAAGTTGCACAGGACACCTTGGCTGACGTAAGGGAGGCGATGAACATGGCATACGGAATAGATTTCGATGCCAAACAAGGCAATGCACCCAACGGCTGATGTGAGGCGTTCGGGAGAGAACTATAATGGGCAAATCAAACCTGAAACGACCCGTTGAACCCATGCCCGCGTTCGTGCAGGCAGCACTGGAGAAAGAAAACCTTATCAGCGATTACGAGTCACGACCGGCGTATCAGAGGAATGACTACCTGCTTTGGATCAATTCGGCAAAGAGACAACAAACAAAGGAAAAACGGCTGAAGCAGATGCTGGAGGAGCTCAGTGCCGGTGGGGTGTACATGAATATGAAGCACGCGCCCTCAGAGAAGAAAAAAATTGTCTGAACTGCCTTAACTGCAGGGCTTGATGCTTTTAAGCATGAGGTCAGCTGTTTTCGGTGTCGTCACCTGACGGCAGTTCAAGCAATGGAACCGACTGTACTGCGCTTCCTGCTATGCCCTTGATGGACCCGTACATGTGATTGGTGTTGAGGAGCACCTTGTCGATCTGTTTTTCCCGCTTTTTCCATATCCCCTGCATGGACCGCTTTTCTGATTCGAGGTCCGCTTTCATCTGGGTGAATCCTTCAACAATGGCTTCGATCTGGAGCCTGAACTCGTTGCTCGTCAGAAAATCGTAGAGCATACCCATTTTCTCGCCCTTGTTCTCCTGCGTGGTGATGGCAGTGCTTATACGAATGACGGATTCTCGCAGAACCGTGCACAATCCTTTGAACTCTTCGAAAGAGCAGACCCATATGCCGTCTTTCAGTCCCAGACGATCCATATCTGCGGGCATTGCTTCGGTTACAAGGACGCCGATATCGGCGTTTTTATCGAGTATATCAGCCTTGAATTTTTCGATCCAGGACGGCTGAAAGCTTTTGGTGCGTTTGCTTTCGTAGTAGATGGTTCCGCAATTCCTGCGGGTGTGCGTATTGATGATCTGCAAACAGTCTGCCCCGAGCTGTCCTTTTTTTATCTCGTCGATCGTGTCCAGGGGAAACTGGGCTGAGAGCCACTCTTCGATGGCGAGTTCCTGGACTTCTCCCTGCAGTTGCATCGATCCCTGCTCGGCTTTGCGTTGCGCTTCGGTCAGCTGTTCTTTCAACTGATGGATGACATGGTCTTTCTCGGAAATGTTCATCCGGGCTTTTTCGGCCTCGGCTTTTCGGATCTTTTCTTTTTCTTCGGCAAGGGTGGCCGTGATCTTTTGTTCTGCTTCGAGCTCTATTTTCTCTCTCAGCTCATCCTTGTCACGTTTCAGGCGTTCAATCTCCGCTTTCGACTTGTTCAGCTCTTTCACCTGTTCGGTCTTGTCATCGAGTTCTTTTTGAAGGGCTGCAAGCCTTTCCTCCTGCTCCGCTGCCGCCTGCTGTTTCAATGATCGTTCGAGTTTTTCGCGCTCCTCTTTCACCCCCGACTTTATGGCAGCAGAAACACGCTCTTCATACTCTTCATGTGCGTTGTCAAGGGCCTTTTTTTCAGCGTTGATCTGTTCTTCCTTTATGTCCAGCGCTTTACGCTCTTTTGTAATCCGGTCGTTATATTTTTTCTTCAGTTCCTCATCGAGCTGATGGTAGAGTATCTCATTGACATCTATTTCCTCTCCGCAATTCGGGCAGTTGATTTTACTCGTTTCCTGGTTCATTGTTCTTATGTCCCTTTTTTGAAACTGACGTGATGTGCTGTTCTTCTTAACCTTGTAAAAGGTATCCACTTTCCCTCTGCAAGTCAAGAGCTTCCGGCCTAAGCCGCTTCCAAGGCATGCTCGGTGTCCATAGATCGCTTTTTCCTGTGTTCGTGGTTGATTGATTCTTTATAATTAACTATTGTGAAGTGTTTGTTGCGTATTGTTTTTGTGCAACAGCTCATTATATTCAATCGCGGGGCGAGGAGTTTTTCGTTCCGTTCAGTTCTGCACCCCCGTAACGTAATCCAGTTTTCGGGGGATTTCTTTATCCATAACAGAAATAAAAGGAGTGTATACCTATGCGTAGAATAAAACATGTTTCGGTGCTGCTTGGCATGCTCATGATGTTTGCCATGCCCTTGAAAGCAGATGCTTCAGGAGAGGCAAAAGGTCTTTTTGTCATCGTGACGAGCGGGGAGGCCCAGACCCAGATGATGGCGATGATGCTTTCGAGCAAAACTATCGAGCAGAAGAAAAGCGTTCAGGTTCTACTCTGCGGTCCTGCCGGCGAACTTGCCTTGAAAAACAGCGAGCAGGTCATGTTCAAACCTTTGGACAAGTCGCCGCAGATGCTTCTGAAAAACCTCATCAGTAAGGGTGTCGTTGTCGAGGTCTGTCCTCTGTTTCTCCCGAACAGTGAGGCGACGAAGGCTGACCTGGTTGACGGCGTTACGGTTGCAAAGCCGCCTGTCGTTGCAAAAAAACTGCGTGAGGAAGGAATCAAACTGCTGACCTATTGATCGTGGCGCAATCCCGGTATGGCCGCGTTCCCGCTCGGAAGAAGCGCGGCCGCCGGCAGGGTTGGAAAGTATTGAAGTTTTTTGCGATTACAGGAAACGGGTTGTACCTTAAAAAACAGATTTTTACTACTTTATAGGGTTTTCACTATTCGTGCAACCTATCCCTTAATGAAAAGGAGCCTGGTAACATGCAGAAAAACATTGGTCCTCTTGACCGGACAGTAAGAATTCTTGTCGGGGCAGTCATGATCGTCGCAGGTTTTATCTTTCAGGCCTGGTGGTGGTTTATCGGTGTTATACCGTTGTTTACGGGGATTCTGCGGTTCTGTCCGCTTTATGTTCCTATGGGATTCAGAACGGAAGGTCGCTACGTGTTTACGGTAGGCTATTCTGAAGAGGCTGTCAAACCGGCAAAGAAGTAGCTCTTGTATCCAGATTTTCCCGGGGTAGTATTCCCTTTTTCAAGGGTTGTCGTGATGGCAGCCCTGTACTGTTATTGTTGTATTGAATCGAAAAGGATTGTCCTGTTCATGGCGGGCTTATTCCTGATCGCTGCTTGTATTTTTCCACCTTTGTCCTGTACATAGTTATGTTATCCAGGGAGTACATTATGCCTGTAACGAGATTTATGATGAGAAGTATTGTTATTGTTCTAGTGGGAAGCCTTGCTGCCTCAACGCTATTGACGGGATGTTCTTCGGTCAAGACTCCTTCATCGGGAGATGTGTCTGCACGCTATACTTATGCCCGTGAACTACTTGCTGAAGAGAAACATGACCGGGCGATTATTGAGCTTGAATCCCTCATGTTTGAAACCAGGGCGACGAATATCGAGGATGATGTTCTGTTCGAGCTGGCTGAGGCGTATTACAATTCAAAACAGTATCTGTTGGCAGTGGATATATACAAGCGTCTGCTTGAACAAACGCCGGGATCGCCATTTGCTGCTGAGGCACAGTTCAAACTTGCCGAATCGTATAAAAAACTCTCACCGGTTTTTGCCCGGGACCAGGAATACACCAGAAAGGCTGTCCGTGAGTACCAGCTCTATATGGAGCTTTATCCTGTCAGGAATGCCGAACAGCTCGAAAGTGATGTTGAACTCTATACAGAACTTCTGAAGCTTAATCCGGACAATGAGGAGTACAAGGTAAATCTGGCTTCGGCAAAGGCCGAGTATGGAAGGCTGGACAAGTTCAACACAAGCCGTTCAAGCATCCTTGAACTCAGGGAAAAAATTGCAAACAGCGAATACAATATTGCCGAACGCTACAGGAAGCTCAAGAAATACCGCGGGGCGATCGTGTATTATGAAAATGTCCTGCGCTTTTTTCCGGACACCATCTATTTTGAAAAGGCATGGATCGGCAGGATAGAACTGCTCCTCAAACGTGAGAAATGGTTTGAAGCAAAAGCAGCCGTTGACGCATATGAAAATCAGTTTCCCGAAAACATCGACAAGGTTGAGAAGTACCGGAAAAAGGTCATGAAGCATTTTGACAACTCATAACACGACGTTGTGCGACTGGCTGTTTTCGGAGGAGCATTCGATCCCCCTCATAATGCGCATCTTGCCTTGTGCCTTTACGCGCGGGAACTGCTTCCTGTCGACCGGCTTGTTATTTCCGTTTCAAACAATCCGCTGAAAGAGCCTGCCCGGTCAACCGACAGAGACAGGGTGAAGATGGCAGATCTTCTTACAGAGGCGGTCAATGCAACCGGTCCGGTTGCTGAGGCCTGTTGCTGGGAGGTCAGCCGTGGGCAGTCCTCCTATACGATCGATCTGGTCAACTATCTCGAAGAGATCTATACCTGCAGGGAAATTATCCTTCTTATAGGGGAGGATAACTATCGGCTTATCAGGAAATGGAAATCCTGGGAAGAGCTGGTCGAGCGCTGTTCGTTTGTCGTTTTCGGCCGGAGCGGAGAAGAAGGGTCCGCTGATACTGATGGAATGCTGAACGAAGAGCAGCGGAGGAAATTTCGTCATGTCGATTTCAACCTCTCCCTCTCTTCTACGGGTATACGTGAGCGTATTGCTTCCGGAAAGGACTGTTCCAGCCTGATCCCTTCTTCAATCTGGGAATATATCGTCAAGGAAGGACTCTATCTCCAGAAGACGCCCTAGTCAAGCCGGTGCCGTATGTTTTCACGGTGCCCGGCATTGTATTGCTACATCGATTCCGGGGCTGTTATGCCCAGTATGCTGAATCCGTTACGGAGTACCTGGCGGGCTGCCATGGAAAGCAGGAGCCTGGCATTGCGGATATCGGGTTCGGCTTTGAGAATCGGGCATTCCTGGTAAAACCTGTGGTATCGTTCAGCGACACCGTGAAGGTATTCAACCATTTTCTGCGGTTCCAGGAGCCTCGCACAGGTTTCGATCACTTCCGGATAATCGAGCAGCAGCAGACCGAGCCGTATCTCGTGTTCGTTGTTCAGTTTCCTCAAGAGAGAGGTGTTATCGGGAGGAAGTGTGAGGCCGGTTTCTTTTTCAGCCATGCGGATGAGGCTGCAGATACGCGCATGTGCATACTGCAGGTAGAAAACAGGGTTGTCTTTCGACTGGCTTTTTGCGAGTTCGATATCGAAATTCAGGTGCGAATCCTTGCTGCGCATGATAAAAAAGAGCCTTGTCGCATCTGCACCAACATCATCGATAAGGTCGTCAAGCAGGTCGGCATTGCCTTTTCTGGTTGACATTTTCACGGTCTGGCCATTGACCGTTGTCGTTACGAACTGGTTTATTGCAACGCGAATTCGGCTGGTGTCGTATCCAAGGAGTTTCAGTGCTTCAATCACATCGGGATATTCGTCGATATGGTCAGCTCCGAAAATATTGATCATCTTCGCAAATTTCCTTTCGAACTTGGTGATGTGGTAAGCGATGTCAGGCAGGCGATAGCTGGGCTGACCGTTCGACTTGACAAGCACCTTGTCTTTTTCCTGTCCAAGCTTTGTGGTCGCAAACCATGTGGCTCCGTCACGTTCGTCGATGAATCCCCGTTGCCGGAGGGCATCAATGACCTGACGGTTAGGAGAGATGCCGTGTTCATCGGGGAGATAGAGTTTATGTTCGTTGAAATAGCTGTCATGGTGAATGCCGAGCCGGTGCAGGGTGTTTTTGATGTGTGTGAAAATCCAGTTTTCGGCATGCTGCTTGAAATGATCGAGTTCTTCGGAGTTTTCCAGGGTGTTGCCATGTGTTTCATAGAGTCTTTCGGCAATTGCGGCTATGTAGTCTCCCTGGTAATGGGTATCGGGAAATTCGACCCGCTGTCCGCATGCCTCGAGGTAGCGCAGGCGGACAGATTCGGCAAGAATCGTCATCTGCCGGCCGGCATCATTGAAGTAGTATTCCCTGGTAACCGTGTAATCCTGTGCTTCGAGTATATTTGCGATACAATCTCCAAGGACTCCGCCGCGTCCTCTTCCTATGGTGAGGGGGCCGGTAGGATTTGCGCTGACATATTCGACGATTGCTGTTTTTCCCGATCCGGAGGAACTCCGGCCAAAGGCATCTGCTTTGCCGATCAGTTCTTCTATCTGCCTCATGATATAGCAGGGTTCGAGGTAGAAGTTTATAAAGCCAGGACCGGCGATGGACGTTTTGTTTACGGTTTCCGGTTCAAAGGAGAGATCATCCGATATTTTTTTTGCCAGTTCGCGTGGGTTGGTGCGGCATTCTTTTGCCAGAACGAGGGCGATATTGGTGGAGAAGTCCCCGAATTTTTCTTCCGCAGGCTTTTCAAGCTGTATTGTTTTGTCCGTTACTATGCCGGATTTGTCGAGGGCGTTACGAATGGTCGTTGTCAGGTAGTCTCGCATATCGATTGCGGTTGCCTCAGGTTGCTGATGGTTGTGCCAGAAAGGCGTTTTCAAGGAGAGCTTCCGGCGAGAGAGTCGTAAAATCATCGGTCACAGCGATGACTCCCGGAAGATCGGACATGATCTCCGGAGGATTTGTCGTGGCAAGAGCTATGCTTTTCATGCCCGCTGCACGGGCGGCTTCAAGACCCGGCAGGGCATCTTCAAAAACAATGCAGCGTGCAGGAGCTGTGTCAAGCAGTTCGGCCACGCGGAGGAAGATATCCGGATGAGGTTTGCCCTGTTTGACCTGGTGGGAGCCGACGACGGTCTGAAACCGGTTCCTCAGGCCGGGAATGCTCAGCGTGTACTCGATATTCCGCGCTGTTGCACCGGTTCCTACGCCAAGCCCTATTCCCATTGCGGCAGCTTTGTCGAGAAAGGATTCCAGCCCGCTGATCGGCCGGATATCGCTGCGGTACATAAACCTGTAGAGAAAGTCCTTGAGTTCGGTAAGCGTTTCGGCTTTTTGCGGTGTTATGTTCCTGTCCAGAAAGTGACGGAGAACATCGAGTCCTTTCATGCCTGCTGTTTCCCGGAGGTAGCGGTCGGGATCAAGGCCTTCGAGCCCGTAATCGCGAAAGAGTTCAACCCAGGACCGGGCATGCATCTGCATGTTGTCGACCAGGACGCCGTCCATGTCGAAAATAAATGCGTACGGTTCGTTACTGTTCACCTTCAAGGTTCCTTTTTACTGTTTGCTGTATCGGATTTTCATGGTTTCTCCGGGTCTATGCCCGCAGCAAGCCAGTCGGTTAGCATGTCGAGGGTGAAACTGATAATATCTCATGTTTCAAGAGAGGTTGTCAGACTGTGGTAATCGGCAATCAGGAAACAGGTCTCATACATCAGGTTACAGGACACATCATGCTCGTTCTGTCTTTCGACCCGGTTTTCAAGTGCGCCACTCCGCAGACCCAGGCTGGCTGCTCTGTCAATTGCTTTGGAAGTTATAACAGTTGCCATAAAGATAAAAGCAGTTTCTGAGCGGTCTTGACAGGGTTGTGATTTTTTTGTTTGTGTGAAAAGATTATTTCATGCTATATTGTCAGCCCTCGCAGAGAAAAAGAATTTGGGAGCAAGTCCTATACAACATTCGGTTACCCAACCATGTCAGGTCCGGAAGGAAGCAGCATCCGGTAATTTGAATGTGTGATATAGTAAGCTTGCTCTCTTTTTTTCTATCACTTCCCGTTCTTCTTCTGAAAACATCTGTCGGCTCGACTGACCGACTACCGATCATGCCCGATCTGTTTCGTCACAGGCAAGCTGCGTACCGGCAGAAGAGCATAGTGCGTCGATGCCACTTTGTTGCATCGATACCGGTCTCTACAATCCGTACTGTTTCATCTATTCCGGTTTCTTGCGGGTCATGATTTTCTCTGACAGTCGAAAGAGCATTGCTGTATATAGGAGCACATCTGATATATTCAGACCTAAATTGAGCGATTGTCGAGCATGCCACAGATGCAAGGCACAGGGAATGCCGCTGTATCCCGACACGTCGGGACGCAAGTTTCCTGTAACGAAGCAGATGTGGCCCTGTGAAATATCCGGTCTGATTTCACGGGGTCGGCATTTCCCGACTTGTCGGGATTTCAATAAATGCGGCTCTTTATCAGTTTTCATGCTTACCTGACAGGTGAGGGATAAGCTCTTTACAAAAACAGTAGAACAGATTTTTTTAAAAAACTTACTATTATAGAGCATTTATTGAAACGCGCATTTTAGGTTAGGGTAGTGAGCATGTATACCCGTCCCGACAGGCCGGGACATGACGATCATGGCGGTTTTGCTTTTCCGCAGAACTCATCGGTCCCGAAACGAAGGGAGAGAGCCGCCAAAAGCAGACCTCAACAACGAAACGGAGCAGGATATGCAATTCTTTATTGATACAGCCGATCTTGAAGAGATACGTGCAGCCAATGAACTTGGCGTTCTTGACGGAGTCACGACAAACCCGTCTCTTGTCGCAAAAATCGTTCAGGAGCCGGATCGTTTTACCTATGACGATTTCAAGGCCCACATAGCAAAAATCTGTGAAATCGTCGACGGCCCTGTCAGTGCGGAGGTGACAACCCTGACGGCTGACGAAATGATCGCCCAGGGAGAAGAGCTCGCTTCGATTGACGAAAACGTCGTGGTGAAATGCCCGCTTACGCTGGACGGACTCAAGGCTACGCGAGCACTATCCGGCAGCGGAATACGGGTCAATGCCACACTTGTTTTCACAACAACCCAGGCTATTCTCGCCGCAAAAGCGGGGGCATCCTATGTCAGCCCGTTTGTCGGACGTCTGGATGATATCAGCACGGAAGGTATGGCACTGATCCGCCAGATCGTGACGGTCTACGAGAATTATGGTTATCCGACAGAAGTGCTGGTTGCAAGCATCCGGCATCCGCAGCATGTTGTTGAAGCAGCCCTTGCAGGTGCTGATGTTGCGACGATACCCTACAAGGTCATCGGCCAGCTGGCAAAACATCCCCTGACCGACAATGGTCTCGAGCGATTCATGAAGGACGCTGCGATTTTCGGCAGGGAGTGAAGTTGTAGAGGTGGTTTTCGAGGTCGACCGAGCCGTCAGCCCTGAAGGTCACCCCTTCGGTTTCCAGCATTTTTCGCATTGCCTGCGGGGAAGAAAAATGTGCCTTACCGGTCAGGTGACCGTTGCGGTTTACGACACGGTGCGCCGGAACCTCTGCCAGATCGGCTTTATTGAGGGCCCAGCCTACCATTCGGGCGGCAGACCGGAGGCTTATCTGTTCGGCTATGATGCCGTATGTCGATACTCTGCCTTCAGGTATACGGCAAACGAGTTCGTAAACCCTGTCGTAAAATGATCGATCGGCTGTCATAAAAACGCACGGTTTTGCAACGGATGTTATCGGCTGGCGGTTTCTGCTCTCAGGGAGACAACTTCCACATAAACCCTTGCGGTCCCCTTTTCATAAAAGCCGAGTTTTTTTGCGGCGCCCGCACTCAGATCGATCACCCGGTCATGGGCAAAGGGGCCCCGGTCATTGACTCTCACGATAACCGATTTTTTTGTTTCCAGGTTTGTGACCCTGGCATAGACAGGAAGAGGGAGATATTTGTGGGCGGCACTGAGCTTGTCAGGATCGAACTTCTCTCCATTTGCCGTGATTTTGCCGCCGGCCTTTCTTCGTGTTTCTTCACCGTACCATGAGGCTATTCCCGTTTCACGGTAGCTTCGGGATTCCTCGACGCTCATTGGAACATAGGTCTTTCCGTAGACGACATAGGGCGCATTTTTTACGCGTCCCTGTCTGACGGCCTCTTCGGGTGATAATCCGTCGATCGATTCGATTTCATCGCGGGTGAAGGGTGATGTAACGGTATTGACCGCAAATTTACCGACCGAATAGACTGTTTTGGTCGCTGTAGAAACGACAGTGCAGCCATGCAGTACAAAGAGTGCTGGCAGGGTGAACGGCAGATATCTTCGTAAGCGGCAAAATGCCCGTTGTATGCTCTTCATGGTTGATGCTTTTGGATGAAAAATAGCGAAAAGAGTCGATATACGCTATGCTCCCTGTGTCTTGCATCTCCGGCACGATCGACAATCGCTTAATTCAGGTTGAAATAATGGCACGATTGGCTTTATTTTTAATGAGCCGTATTCGGTAACGAGCATGGGTTTGAATATGATACAAGGAAAGCAAGGAGTTCTTGTCATTCATGGATTTACGGCATATCCCGAAAGTGTCGGTCCGCTTGTTGATGCAATCGCGGCAAGAGATATTCCTGTTTCAGCACCTGTACTCAAAGGGCATGGAAAACCTTCCCCGGAACACCTGCGCGGCGTAACATGGCAGGACTGGATGAAGGATGCCCAGAGTGCATATATCGATCTGTCACGCAAGGTCGATGAAGTTGTTATTGTGGGACACAGCATGGGTGCGCTGATCGCGCTCAACCTTGCAGCAAGATTCCAGGATGAACAACTGGATTCCCTTGTTCTGGCAGCGCCGCCTTTTCGCGTGACATCAATGCTTGGTCCGGGAAGGCCACTGCATGTTTTCGCCCCTTTGCTGAAAAGGATGTTCAGGAACTGGGAGCTTGACACCGAGTTCGGCGACCGTGAAGAAGTGTGCCGCAAGGCTCATTACCACTGGGCGCCGACCGACGCAATTTTTTCATTTTTCAAGCTGATAGCCTATACCGAAGATCGTCTGAAAGATGTCCATGCACCGTTTCTCCTTCTTCTTGGCGGGCAAGACAGCACGATCCTCAAAGAGAGTGCGAAAGTTCTTGATAAAGGTTCGGCTACCCGACCGGAAGAAAAGGAGATGCTTCTACTGGATCGTTCTGATCACCAGATGTTCTGTGATTCAGAAAAAGAACGGGCGATCGATGCAGTGACGGTATATCTGAATTCACGGTTCCGTCGCACCGGACCGTAATGATGCCTGCAGGAAAGCTCCAGCCTTTTTTGGCCGGATATCCCTTCGCTTGTAACAGAATCGTAACAGTCAGATGAGCGGTATACTCAAACGGTTCCTTATTTTTTTACTTTATGGTTGACCGACAGTCACACAGTTCTGCAACAGATAGTGCTTTTCAACGAGGACGGCAGATCCGTGAGCATTTTTTTCCTGTATCCGGCCGTCTGATATTTTCTTTCACCAACTATGAATAATGCGATGCCCTCATCATTTGTACACAGGTTCGGAATTTCACGCTTTCTTCTTCCACTCCTTGTTCTCCTGACGGTTTCATGTGCTACAGTCGATGTTGTACAGTCTGATCCGGTCGAAAGGCAGGATGGGCCAAAGTATGTGTTTTATTTTATCGGTGACGGCATGGGTATGGCTCAGGTGAAGTTAGCCGATGCCGTACTGGAGAATCGCCAGTCTCTTGTCATGACTTCCCTGCCGTTTTCCGGCACGGCAACGACTGAAGCCGAGGATCGTTATATCACCGACTCTGCTGCTGCGGGCACAGCTCTTGCAACAGGCCATAAAACATCTGTAGGGATCATCTCCAAAGACAGCAGATTGTCCGGAAACCTTGAAACTGTAGCCGAAATGGCCAGAGACAAAGGGATGCAGGTAGGCATCGTATCGAACGTCAGTATCGATCACGCTACCCCGGCCTGTTTTTATGCGCATTCCGAAAGCAGAGACAACTATAAGGAGATTGCCGAACAGATGGCTTCAAGCGGCTTCGACTATTTCGGAGGCGGTTACGCACGCGGCGATCTGGAGGGCGGCAGGCCGGTCGGCAGAATTGTCGCGATCATGAAGGGCAGTGGCTACAGGGTTATCGAGGGATGGAAAGGATTCAATGAGGTTCCGTCCGATCTGAAATGCTGGGCGTTCGAAAGCTATGACAGTAATGGCGCTATTGACTATGCCATCGACAGGGAGCCGGACAAGCTGAGTCTTGCTGATTATACCAGGAAAGGAATTCAACTTCTGGATAACACGAACGGTTTTTTCCTGATGGTCGAGGGAGGCAAGCTAGACTGGGCATGTCATGCAAACGACGGTGCTACAGCAGCTCATGAAGTTGTCGATTTCGATTTTGCCATAGCAGAAGCGCTGGAGTTTTATCGCAGCCGTCCCGCTCAGACACTTATCGTCGTTACGGCAGATCATGAATGCGGCGGACTTGGCATTGGTAACCGGGAGGTTAGTTACGGCGGCGATATCACACTTCTGCGGCACCAGCAGATTTCCGCCGAGGAGTTTTCCGAAAAAGTCTCTCGCTGGTCAAAAAGAAAGCAGGTCAGTTTTCCCATGGCTCTTGACAGCGCCAGGGTCTATTTTGGTCTTGGGGACACATCGCTCGATAAAGCGCTTCTTCTTTCCAGAGCTGAACGGGAGGAACTGAAAAAAGCCTACAGTGCAAGCATGAGCGGGAGATCGGATACCAGTCTCTACGGCAAGGGCGATCCGCTGACGGTGACGTTGACCAGGGTTTTGAACCGAAAGGCGGGAATCGGCTGGACGACCGATTCGCATACAGCCATTCCCGTACCGGTCTTTGCGATCGGTGCAGGAGCGGAAGCATTCAACGGTTTTTATGACAATACCGATATTGCCAAAAAGATCATCGAGGCCGCAGGGTTGCGGCGATAATGGAGGCACAGTTTTTTTATCTTTTTTCATAGCGGGTAGCCAGGTGATTTCTTGCATTTCAAGATTCAGGCCCCGCATCGCAACAACAAGACGGATGGAGGATTTATGGCTGACCTGTCGACAACATATATGGGTATCAAACTTAACAACCCCGTGATTGCCGGGAGCTCCGGTATGACGGGTAGTCTGGATAACGTCAGAAAGGCAGCCGATGCCGGGGCGGGCGCGATTGTTTTGAAATCGTTGTTCGAAGAGCAGATTCGTCACGAAACAGGTTATGCGATCGAGGCCAACGAACAGCTTTCGTATTATGCCCAGGCGGAAGACTATATCAGCAGCTATACGCGGGGTAATGACCTTCGAGAGTATCTCGATCTGATCAGCGGTTGCAAGGAGCAGGTCGATATTCCTGTCATTGCAAGCATCAACTGTGTGTCATCGTCCGAATGGACCGGGTTTGCAACACAGATTGAACGTGCCGGTGCAGACGCTCTCGAACTGAACCTTTTTATGCTTCCCTCCGATCCTGCGATTGACAGCGCACAGCGTGAAGGCGCCTACCTCGATATTCTTCAAGACGTGACAAAAAAACTGCGGATTCCGGTTGCGGCTAAAATCGGCAGCTATTTTTCCGGTCTCGCCAATATGGCCGTCAAGATAGCCGGTACCGGTGTGTGCGGGATTGTCATGTTCAACCGGTTCTACTCGCCGGATATCGATATTGACTCTTTCGAGCTGAAACCGTCAAGCGTTTTCAGCTCACCGGAAGAAATGGCTTTTTCACTCCGCTGGGTTGCCATGCTCTCCTCAAGGATACCATGCGACATTGCCGCTTCGACCGGAATCCATGACGGAACCGGGCTTATCAAGCAGCTGCTGGCAGGAGCCAGGGCGGGTCAGGTGGTTTCGGCGCTCTACAAAAACGGGTATTCGGTTATCAAGAGCATGCTCGAGGAACTTGATGCCTACATGGCGCGCCACGGTTTTTCGTCGCTTGACGAAATGATCGGCAGGATGAGCATAGCCAAGGCCGACAATCCTGCCGCTTACGAGCGTGTCCAGTTCATGAAGCACTTCGGAGGGATATCGTAACGCTACTGTACTCAGAGCAAGAGCCGTCCCCGGAGATGTCCGGGGACGATAAAAAGTTACAGAGCAAGGCTTTTGAGGCAACTGCTTTGCGTTTGTCTGTGACCGGTGGCTGGTCATATGGAGAAGGAGGCAGGTTCTCTTCTCTACCGTTACCGCAAGGTCAGGGCAAGAACAGCGTGAACTTCCAGATCCTCTGACTCTTCTGTAAGGCCGAACGATGCGCCTGTTTTAAAGATAACGGCTTCGCTCAGAGACATGTATACTCCCGGAACGAGCACAATAGAGGGGTTGTCCTCAACGGTGCCAAGCAGTTCAATACCGGCCTCCATCCAGTCCCATTCAGGAACGATATGCCCTTTACCGGCAAGAGAGACGCTCAACTCATCAGCGTCGCCGAATTTCACCTCTCTTTCATAGTGGATGTTCGACGTCACGTTTATGTCTCCGGGAAGTTCCTTGCTGAGTATGAGTGTTCCGGCCAGGATCTGCTTGCCGTCTATGAGATCCCTGCTTTTTTGAAACGGTATTTCATATTCAACATTCAAACCGACATCGACCAGCCATGCGTCCGGTTCGGTTATCTGATACTGGAATCCAAAGGCAAAGGCTTCAAAGAAAGCGGATTGGTTGTCTATATGCAGCAAATGGGTGTGGATGCCAAACGTGAGGCGGTCTGAAATGCCGTATATGAATGTTGGTGTTATTTCCCACTCGTCAAGACTTGAGTCGTCATATGAGGGTTTGTAGTAATCAAATCCGCCGAAAAAAATCATACCGCCTTTGGGCGCCTGAGCATAGCTCTCTGTACGAAGGAATTCTTTGGCGTGGTGAGCAAAAGAACTGGAAGCGGAAAAGAACGTAACAAGACAAAGAAGCGGGATCGAAAGTGTTTTATTCTGCATAAAAACCTCGGGTGATTGGTGTTGTTGCTCTTATGTAACAATTGTCTTGATAATAACAGCTTTTATTGGTTTTTCCATGTCAGGATAGTATGTATGATGTGTCACGGCTGGTTCTTTTTATGCCCTGAGTATCAATCCGCGGTTCCTGCCTGATTCAGAATGTCATTGAAAACACAAAGGCCCCGGAACATGCCGGGACCTCTGGTACTGCTGAATGTCAGCTGGATCGGAAGCGCTTGTCTCAGAGCGATGTCAGCATTCTTGGGCTCTGGAGGTGGTTGATAACCTTCGTTATGAAGCTTTCCAGTTCTGCCGGGAATTTTTCTGTGCTTGTACCGTAACCAGGAGCGGTGAAGTATGCGAAAGCTTCTGCCCAGTATTCTTCGAGATTGGTGTTTGCATAGTCGCTCGGGCTGAATCCTTTGGCTTTCATCTGTTTGACCAGCGCTCTCCATTCGCTTCCGGTAACATCCATTCTGCGGTCGATGACGTGGCCGAATTCGTGGCGAAGGGTGTGTTCGAGTCTGTTGGTCGAGAAAACGATTTCGTCTCTTGTGTAGTTGTAGAATCCTCTGTTTCTGTCTGTGACGAAAAGGACGTTGACTCTCGGCAGCTCGACGCCATAGGTTGCTTCGACTCTGGCGACCTCTTTATTGATCCTGTTGAGTTTATTGAGGCGCTGTTCCTTTGAGACCTTTTTACCGTAGTATCCGCGTCCGTTGTAGGCGATGAAGTTGTAGGTCTCTTTTGCAACCGCTTCAGCTTCGGAAAGTGTTGCTGCAGGAGTGAATGTGTTGGCGGCCAATGCCGGAGCAGCGGTAAGCATGGTGAGTGCGATTGTTGCGGCTGTGAGGAGGCTTGTGAAAGTTGAGCGTGTCATGATAATCTCCGGCATTGTTTCGTTGACGTTTCTACTGTAGTAGAGTCAATGGCCGTGCCAGGAAATGTCATGACATCGATAGGTGTCTGTTTTATAGTCAGTTACAGCGTTTTGTCATGTGTTTTTCAGCAGGGTTGTTCGGGCGGGCATCTGAGCCGGGACGGACGCATTGCGCGTTTGCGGGACAGTTGTGCCGCACTGACGAAGAAGAGTCCGGGACACAGGGGTTTTTCTTATTTTGGTAGTGAAGCGCGTACATTGAAGCAGTTTCCGTGACATCAAGCATCATTAATTATTCAATACCGACTGCCATGGGACATTCTGATCCGAACTGTCTGTTCTGTAAAATTGTAAGCGGTGATATTCCTGCCGGGATCGTCTACCGGGACGAGTATGTGCTTGCATTCAGGGATATCAACCCTGCGGCTCCCGAGCATCTGCTTATTATTCCGCAGAAACACATTGCTTCACTCAACGACCTGTCGGGAGATGAGGATACCGTGATTGCGGGTCATATTCTCCAGGCGGCAGGAGCGGTAGCGGAAAAGTCGGGTATCGCGGGCTCCGGCTACAGACTTGTCTTCAATACAGGTCCCGATGCCCTGCAGAGCGTTTTTCATATTCACGCTCATCTCATCGGCGGCCGGAGGATGGGCTGGCCGCCATTTGCCGAGGAGTCGGTCAAACACGGTTAGGCGGAAGGGACAGCATGAAGACAATCAATGATCCATTCGGCATCGTCAGAACCCTTGAGATTTCTGACGGGGAGGTTCGTTATTTTTCCCTCGAGGCATTGGAGGCTCTTGGAGTCGGGGATGTATCGCATCTGCCCAAAAGCCTGAAGATTCTTCTGGAAGCAGCCCTTCGTCATCTGGACGGTTTTTCCGTTCGCAAGGAAGACGTCGAAACAATTGCATCGTGGAGGCCGGAGCACTCTGCGGCTTCGGAAATTCCTTTCAAGCCCGCAAGGGTTGTACTGCAGGATTTTACCGGTGTTCCGTCGGTCGTCGATCTTGCAGCATTGCGTGAAGCGTGCCGGAGGCTCGGCACATCCCCTTCCAGCATCAATCCCCGTGTTCCCTGCGACCTGGTTGTCGATCATTCTGTTCAGGTCGATTATTTCGGCAGTAGTGAGGCGTTCGAAAAAAATCTCGAAAAGGAGTTCGAAAGAAACCGGGAGCGATACGAATTCCTGAAATGGGGGCAGCAGGCGTTCGATAATTTTCGTGTTGTCCCACCCGGGACCGGTATTGTCCACCAGGTAAATCTCGAGCATTTCGCTACAGTGGTTTGCAGCGACAACAATACGCTCTTTCCCGATTCTCTCGTAGGGACAGACAGTCATACGCCCATGATCAACGCGCTTGGAATTCTCGGTTGGGGAGTGGGCGGCATCGAGGCAGAGGCGGTCATGCTGGGTCAGCCGATCTACATGCTTCTTCCCGAAGTTGTAGGTGTCAGGCTTTCAGGAGTGCCGGACGAAAAGGTCAATGCGACCGATCTTGTGCTCACGGTGACCGAAATGCTTCGGAAGGAAGGGGTTGTGGGCAGTTTTGTGGAATTTTACGGTTCGGGCATGAAACAGCTTTCCCTGCCGGACAGGGCGACCGTTTCGAACATGGCTCCTGAATTTGGTGCTACCGCCGCATATTTTCCTGTAGATGAAGAAACGCTCGACTATCTCACATTGACGAACAGGCAGGAGTATCGGGAGCGGGTAGAGCGCTATTGCAAGGGTCAGGGTTTATGGCATGAAGAACAGGATGAACCCCGTTTCAGCCGGGCAATCGATCTTGATCTCGGTTCGCTTCGGTCTTCCCTTTCCGGTCCGAAAAGGCCTCAGGACAGAATTGATCTAACGGCGATGCAGTCAGAGTGGCAGAAGGCTCTGCGGGATGTCTACGGGAAATCCTCAGGCGATCTCTCTTCAGAAAACGCTTCGGAAAAAGGGGATGCTCATGGAAAGGCTCCTGATCCGGCCGGAAACGGTATCGAGGTGACCATGGGCGGGAAAACGTTTCTCCTCGGGCATGGCGATGTTGTCATTGCCGCAATCACCTCCTGTACCAACACCAGCAATCCCGAAACACTTGTTTCTGCAGCAATGCTGGCAAGAAATGCCCGTGCCCGCGGACTCGATGTCAAACCCTGGGTGAAAACCTCGTTCGCTCCCGGATCGAGGGTCGTTATAGACTACCTGCAGGCTGCAGGTCTTATGGATGATCTGGAGGCGCTTGGTTTTGCCAATGTCGGTTTTGGCTGTACGACCTGCATCGGGAACTCCGGCCCTCTGCCGCAGTCTGTTGCCGAAGCAGTTACGAGCGGAGATCTTGTCGTTGCCAGCGTACTGTCGGGCAACAGGAACTTCGAGGGGAGGATCAATCCTCTGGTGAAGGCCAACTACCTGGCAAGCCCTCTGCTTGTTGTCGCATACGCTATAGCCGGAACAGTCAGTTTCGATTTCGACAAAACGCCGCTCGGCATCGATGCAGAAGGGAAGGATGTCTACCTCCATGAGCTTTGGCCTGAAAAAGATACGGTTCGGAACATGGCGAGGAGTATTGTCAGGCCGGGCTATTTCAGGGACCGGTATGCCGCAGTGCATCAGGGGACTGAACAGTGGCATTCGATAGGCACAATCGAAAGTGAACTGTACGAATGGGACCCGGCTTCAGAATACATCAAGGAACCGCCGTTTTTCCAGGGCATGAAAAAAGATCCTGCAGGCATGGAACCGGTTACCGGAGCCAGGTGTCTTGCATTGTTTGGTGACAGTGTGACAACCGATCATATCAGCCCTGCAGGAGCCATACAGCCCCATCAGCCCGCCGGAAAGTACCTGCTGGAAAACGGTGTCGACGTCAAGGATTTCAACAGCTTCGGGTCGAGGAGGGGTAATCACGAGGTGATGATGCGGGGGACCTTCGACAATATCAGGGTCAGAAATCTCCTTGCCCCTGGAGCGGAAGGAGGATTTACAACCTTTTTCGCAGACGAGGACGGCACCGGTGAGGTCATGACCATCTTCGATGCCTCTGTGAGGTATCGGCATGAAGGGGTGCCGCTGATTGTCATAGCCGGGAAGGATTACGGCATGGGCAGCAGCCGTGACTGGGCGGCAAAGGGTACGAGGATGCTCGGTGTGCGTGCTGTTATTGCTGAAAGTTATGAGCGGATTCACCGCTCGAACCTCGTGGGAATGGGCGTACTGCCGTTGCAGTTCTTAAAGGGAGAATCTGCGGAAGAACTCGGGATCTCGGGACAGGAAGTGTTTGCTATTCATCTTGACCAATCTCTTGAGCCGGGAGCATGTGTCCATGTCGAGGCAAGAGACACAGTCAGCGGCAAGACATTCCGATTCAGTGTTGAATGCAGGATCGATTCGTCAGTCGAGAAAGAGTATTATCGCAATGGCGGCATATTACATGCTGTACTGAGAGGCATAGCAGGGCTTTAGCCGTATTTGCCCCACTGACGTTTTTCGTTATATTCTTGGCTGTTATTAAAAACTGGTCTAAATGACTTCTGTTTGTTTCTCTGATGCTGTTATCTGATCTGAATGTTGGCGACAAGGCCCTGGTAAAAGGTCTGCACGCTCAGAATGCCGTAAGAAGAAGAATTCTCGATATGGGGCTTATTGCGGGTACAAGGTTCAAGGTGCTCAGGGTTGCCCCGCTGGGAGACCCATTGGAGCTGGTCTTCAAGGGAATTCATGTCACCTTGAGGAAGAGTGAGGCAGCCGGTATCGAGGTGGAAAAAGCTGGTGAAAATGGAGATGCTGTCCCAATGGGCCAGGAGAGGCGTAAACGCTCGTCTGGAAGGTAACCGATGGTACAGAGAAAAGAAATAAGAGTTGCTCTGGCTGGTAACCCCAACTGCGGCAAGTCCTCTCTTTTCAATGCGCTGACAGGCGCACACCAGAGGGTGGGCAATTTTTCCGGCGTGACAATAGAAAAGCACGAGGGATTTGTTGATTACGGGAGTTACAGGATACGTTTTGTCGATCTTCCCGGAACCTACTCGCTGACCGCTTATTCTCCCGAGGAACTGGTCGCCAGGAATTACCTCATTGAGGATCCACCCGATGTCGTCGTCAATGTTGTTGAAGGGCCGAACATCGAGCGAAATCTTCTCCTGACACTCCAGTTGATGGAAATGGAGGTGGAACTGCTGGTGGCACTCAACATGTATGACGAAGTTGAGGCCGAAGGCATCGAGATCGATGTCAAGCAGCTTCAGCGACTGCTCGGATGCCATATCATACCAACATCGGCAAAGAAAAAGCAGGGGATAGATTCACTGCTCGACCATGTTGTCAGGGTTTACGAAGGCGATATCGAGATCAAAAAAAACAAGCTGGCATTTCGGCAGGAACTCGAACAAGCTGTCGATACCATTACAGGAATGCTTGTCGATGAGCCTGAGCTTGGCAAATACAATCGCCGATGGCTTGCAATCAAGCTGCTTGAAAACGACAAGGAGGTCTATAACGTCGTCAGGCAGTATCCTGTATGGGTGAAAACCGGGCAGGCTTTGCAGCAGATCATGCAGGAGACCGCTACGCTGTACAAAACGGATCCTGAAACAGGTATTACTGAAGACCGTTACGCATATATACGGGGGGCAATGCAGGAATGTGTCCGTTTCCCTCGTGAAAAAAAGCAGTCGCTGACTGATTATATCGACAGTGTCGTGCTCAACAGGGTCCTCGGGTTTCCGATTTTTCTTTTTATCGTCTGGCTGATCTTTCATATGACCTTTACCCTTGGGACACCGCTCATGGACGGTCTGGACAGTCTGTTCGGACAGCTTTCCGTTTCGGTATCCCCCTTTCTGCCGAACGAGACGCTGCGCTCCATTCTTGTTGACGGTATTATTGCAGGCGTCGGAGGGGTTCTTGTTTTTTTGCCGAACATACTGTTGCTTTTTCTCGGCCTGTCTTTTCTTGAGGCATCCGGATATATGGCGCGTGCTGCTTTTGTGGTAGACAAGGTCATGCACCGGTTCGGACTGCATGGCAAATCATTCATTCCGATGATAACCGGCTTCGGGTGTTCCATTCCGGCAATCATGGCAACGCGGACATTGAAAAGTCCGTCTGACCGGCTTGCAACGATCATGATCATTCCGTTCATGAGCTGCGGAGCGAAACTACCGGTCTATGTTCTTCTTGCCGGAGCGTTTTTTGCGCCTTCGGTGGCAGCGAATGTCATGTTCGGGATCTACGTTTTTGGAATTGCAGTCGGTCTTCTGACCGCGCTGGCGATGAAAAAAACAATCCTGAAAAGCGACTCGGAACCTTTTGTCATGGAGTTGCCTCCCTATCGCTGGCCGTCCTTCCAGTCCGTTATCGTTCAGGCGATGAGGAAAGCCCTGATGTATCTGAAAAAAGCAGGAACAATTATTCTGCTCGCAGTGCTCCTGATCTGGTTCTTCAGTAATTACCCGAAAAATCCCGAACTCGACGCCGAACTCGATCGCAGGATTGCCGAAATAGAGATGACGGTAACAGAGGAGGGACAGAAAGAAGAGGCAATTGCGGCGGCAGAAAACATCATTGCCTCGGAACAGCTCGAGTACTCGATTGCAGGCAGGGCAGGAAAACTTCTGGAGCCGGTGATCCGGCCACTGGGTTTTGACTGGAGAATAGGCGTGGCTCTCGCTACAGGTCTTGTGGCAAAAGAAGTCGTTGTTTCAACAATGGGGACGATCTATTCTCTCGGGGAAACAGACGAGACCTCGATTGAACTCAAGAGTATTCTGAAAAACGATCCGGGATTTGATCCGGCCACAGCACTGAGCCTGATGGTTTTCGTGCTGCTGTATATTCCCTGCGTTGCCGCGGTCAGTGTCATGAGAAAGGAAATCGGTGACTGGAAGGCTGTCGTGTATTACAGCATCTACGCGCTGGCTGTTGCGTGGATATTCTCGTTTATCACCTTCCGCGCAGCGAGTATGTTGTTGTGAGTGGCTACTGACTGCTGACAGACTTTTTTTCCTCCACCGCTTCACGTTCTTCCGTATCGATGAGTCCGTGTTCCTCTGCATAAGCGATGATGTCGTCGATGCTGAGCTTCATGTTGACCGGGGTTCCGTCAACCATGCGAATGGTGATGGCCGGGTGCTGTGTTTCATGTTCTTCCATAACTGCTTGCCAGTGATGCTGGATTGACGGGTCGAGTTGTCCCCATGCCTGTCTTCCCCTGCACTTAGGAAATTTTGAACAGCCGAGCCAGGGTCCCCGCTTGCCTTTTCTCAGGTAGAGAGGTGCGCCGCATTTGGGGCATGCAAGATCGGTTTCGAGCGGTGGTGTTTTGGGAGGTTCGATCCTTCGCTGTTTGTCGAGTTTCAGGATTGTCTCACAGTCAGGGTAGGTCGTGCAGGAAAGAAAAGGACCGAATCGTCCATTCCGAAGAACCATACTTCCGTCCTTGCAACCAGGGCAACTGACACCTGTCTGGTGCGGTTTGGCCTTGGTGGAGGCCAGGGGTTTGATGTTTTTGCAGGAGGGGTAGTTGGAGCAGCCGAGAAACTTGCCGCTGGCAGTCCATTTTATGACCATTTTGCCCTTGCCGCATTTATCGCAGGTTTCCGCATCGTTATTCTGGGGAAGGAGCGGGTCGTTTTTACGGGTGCTCAGTGCCGCTTCAAGCGGCTTGTAAAAGCTGTCGAGCACCTCTTCATACTCGTCCTCGCCGGTTGCGACCTTGTCAAGTTCGCTTTCCATGTATGCGGTGAACTTGACGTTGAATATATCGGGAAAGTTGGCAACCAGGATCAGTGAAACATCCCGTCCCAGTTCGGTAGGGATGATTTTTTTCTTTTGCAGCTCGACATACCGCCTGTCCTGAAGCGTTGAGAAAATGCCAGCATAGGTTGACGGCCGGCCGATTCCGTAATTATCGAGTTCCTTGACAAGGCTTGCCTCGCTGTATCGGGCAGGCGGACGGGTGAAACTCTGTTTTTTGTCAAGCTTGTCCAGGTTCAGCTTTTCATGGACCGAGAGTTTTTCGGGGAGCTTGACAAGCTGCTCCTTCTCCTCCTCATCCCTGGTGGATTTTCTGGCCTCGTAATCGAGCTCTTTCTGTTCATTGTAAACTTTCAGGAAACCCGGAAAAAGCACCTTGCTGCCGCTGGCACGGAAAAGGAACTGTTTGTCGGGGTCGGACACCTCGACACGAGTCTGTTCGATTCTGGCCGGGGCCATTTGAGAAGCGAGAAATCTTTTCCAGATCAGATCGTACAATTTATACTGATCGGACGAGAGATACCGTTTCATGGCATCCGGTGTATGGGAAACCATGGTCGGACGGACGGCTTCGTGAGCATCCTGTGTTTTTTTGCTGCTTTTCGCAGTTTTTCCGGCGCATCTGTACTCTGTTCCATAGTTTTCAGCAATATACTTTTCGGCCTGTTCGACAGCCTCGGCACCAACTCTTGTAGAATCGGTCCTCATGTAGGTGATCAGGCCGGCTGCGCCCTCGGTGCCGATCTCTATACCTTCATACAATTGCTGTGCGACGCGCATGGTTTTTTTCGAGCCGAAGCCGAGCTGATTAGAGGCGGCCTGCTGCAGGAGCGATGTCGTAAACGGCAGAGGAGGTTTTCGCTGCTGCTCTTTGGGCGTTATTGCCGCGACACCGTAGATTTTCGACAGGATGGCTGAAGCCGTTTTCTCAGCATCTTCGCCGTTCTGGATTTCGGCCTTGTCGCCGTCTGTTTTTACCAGTTTTGCAGAGAAGCTCTCTCCTGAAACGGTTGTGAAGTCACCGATGATCGTCCAGTATTCTTTCGGCTGAAACTGTTCAATCTCTGCTTCACGCTCACAGATCAGCCTCAATGCCACGGACTGTACCCTGCCGGCGGACAACCCTCGCAGCACGACATTCCAGAGAAACGGACTTATTTTATAGCCCACGATCTTGTCAAGCCCCTGGCGCGTCTGTTGGGATCGAACCAGGCGGTGATCAATCTGGTGCGGATGCTCTATTGCCTCCAGAATGGCATTTTTGGTGATTTCGTTGAACAGAACCCGTTGAACGGATTTGCGGGAAAAATCGACTTCATTGGCAATATGCCATGCTATAGCCTCACCTTCCCTGTCAGGATCAGTGGCGATAAGGATATCGTTGGCTTCACCGGCAAGTTTTTTCAGTTGCCTGACGACTTTCTCCTTTCCGGCAATGACATCATAGCGGGGTTCGTAGTGGTTGTCGAAATCAAGGCCGATCTCTTTTTTTGGAAGGTCCTTGATATGCCCTACCGAGGCAAAGACCATGTAATCCCTGCCAAGATATTTATTGATGGTTTTTGCCTTTGACGGGGACTCAACAACAATGAGCGTTTTGTTTTTTGCTGATGCGGCTGATGAAGATAATGCCATAGACGGATTCCTGTTGCATTGAAATTCTCGAAAAGATAGGGGTTGACCGCTAAAAAACAAATTTCGCAAGTCGTGACGGCTGGATAGTTTCATCGAAACGGAAGCCTTGTACGCGGCGAGCATGAATATTTTTAGTATTATTTTCAAAACGCAAAAGTCTCGAAAAGTCTTAAAATCCAAGTCACGTGAAAGAGTCCTCCAGCCGCCCCGGATTCGCTGTTTTTCTGGTTTTGCTGCTGACGGTTATCCTGCCGGGTAAAGGGCATGCGTTATCGCTCGAAAATGCCCGGTCCGAAAAATTATCCCTGCATGCGGTACTGGATTTCAAGGTTCGCTATACAACCGGCTTGAAAGCTCTCCGGAAAAACGGTGCCGTTTATGTCGACTTGCGATCCATGTCCCGTGCTCTTCGACTGTATAATACAATCGAAGGGAACCGCCTGTCGGTGACCTGGAGCGACAAAGGCATGAAAACGATCTGTCTTCTTACGGCTGGGAGTAATTTCGCGAGTGTCAGGGATGAGAATGCCACTGACGTGAAAAGGGTTTTCCAGATGAGGACGGCGCCGGTGCTGAAGGATCGTTCTCTATGGATTCGGGCAGAGGATGCTGTACGTCTGTATTCATTATGGATGAACCGGCAGATTTCCTATAACGGGAAAAAAGGCAGAATCGATGCCTTTTTATGGAGCCCCAGGCCGGATTCGGTTCACAGCACGGTCGGCATTGTCAATACGGAGGACCGAACGACAGGGCCGGGATTTGTTCCCCGTTATACCGGGCCTACGACGTTAACCGGCCTCAATGTTTCCGAACTTGCTAACGGGATTATCATCAAATTCAAGGCAACCGGCTCGAAAACTCCCGCTTCATACATCAAACCCGACAGCCTGGGTAATGCGACACTGACGTTCCAGCATGCCAGGGGAACCCCTGCCGAATTGCATCGAAAGTTCAAGGGCGGCTTTGTAAAGGAGATTCGGGCGATGCCCATCGGCAAGGGAGCGATGCAGATAGATATTGCATTCAACACCGAATTTTTCAATGTCAAGTCAAGCGACTTTACATGGGATCCGAGGACCAATACCTACAAGGTCATGGTCATGAGTGATGTCGATGTCAAGTCGGTCTATCGTGCCGAAAAGGAAAAGCGTATCGCGCAGGATCTTTCAAGGGATGCCCGGAAATGGCTTTTTGATACCATTGTCCTCGATGCCGGTCACGGAGGCAAGGATCCCGGGGCGATAGGGCCGTCCGGAACGAGGGAAAAAGATGTTGTCTTGAATATTGTCTTGTATCTCGGACAGATTATCAGAAAAGAGTGGCCTGATGTCAAGGTGGTCTACACGCGCGGCAACGACAGATTCATTCCGTTGAAACAGCGGGGGAAAATAGCGAACAGGAACGACGGCAAGCTGTTTGTGAGCATTCATTGCAATGCCGCCAGGAATCGGTCCGCAAGAGGGGCGGAGGTTTACATTCTGGGCCCGCACAAAAACAAGGATGCGTTACGTGTCGCCATGCTCGAAAACGAAGCCATCAAGCAGGAAGAGGATTATGAGAAACGCTATGAGGGATTCAGCGAGGAGCACATGATCATGAGCAGCCTTGCCCAGAACGCCTTTACCCTGCAATCCAAGGAGGCTGCAAGATATGTGCTTAAAGGTATGATGAAAAAGACCAGAATGAACGACCGGGGGGTACGTCAGGCTGGCTTCATGGTGCTCTGGACGCCTTCCATGCCGAGCGTGCTTGTTGAAGCCGGATATCTCTCGAACCGGGAAGAGGAAAAAATGCTCAGGCGGCTGAGTTTTCAGAAAAAAATTGCCGTCGGGATCTTCGACGGCCTTAAACTGTACCGGGCCTCTTATGAAAAACAGCGCCTTGCATCGGATATGGAGACGAAGGCAAAGGGGTAACAGAACAGAGCTGTTTTGAGCAAAACTGCGGTCTCTGCACCATGACAGAAGGGCAGAAAAGAAAGACGGGCCTGCTTTTGGCCTTGACAGCCATACTTTTATCTGCCGGGATATGGATCAAGATTTCTCACAATCTTCCCGGGCAGATTGCCGTACCTGATCCGGCCTTAGAGTACGACGAGTCGATTCGCCGGATCGAGGCTTTGAAACATGCTGAACCGGAAGGCATGAACCCTCTCTGCCGGCTGCAGTTTATGTCTCATGGAGGCAAAAGCAGTCAGGCGGTTGTTCTTGTTCACGGGTATACGAACTGTCCGCAGCAGTTCAAGGCGCTTGGGGAGCGTTTGTTCGCTTCCGGAAACAATGTGCTGATCGCACCGCTTCCCCATCACGGTTTCCTCGATCGAATGACGGAGGATCATGCCCGTCTGCAGGCCGAAGAACTTGTCGGTTATGCCGACATGGTCGTCGATATCGCCGGGGGGCTGGGTGAACGGATCGTCATGATGGGGATTTCGGCAGGCGGTGTGATAACGGCATGGGCAGCACAGCACCGGGAGGAAATCGATCGTGCAATTATCATTTCCCCGGCCTTCGGGTTCAGGGCAATTCCATCATTCCTGACGCCTGCAGTCATGAATATCGTTTCTTTTCTGCCGGACAGGTTTAGCTGGTGGAATCCTGAGCTGCAGACAGACACTCCCGAGACTTATACCTATCCGCAATATTCCCGCCGTGCCCTTGGCCAGATACTCCGCCTCGGTTTTGCCGTCCGACGAGACGCCCGGCAGCTTGCTCCGCATGCAAAGAGTATTATCATGGTACTCAATCCGGTCGACGATCAGATAGACAACGATGTCACACGGGAACTTGTCAAACGCTGGCAGTCGAAGGGCGGGAACGTCACGACATTCGAGTTCGGTCCATCCCTCGAACTGGGCCACGATCTCATCGACACCAATCTGCCTCACCGGAGTATCGAGGCCGTTTACTCGAAACTGGTTGAACTGGTGAATGATTAAGTTGTTGATTATAATACATTTGTAATACGGTTATTTGGATGATTAAAACTTGGGTTTGTTGATCCCTTATGTCTGAACAGGTGTTTAAAAATATTGACGACGTTCTCTGGAAAGAGGCTGGGTCTACAACAGAGCTGGATTACACGGAGCAGACGTCATGGATGCTTTTTCTGAAATACCTTGACGACCTTGAACAGGAGCGAGCGGAGACTGCAGAGCTTCGGGGGTATGAGTATCGTTTCATTATAGGGAAGGCCTACCGTTGGGGGAGCTGGGCGGCCCCGAAAAAAACTGATGGATCTTTTGACCACGATGCTGCTCTTGTTGGCGACGATGAACGACCAGATACCATTGGGTATTTCAAACGCTACTCCGACAAAAACAAGCAGGAATTCCTCGAGCTAACGACTACAAGCGTATTATCATAGGGGAACCTCGAAGAAAGAAAAAAACAAACCCTCTACTACAGGTTGCGGACCTTGTGCTTTTTCCTTTGGCAAAAAGTGGATATGATCCGGGCTACCTTCCTTACTGTAGCTTGAAGGATCACAACAAGATTATCGATTGCCATGTTACGGTCGAGGATCAACCATTTATGGCAGTGAAGTATAGTTGTTTCGATGGATTGTAAAAAAACAAAGGCTCGGAAATCGAGCCTTTGTAATATTGTCGGCTTGCTAGCTTAGCGCAAACCCCGGGGCATAGCCCATATGTTCCATATAAAAGATAGAAGTTTTACAGCTATAGTGCAAATAAAAGAGTTTTCCTGTAAAAACCACATGTGTTCTCATATTTCACTTACCGCTATCTCAAACCAAACCTTTCCCGGAGCTTTCTCGACCATGATCCTTCCATTATCAAGAATATAGGTCAGATAGCTGTGGTAGCGGGGGTTGGAGAGAACGTACGGATTCAAAACGGCATAGAGGTTTCCATATTCATGTCGGGCTGATATGGTCACGAGACCGGGATGCCCCTCGCGGTGTATTTTTGAACCGACTGACAGGCAAAAGGAGTAATCTGTTTTATGGATGAGGAGCGGATAGTCTTCGAGTAGAGGACGAACATCCAGCAGCGCAGCAGCGCAGTTTACCGAGTAGAGTTTGCGCTCGATCACAACAGGTTCTTTCTCAAAGCCCGCATCGGTGAGCAGTCCGCGGTACCAGTGGTAAGCCGTCTCATAAACGGTTGTTTCGATGGTATCGCTGCCGTACCATACGCCGAATGATACGTCCGAAAACCTGCTTTTTTGCCAGTGTTTAAATGGCCAGATGATAGCGTTGAACCAGATGACTTCTTCAAACGGGCGATGGATTTCAGGGGAGTGCGATTGGTAGGGGTATGGTTTGGCGTCCGATTCCGCTTTTTGAGCAAGCAACCATTCTTCAGGATCATTGGTCAGGTCATCGAAGAGATCCTCTGATTCTCTCAATGATATAATATTGCGGATCAGTTCTTTGTGTGTATCGATCAATGTGATTCGCGAAAAGAAGTCGCCCATATTGTTACGAATTTCAAGAACCTCGTGCATGGTCAAGATAGGAGCGGACCAGCAACATTCCGGCAAACCCCCATTCCCTGATCACCTCGACGGGTGTCAGGTTGTCGAAAGCTTTGTTGCGTGTTGACATCCAGCGATAGGCGAGAATCCGGTTTTTCGGAAACAGCAGACGCAGGTTTTTGTGAATAGCCATCAAATGCCCGATACGTTCATATTGGTCACGACTCGTTCCAATTGGTTCTCCTTTCCGGTATCTGGTCAATGCGGCACGGTTCGATGGTGCGAGACCTAACAGTGTCGCCTGATCGGCCGTTGAAATGTTCCAGTGGTCAAAGAGTTGCATGACCATTTCGGCAAGAGCACCGCGATCTTTCGAGCTCATCGGCTGGTGTTCAGTTGCTGTTTCCATAGTGGTTTTTTGTTTGTATTGCTGCATCTATACAGGATAAAATAGATGAAATGTTTTAATAGTTGCAATATCTGTTATTATAGTGCTTTCGCGGGTGGGTATTGGCGTTTGCAAACTTGTCAACCGGATTGTAAATTCTGGTTGACAAGTGGCGGGCGCCTTTTGGCGCCCATTTATTTTTCATGCTAGCCGGTTGATGAACAAGCTGACATCCGACATTCTCGATCGCCTCAGGGGAGCGGACGGTTTTCTGTCCGGAGGCGAACTGTGCAGTGAACTGGGAATTACCCGAAGTGCCGTATGGAAGCACATCTCTTTGCTCAGGAAAACAGGGTACTCCATCGAGGCGGTTTCCGGCAGGGGCTACCGTTATAACCGGAGCACCGGGCTTCCGGTGCCGGAAGAAGTCATGCCGCTTCTTTCGACTGCACGTCTCGGCAGAACCATTGAGTTCCATGAGATGCTGGAATCGACGAACCAGAGAGCCAAAACCCTTGCCAGGGATGGGGCTCTTGAAGGATGTGTGATTATTGCCGACAGTCAGAAGAGCGGGCGCGGCAGAATGGGACGGCAATGGATCTCTCCGCCGGGCGCCAATCTCTATTTCTCGATCATTTTGCGTCCCCCGGTACCACCGCTTCGGCTTTCACAGATCCCGCTTCTTGCAGCGGCGGCGATTCACCGGACTCTTGATGCAATGGTTGATGGCGTTTCAGCTATGGTCAAATGGCCCAACGATATTCTGATTGGCGGGCGCAAGGTCTGCGGTATTCTCTGTGAGATGGAAACAGAGGCCGATCTGGCGCATTTTGTCATTGCGGGAATCGGGATCAATGTCAATATGCATGAGATTCCAGGTGACATTGAAGGGATTGCCACATCGATGTCCATTGAATCCGGAAATGAGTTGTCGAGACCGGAGATCCTTGCAGACATCCTTAACCATTTTGAGCCGATCTATGATGAGTGGCTCGTTAAAGAAGACCTGGGAGATTTTCTTCCCTATCTCGAACGTTACGCCTGGCTGAAAGGAAAGGCGGTCAGCGTTGAGCGCTACAATGGGCGTGTCACCGGGATGGTTACCGGCCTGGGGCGCTCCGGAGAACTGCTGCTTACCGATGATGATGGTAAGGCTCATTCCATTACATCCGGAGAGGCGACAATCAGAAAAGAGGCACTATGACGATAACTGGAATAAACGGTTTGATTGAAAAAGCCTACGATGTGCTGGAAACGGGAATCCCGTTGTCCTATAGCGGTGCCCTTCTTCTTGCCGAACTGGAGGGCGAAGATATCATGGACCTTGTTTCTCTTGCCAATAAGGTAAGGAACCGCTTCGTCTCCCTTCCTGAGGAGTCGGGCATGCATACCTGCTCGATCCTGAACGCCAAATCAGGTGTCTGTGCTGAAAACTGCCGTTTTTGCGCACAATCGCTTCATAATGGTGCCGATGTCGAGCAATATTCCCTTCTCGAACAAGGTGATATATTGACAGCAGCGGGCGAGGTATACGGTGAGGGGATCAGGCGTTTCGGCATTGTGACAAGCGGATACGGGTACCGCAGCGTCAATCCCGAGTTTCTCCGGATCATCGAGACGATCGACCGGCTGCATCAGGAATATCCGCAGTTGAAGGTCTGCGCTTCGCTCGGAATGCTTGGTGAAGAGACTGCATCCATGCTTGCCCGGCACGATGTCGCTCATTACAATATCAATGTGCAGGTCGCTCCGGACCGCTATAGCGAACTGATCGCCGACAGCCATCGTGTCGAAGATCGTATCGAGACCATTAAGCTTCTTCGAAAAAACGGGATCCCGGTCTGCTGCGGCGGTATCCTCGGTGTTGGTGAAACCATGCAGGACCGCGTGGATTTCATCTATTCGCTGCAGGATCTCGATATAGCGGTGATCCCGCTCAATGTTCTCGTTCCGATCGAGGGGACTCCTCTCGAAGAAGCTGAGACGCCGATGGTTGCCGACGTTCTCAAGACCTTTGCGATCTGCCGCCTTGCACATCCCGGCAAGATCATCAAGTTTGCGGCCGGAAGGGAAACCGTCATGAAAGATTTTCAGGGATTGCTCATGCTTGCCGGAGCCAACGGTTTTCTGACCGGAGGGTATCTGACAACGCGGGGACGCGATGTTGGTGATGACCGGCGTTTTATGCAGCAGCTTGCAGGTTTTTCAGGGAGATAGAGCTGATGAACCTGGCAGGACGAATAGAGGATGAACTCGACAGGCTGAGAGCGGAAGACCGTTTTCGGGAGCTTCCCGGGATCGGCGGCCGGTCGGGCAGGTTCATCCATTCGGGCGGTCGCCGACTGCTCAACCTTTCGTCGAACGACTATCTCGGCATAGGAGATGACCGCAGCTTCCTGAAGTCATATCTCGATACCGGGGATGAAACAAGCGGCCGCTATGCCATGACCAGTTCGTCGTCTCGGCTGTTGACCGGCAATCATGAGCAGTATGGCGAAATCGAGGAGATTCTCGCTTCATGGTACCAGCGGCAGGGAGCCCTTGTTTTTAACAGCGGTTATCATGCCAACACCGGTATCCTTCCCGCTCTTTCGGGTCGTCATGACCTGATCCTTTCTGACCGGCTCAATCACGCAAGCATAATCGACGGCTGTCGAATTGCCGAAGCGCCGTTCAGGCGCTACCGCCATCTTGATTACGATCATCTTGAGTCACTGCTCAAGGAAGCAGCAGACAGCGCCCGGCAGGTATTTATCGTGACGGAATCTGTTTTCAGTATGGACGGTGACTGTGCCGATCTTGATCGGCTTTGTGAACTCAGGGACCGTTACGGAGCGTTTCTGATTGTTGACGAAGCGCATGGCGCAGGTACGTTCGGTCAGACCGGTCAGGGGTTGTGCGAGGCTTCGGGTTGTACCGGTTCGATTGACATGATCGTCGGAACGTTCGGCAAGGCTTTTGCGTCCGTGGGGGCTTACGGTATCATGGATGATCTTTTCCGCGACTATCTGGTCAATACCATGCGCCCGTTCATTTTTACCACAGCCTTACCTCCGGTTGTGCTTGGATGGAGCCGCCGGGCACTGGAAAAGCAGATGTCGATGGATTCCCAGCGACGCCATTTGCAGTCGCTTGCAGAACGTCTGCGGAGAGCATTGGCGGCAGAAGGATTTGCGGTTCAGGGTGAAAGCCAGATCGTACCGGTAATCATGGGTTCGAACGATAAAGCCCTCCTTGCTGCAGTTCGTCTGCAGCAAGAGGGCTTTTTTGTCATGGCGGTCCGCCCTCCGACGGTTCCGGAAAACACCGCACGGATAAGAATTTCCCTGCGGGCCGATCTTTCGTGGGACGACATATCCCGAATACCGGAAATATTGAAAGCGTGATTCGTAAATCGTGAATCGTGAATAGTGAATAGTTAGGAAGGAGTAAGGAGTAGCGCACTTCGTGCGCAGGGGCAGGATTTTGGGTAATAGGTATTGGGTATTGGGAAATAGCAAAATGTAGGGGCGGGTTTGAAACCCGCCCGTACGAAGGCCGGACTGCAAGGGAGGCCGGCGCTTGTTTTTTGTCCCTTAAGTCCTTTTCGTCCTTTAGGTCCTTTCAGCCAGATCTGGATAACAACTCAACAATTCGTTCAACAACTAAACATTCTGTGAAAACCCGGTGGATTCAACAAAAAGGGTATGACCGGCTGCTGATTTTTTTCAATGGCTGGGGGATGGATGAAAACATTGCCCTGTACCTGCAGGAAAACACTTCCGGGCGGTTTCGGCATGACGTGCTGATGTGTTACGACTATCGTTCTCTTGGGATGCCGGCCGATCTTCCTGCTGCACTGAAGAGTTATGCCGAACGAACGGTTGTTGCGTGGTCCCTGGGAGTTTGGGCGGCCTGCAGTGCAGGCATCGAAGGTATCGGCAAAGCCCTTGCAATCAACGGAACCCTCAGTCCCATAAGTGCCGGTGAAGGAATTCCTCCGGAGGTGTTCCGGGCAACGCTCGAATCGTATGATGAAGACAACCGCATTCGCTTTATGAGGAGAATGTGCGGTGGTAGTGCCGGACTGGATCGCTTTTACGCGATCGCTTCCCGGAGAAGTACCGCAGACCAGCAGGATGAGCTTGACGCCATAGCTGAACAGGTTGACGCCGGTGAGCCTGTGGCAAAGCCGGAATGGTCCTTTACGCATGCTCTGATCGGCAGGCGTGACATGATCTTTCCGCCTGAGGCGCAGGAGCGGGCCTGGTCGGGAATTACACGGCGCATGGTGAACAGTCTGCCCCACTTTCCGTTTTTTGCATTCGATGACTGGGAGGAGCTATGCTCATGCATGGAAGACTGAACAAGGATCTGATCCGGCAGCGATTCGCACGACGATTGCCGGGGTACCGTCGATACGCAATTATTCAGGAGCGGATGGCCGTTGAACTTGCAGACCTGATTTCTCCCGGAAAGAGTGGCGGTTCTTTCCGGAAAGTCCTCGAAATCGGGGCCGGTTCGGGAGCGTTCACCGAGGCTTTTCTCCGACGCTGCAGTGTTGAACGCTACATTGCAAACGACCTTGTTGCAGAGTGCGGTTCAGTCGTTGGCGATATTGCCCGGAAGCACGATGTGAAAACGTTTGATTTTATAGGTGGGGATATTGAAGAGCAAAAATACCTTCCGGAAAATCTCGATCTTGTTGTTTCCAACGCAACACTGCAATGGCTTGCCGATATTCCTGCCCTTTTCCAGAAACTGTCAGCATGTCTCCGTCCAGGCGGTATGCTGGCGTTCAGCACTTTCGGCAAAAGGAATATGCTGGAAATTGATTCGATCGAACAGGTTTCGCTTGCTTATTACGATCTCGAAGAACTCAAGACCTTTGCCCGGGAGTGGTTTATGCCGGTAGAGTGCCGTGAAGAGGTCCGGAAGCTGTATTTCAGGAGTCCGGAAGAGGTGTTGCGTCATATCAGCAGGACCGGTGTCAATGGTCTGGTGCAGAGACGCCCCTGGACAAAAAGCCGGCACAGCCGTTTTGTCGAACGTTACCGCTCTTCATTTTCAAGCCATACCGGTGTTCATCTGACCTATCACCCCCTGTTCTGTGTGTTCAGAAGAAAGGGGGGGAGTTCGTGAATCGTGAATTGTAAATAGCAGGATAGCTGGTTTGCTGGAGGGCCGGATGGCAAGAAAGTGTTTGAAGATAATAATGGTGAGGAAGGAGTCAGGAGTAGCGCACTTCGTGCGCAGGAGTAAGGAGTAAAAGGAGGCCGGAAACCGGAGACCGGAGGAAAGGGCTAAATGATTTTAACTGTTTACTGTGAACTGCCTACTGAAGACTGTTACTCGGGAAACCGGAGGCCGGATTAAGATAGTCGGCAGTTTTCAGTTGGCAGTCGGCAATATATAAGGGGATTAATTCTTGTCATTTAAGTCCTTTTCGTCCTTTTGGTCTTTTTTCAACTGGATCAGGACCGACAACCCCAAACAATTCAACAGATCAACATCTCAACAATTCAACACTCCCTTCCATGCCGGGAAAAGTCATTGCAATAACGGGGATCGATACCGGTATCGGTAAAACGGTTGTCACCGGTTTTCTTGCGCGCGTTCTCATGAAGGCCGGTATGCGTGTTATCACCCAGAAGCCGGTCGAGACCGGCGGCAGCGGTGTTTCGGCAGATATCCGGAAACACCGGGAGATGATGGGAATACCGCTGCAGGACGTCGATCGTGATGGTACAACGTGTTCATACCTTTTTTCCTGTCCGGCCTCACCGCATCTTGCGGCTGTGCTGGAAAAGAGAAGTATCGATATATCGGTTCTGGACCGTGCGACACAATCGCTCAGCGAACAATACGGCATCGTTCTGCTTGAAGGGGCCGGAGGCCTGCTTGTTCCGTTTACCGGGGAGATGCTCTTTGCCGATTATGCTCAGGAGCGCTCATATCCGTTGATTCTCGTGTCTTCATCCCGGCTCGGCAGCATCAACCACACCCTGCTGTCCCTCGAGGCTTGCCGTAACAGGGATATCGATCTCTGTGCGTTGTTCTACAATCGTGCGGGAGGGAGCGACAAGACTATTGCGGATGATACGTTCGGCCTCCTGCAGAAAGCGGTCAGAAGATACGGTTTTACCTGTCCTGTGATCGACATTCCCGTGATCGGCTCTGTTTGTCCGGACATGCCGAAAGATACGATAACAAGGATCATTCATGAATCTTGATTTTGACAGGGAGCATATCTGGCATCCCTATACATCAATGCAGGAGCCCCTGCCGGTATACCCGGTGAAATCCGCAAAAGGGGTGCATATCGAACTCGAAGACGGACGAAAGCTGATCGACGGCATGTCGTCGTGGTGGGCTGCGATTCACGGCTATAATCATTCTGTTCTCAACGAGGCGGTTCAAAGCCAGCTCGAAAAGATGAGTCACGTGATGTTCGGCGGTCTGACTCACGATCCGGCAATCAGGCTTGCAGAGCACCTTGTGGAACTGACGCCTGAGTCCTTGAGCAAGGTTTTCTTCTGCGATTCCGGATCGGTTTCGGTCGAAGTGGCAATCAAGATGGCCCTGCAGTTCCATCAGGCAGCGGGAAGGCCTCAAAAGCACAGACTCATAACGGTCAGGTCGGGTTACCACGGAGACACGTTCGCTGCCATGTCGGTCTGTGACCCGGTTACCGGTATGCACGGCCTTTTCAGCAGGGTGCTGCCGCAGCAGATTTTTGCGGAGGCTCCCCGATGCGGATTCAACGAGCCCTGCGGCGAAGCGTGTGTCCGGGATCTGAAGGAAAAGCTCGAAAAACATCATCATGAAGTTGCTGCGTTTGTGATCGAGCCGGTTGTTCAGGGAGCCGGAGGGATGCGTTTCTATTCTCCCGAATATCTCAGGATCGCCCGGGAACTCTGTGATCGTTATGATGTGCTTCTGATTTTCGATGAAATCGCGACCGGTTTCGGGCGGACAGGCAAATTGTTCGCTCTCGAGTACACCGGGATCGTCCCGGACATTCTGTGCCTCGGCAAAGCGCTGACAGGAGGCTATATGACCCTGGCCGCAACCTTGACGACCCATGAGGTTGCAGCGGTGATTTCCGGCAGCGCACCGGGCGTGTTCATGCATGGTCCGACATTCATGGCCAGTCCCCTGGCCTGTTCCGTGGCTGTGGCAAGTGTCGGGCTGCTTGAAGCCTCGAAGTGGAAAGAGAGCGTGATGAGAATAGAACAGGCACTGCTTTCCGGTCTCGAAGCATGCCGAACCATTCCGGGAGTCAGGGATGTCCGTATTCTGGGTGCAATTGGCGTCGTCGAACTTCAGAAACCGGTCGATATGGCAGCAGCCCAGAAGCACTTTGTCGAAAGAGGCGTCTGGGTGCGCCCTTTCGGAACGCTGGTTTATCTCATGCCGCCCTATATTGTTTCGGAAGAGGAGCTGAAACAGCTTACTCAGGCTGTCTGCGATGTTGTCGCTATCGAGGCGGCATCAGATGGAGGGCGCCATGACCTCCGATGAGCTGCAGCAGCTTCTCGAGCCGGGTGTGATGGAAGAGCTTCGGGTCCATGAGCATGATGATCCGGCGGCATTTGCCATGAAGCATCATGGCCGAAGAGGTTTTCCTGTCAGGGCGTTTGCCGAGCAGATTGCCTGCAGAAAAAAGGCGCGCAGAAAACTGCCTGGGCTGTCGCAGAGGAGCCTTTTGTACACTACCCTGTCCCTTGAACAGGCATCGGGCGAAAGGACTGCCGGCTACAGATCCGGTCTTGAGGGAATGAAGGGCAACACAGTCCTTGACATGACTGGAGGACTCGGTATCGATTCCTTTTTCTTCTCGCGGCGTTTCGACAAGGTTATCTGTGTTGAAAGGGATCCTGTGCTTGCAGGGATAGCCGGGCACAATTTCAGGGAACTCGGAGCCGATAACATACAGATCATAACCGGCGACAGCATAGCATTTCTCAGGACCTGCCAGGACAAAAGTCTCGACTGGATATATATCGATCCGGCCCGCAGAAGAGGAGGAAAGCGAATCGTAACCCTTCAGCAAAGTGAGCCGAATGTAGCCGAACTGCACGATCTTCTGCTCCGTAAATCGCGCAACATCTGTATCAAAGCATCTCCTGCTCATGAAATAACTGCATTCAGGGGCATGCTGCCTTCGCTGAGGGAAATACTTGTCCTTTCGGTCGATCGTGAATGCAGGGAAATCCTGCTTTTTTGCAGAGAGGCTTCAGCCGGAGATGATCCTTTTCCGATCGTTCGTGCAGTCTGCCTGTCCGAAAACGGAGAAAGGGTATTCTCAACCGGCAAAGAGCCTTTTTCCGGCAAACAGGATATCGGGACTGTCGGCGCGTACCTTTATGAGCCTGATCCGGCGATTATCAAGGCGCGCCTTGTTCCTGTTCTCGCCCGAATTCATGATATGCACTTTTTCAATTTCCATGTAGAACTGCTGACATCGGACAAGCGGGTCGCGTCATTTCCCGGCAGGCGTTTCAGAGTCTGTGACATCCAGCCTTATAAACCCAGGTACTTCAGCCGCTACCTGAAAAATAACGGTATAGGTGCGGCAAGTGTCCATCGTCGTAATTTCCCCTTGTCTCCTGACGAAATCAGGCGCCGGTACCGTTTGAAAGAAAGCCGCCGCCGCTTCCTGTTTTTCACCAGGGACAGAGACGCCGCGCTCATCTGTATTGTTTGTGAGCGGGAACGTGTATCGGGTGATCCGGGGTGAATCGGCGTATTTTTTTGTTGCGGTAAACATGGTGTTGGGGAGTTTGGAGTGTTGTTTTTCTGTTAAATGTGCTTGGGGATTACGTTTTATTTGGATAACTCGTTAAAGATATATACATTAGTAGCCCGGCATAAAATATGTATGTCGTATAAGAAGTACATATAATGGCGTTTTTTTGATGGAAACGACCCCCATAACCCCCAATCATCAAGGCCATGAAACACACACCCCTATTGCGTACTACGCTCTGTATGTTGCTGGTTATGTTCTTTGCACCGATGCAGATGCTTGCTTTTTCCGCAAAAGATGTTGACGGCAATGAGTACAAGGCTGTTGAGATCAACGGACAGGTATGGATGGCAGAGAACCTGAATGTAAGCCGCTACCGTAACGGAGACCCTATCCGCCACGCAGCGACACCTGCCGAGTGGGAGGATGCCGCCAGGAAAAAACAGGGCGCCTGGTGTTATTATCGCAACCGTTCAGGAGATGGTGTCGTCTACGGTAAACTCTACAACTGGTATGCGGTCAACGATCCCAGGGGTCTTGCTCCAAAAGGATGGAAGATTCCGTCGGACAAGGACTGGGAAAACCTCGAGAGTGCTTTTGGCGGCAAAGTTTTTGCAGCCGGTAATCTCAAGGCAGCCGAGTTCTGGGGTTCCTATTGCAAACAGATAGCAGGCAAACCTGGATTCAGCGCTATCCCCAGCGGATATCGCCGCAGTGACGGCCGATTCCTCTACAAAGGCATCAACGCGCTTTACTGGACGTCAACGGTTTTTGTACAGGGTTATGCCTGGTTCAGAAATGTTTCCAACAGAAATGCGTTTCTCTTCCGTAACGATACCTGTATGGAAAACGGTTTGTCGGTACGCTGCGTGAGAAGCAACTGAGGTCAATATGCTTTTGATACAGCGCCGGAGGATTATGCCGGCGCTGCCGTTATTGTTCCGCGAGCAGTTTCTGCAACTCTTTCAGGGCAAGGCCGTAACGTAGTCCCTGAATACTTACACGCACGTGCGTTACACCGAGGAGCCTCATGAACTGATGCAGGATCAGGGTTCCCATGGTAATGACGTCTGCCCTGCCTTCAGGCACGCCTCTTTCGAGAATCTGTTCCAGGGAAGAACTACGCAGTTCATCAAGGAGCTGCCGGACGTCATCATAATGCAGTGTTGTATTGTGGATCTTCTCCGGATCAAATTCTTTTTCTCCGGAAACAAGATGTGCAATGGTTGTCAGTGTGCCCGCTACCCCGTAAACAGATTCCCTGCCGCTGAAAAATGGCTCAAGAGCCCCGGTAAGTTTTTCGTTGATCTCTTTCCTGGCAGCGAGGAACTCGGTTTCCGATGGCGGATGAGAAGTAAAGAAACGTTCCGTCAGCCTGACAGAGCCGATATCGAGGCTGATACTCTGCCTGATGGTATCGAGATTTCCCATGGTGATTTCCGTGCTTCCGCCTCCGATATCGATAACGGTAAACATATCCGGCAGGTCCGTCATTCCTGCAACGGCCCCTTTGAAGGCAAGTCCTGCTTCTTCCTCTCCTGTCAGTGTCTTGATGACAATGCCGCTTGACATGACAACCTCATCAATGATCTCCATACGGTTTTTTGCGTCGCGCAGAGCGCTCGTTCCTGCGGCAATAATACCCTCTGTTTCATTTTCTTTGCTGAATTCCTTGAAATCAAGCAGGCATTGGATCAGGCGCTGCATTGCCGCATGGTCGATGATCTTCTGTTCATCGACGTTTTTACCGAGACGAACGATGGTTTGTCGGTGAGCAACAGCTACAAGACGGTTTTCTGCCGGGTCGAGGTCGGCAATCAGGAGTAGTGCTGTATTGGTTCCTATATCGATAAAAGAGAAACGTTTCATGGGTTTATGGATAAGATAATTATGAAACCGGCTCGATCAGGCAGGAGAGCCATTCGTCTTCATAGAGCATCGTCGTGATTTCATAGTTCTGTCGTTCAAGCAGTTCTCTGAGCCAGGATTCGTCATAAACCATAATGCCCGAGATCAGAACGTCGCTTTCCGGAGCCCTCGTGCGTATCGATGGCAGAATGCTGCCGATGACCTTTCGATTGATGTTGGCCAGAATAAGGTCGAACGGTTCGGCAAGCAAGGTGTCGTCTTCAGCGTCGAGCATTGCTATGCGGATATTCTCGGCATTGTTGTCGCTGATATTCTCCCGGGCGTTTTGAATTGCCCAGTCGTTGTTGTCCACGGCAAGGATCGGGAGTGTGCTGCCAAGTTTTCTGCAGGCAATGGCAAGGACGCCGGTGCCGGCTCCAATATCAAGGATACGCTTGTCCTCGAGATTCATACGCTCGAGCTGACGGAGCATCAGGCGGGTTGTTGCATGATATCCTGTGCCGAAAGACATTTTTGGATTGATCTTTATAACGATCCGGCCTGATGTGCTGTCGGCAGGCTCACTTTTCTGGACAATACGAATCCTTTCTGAAATATCGACAGGTTCAAGATGTGCTTCCCATTCGGCATTCCAGTTTCTGTCGGCCATGCTGCTGACCGTGAAAGGGGGTGGCGAGCCGAATGCCGTGGTCAGGATCCGGGTGATTCCCTCTTTTTTGTCTTCCGACCAGTCTTCTTCAGGCAGGTAGGCGAGGAGCATCTTGTCCTCTTCCTGGAAATATTCTATTCCTTCACCCGAAAGAAGCCCGATGCACGGCTCGATGTGTTCGGTCGGAAGGGTAAAGGTCAGTTCGATAAAATCACGGGAACGTACCATAGATACAACAGTTTACGCCAGCCAAAATGAATTGTGCGGAGAAATATACATTAATTCGACATTTCTTGTCCACGCGTCAGGCTTTTCGGTACCGGTGGTGCCGGTTCAACGATCTCCAGAAGGCGTACAGCTCTGGCAAAACGTTTTCTGTAATACTTTTTATTGAGGTTATCCATGGTAATGCCGCGGCGGGAGGAGGCGTGGGCGAACAGGTCCCATCCGAGATAGATGCCGACGTGATCGATAGTGCCTCCCTTGATCCTGAAAAAAACCAGATCACCTCTTCTCAGTCCGGCGGGAGAAATTTTCTTTCCGAATTCAGAGAGCTGAGCAGATGTTCTGGGTATGTGAGCATCAAAGGCATCCCTGTAGATGTATTGAACAAAACCGGAGCAATCGAACCCGCTTCTGGATTCGCCTCCCCAACGGTATTCGATACCGAAAAGGGAACTGATTTTTTCCAGCATGGTGACAAGCTTGTTCTCGGGGATCCTGATCGGAAGCGGGGTATATTTTTTTGCATATTTTGCGCTATATTGATCGCCTTGAAGCCAGCTGCTGGAAGAGCAGCCGGATAAGGATACCACTAAACATACAAGCATGCACAGAGCCGGTATTCTATGGAAGAGGGCGGTGACTCGTTCGGGTTTTTCTTTTGCCTGTTCTAAACTGTGCATTATTCGTTTTGTTTTTGAGGGGTAGTATGTCCGCAAGATCGTCTTTGAAGGCTGATTCGATTGAAAGAGTACGGACAGAACCTGAACATATAGTAAAGAAAAGATAAGAACTGATATGGCTGTAATGAAATTTGGCGGGACCTCCATCGGAACGGTTGCGGCGATGGAGAGGGCCATTGATATAGTGATGGCCGAGCGCGTGAGAGCCGTACCGGTGGTAGTGCTGAGCGCGTGTGGTGGCGTCACGAACAAACTGATCGAAATCGCGGAATCTGCAGGAAAAAGCGATATTGAAAAAGCGATGGCGCTTTCGGGTGAAATCAGGGCGCATCATCTTGAACTCGTCGAAGCACTTGTTCATGATCCGTCACGGCGGGAGGCTGCAAACATGGCGGTGATGAACTATGTCGACGAACTCGAGGAGCTGATCAAGGGCGTTGGTATTGTCGGAGAGCTGACTGCCCGTTCCTATGATTCCTTCTGCTCTTTCGGGGAATTGCTCTCAACCACAGTGTTCAGTCAGGCACTTCTTGATTCCGGATGCGAGTCGACGTGGCTCGACATGCGCAGGGTGATGATCACCGATGATAATTTCAGCATGGCGCGTCCCCTGGATGAGATTTGCTCGAAAAACGCCCGTGATGCTATACGGCTTCTTCTCGAAAGCGGGAAAGTAGTTGTTACCCAGGGATTTATCGGTTCAACAAAGGAGGGAAAAACAACAACTCTCGGCAGGGGCGGTTCCGATTATACTGCGGCTCTGCTTGGTGCATGGCTGCAGTCTGATGAAATTCAGATATGGACGGATGTTGACGGGGTAATGACCTGTGATCCGAGACTGGTGCCTGAAGCTAAAAGCATACGCGTTATGACGTTTACAGAAGCCGCTGAATTGTCCTATCTCGGCGCCAAGGTGCTGCATCCTGACACCATCTCGCCGGCGGTACAGCAGAATATCCCCGTCTACGTTCTCAGTTCACATTATCCGGAATCAAAGGGTACGGTGATTACAAACAATCCTGAAACGCTTGAAGGTACAAGCTACAGCGGGCTTGTGAAGTCCATTGCGGTGAAAAAGGGGCAGTGTATCGTCAATTTTCGATCAAACCGGATGCTTGGCAGGTACGGATTCATGGCCGAGATTTTCAGCATCTTTGCCCGCAATGGAGTATCGGTCGATATGGTATCGACTAGTGAAGTTTCTGTCTCGCTGACCGTCAGCAAGACTGCATCCCTCGAGGCGGTTCTGGATGAACTCAGGAACATGGGAGATGTTGAAATCGAGCCGGATGTTGCCACAATAAGTATTGTCGGAGACAACCTGAGAACCTCGAAAGGTGTTGCCGGCAGAATTTTTTCTGCTGTGAAAGGGGTGAACATCAGGATGATATCCCAGGGTGCATCGGAGATCAATGTCGGACTGGTTGTTGAGGAAGATGATGTTCCCGAAGCGGTCCAGGCCCTGCATCATCAGTTTTTTTCCGGCAGCGAAACGAGCAGTATATTTGAAAAACCGGCCAGTCAAGAATAGCAGGCAGTCACCAGTTCAGAGTTGGCAGTGAAGGGGGGACAGTCAGGTGTGATTTTTTCAATGTCAGAGGCCATTAGCGGTGTATTAGCATTTGGTACGGGAGTTGGAAACGCAAAAAAATCTGGACTATGGATTACAGGACGGCAGGAGTCGATATAAGTGCAGGTGAAGAGTTTGTCCGTTTGATCAAGCCGCAGGTGCGCAAGACCTTTACGAAGGGCGCCATGACCGACATTGGTGCATTCGGAGGATTTTTTCGTCCGGACTTTGCCGGTTACGACGATCCTGTACTCGTCAGCAGCATCGACGGTGTTGGGACCAAGCTTAAGATCGCAGCCGAAATGGGGCGTTACGACACAATAGGGGCATGCCTTGTCAACCATTGTGTCAACGATATTCTGGTTTGCGGAGCAACACCGCTCTTTTTTCTCGATTACTATGCCTGCGGTCGGCTTCGCCCTGAGATGGCGGCTGATGTTGTCAAAGGCATGGTTTCAGCCTGCACAGAAAACGGTTGCGCCCTGATCGGCGGGGAGACAGCCGAAATGCCGGGTGTCTATGCGACTGACGACTTCGATCTTGCCGGGACGATTGTCGGCATCGTAGACAGGAACAGGATCATCAACGGTTCGTCGGTAGCCGAAGGTGACATTCTGATCGGACTTCCGTCAAACGGTTTGCACACAAACGGATATTCGCTTGCCCGAAAAGTATTCGAAGGCAGGATGAATCGGACTTTCGACGGGCTTTCAGGTGCGGTCGGGGATGAACTTCTGAGCGTGCACCGCTCTTATCTGCAGGCAGTGAAACCTTTCCTTGATTCCCCCGATCTCCACGGGATGTCACATATAACCGGCGGCGGGCTATTGGGAAACACCATGCGGATCGTTCCGGATGGGCTTGATCTCGATGTGGACTGGCGTTCATGGCAGGAGCCGGTTATTTTCGATATTATCCGCAGGGAGGGCAAGGTTCCCGAGCATGACATGCGGCGGACATTCAATCTCGGTATCGGGTTGGTGATGATCGTTGCGGCTGGTGCTGCCGACTCGTTTCTCGGGAAATTGAATTCCTTGGGTGAAAATGCTTACATTATAGGCCGGACCGTTGCTTGATGACTGTTTTGCTGTCTTTCTTTTTCCAGAACAGCTCAATGTGATCATCAAAACGAACAGTAGCGTTCGTCATCTGCAGGCATGTAAAACAGAACCTGGACCATTATGCTTACTTTAGCTATCATTCTGGCAATCAGCTATCTTATCGGCTCCATCCCCACAAGCATTATTGCCGGTAAATTGCTCAGAGGTATCGATATTCGTGATTACGGCAGCGGTAATGCCGGTGGAACGAATGCGTTCAGGGTTCTGGGCTGGAAAACCGGTCTGGCTGTCACGATTCTCGATATTGTCAAGGGTGCAATCGCAGCCATATCCGTTGTTGTCTTTTTCGAGGCCAACCCTGTTTTCGGGCCGCTTCCTGATATAAATCCGATTGCTCTGCGGCTCATAGCCGGACTCTCTGCAGTATTCGGGCATGTCTTTACTGTCTTTGCCGGATTCCGCGGCGGGAAGGGGGTCAGTACAGCAGCCGGTATGATGTTTGGTATCGCACCCGTAACGACACTTATTGTCCTGGGGATATTCCTTCTTGTGATTTTCGTTTCAAGGTATGTTTCCGTTGCATCGATGCTTGCTGCGGTGGCGTTTCCTGTCATTATTGCGATCAGAAAATATATCTTCGATCTCGGCAGCGCGAAGGACTACTATATAAATCTTTTCAATACAAGGGTCTATATTCAGGACAGCCTTGATTATCATCTTCTGATCTTCGGATTGATCGTCGCTTTTGCCATAATCTATACACACAGGGAAAATATCCGACGCCTTCTGTCTGGTAATGAAAATCGTGTGAAATTTCATAGCCATTCCTGACGCCGGAAGGCCGGGAGAGGATCATGAACATTGCCATTCTTGGTGCAGGAAGCTGGGGGACGACGCTTGCCGTTCTGCTTGCTGAAAAGGGCCTGGATGTATGCCTGTGGTCACATCGGCCCGAGCTTGCCCGCGAAATTGATCGAACTCGTCAGAACAGCCGGTATCTTCCGGGAATCGTTCTCCCGGAAAATCTCAGAATAGAAGCAGATATTACCCGTGCTGTTACAGGTGCGGCAATGATCGTTACCGCAGTACCGTCCCAGGCGTTGCGGGAAACGTTATTGTCCCTTGGAGACTATTCGCCCGGCGATACGATCTTTGTCAATGTCGCCAAGGGCATTGAGCTTGAAACCGGTAAGCGCCTTACCGAGGTCATCCTGGAAACACTGCCCGGTCTGACACCCGAAAGGATTGCCGTTCTTTACGGTCCGAGCCATGCCGAAGAGGTATCGCAAAAACATCCTACAACGGTCGTCTCGGCATCCTCCTCCATTGAAACGGCTGAAAAGGTTCAGGAGGTTTTTCATACAGACATGTTCCGCATCTATGCCAATACCGATGTCGTCGGTGTTGAAATTGCCGGATCGGTGAAAAACATTATTGCCATAGCAGCCGGAATTTCAGACGGTCTTGGTTTTGGTGACAATGCCAAAGCCGCCATCATCACAAGGGGGCTTGCGGAAATCTCGCGGCTGGTCGAGACGCTTGGCGGTGATCCTTTAACCCTGTCCGGCCTTTCCGGTATCGGCGATCTGGTTGTGACCTGTCTCAGCCGCTACAGCAGAAACCGTTATGTCGGAGAGGAGATCGGCAAAGGCAGGCATCTCGATGAAATTGCAAGCGAGATGAAGATGGTTGCCGAAGGAGTGTCTACCACGAAAGCCGTGTACAACCTTAGCCGAAAGCTTGGCGTGGACATGCCGATCACCGAAGCGGTCTACGGCATGCTTTTCGAAAAGAAACCCGCAGAACAGGCCATCCTCGACCTCATGACCCGCGACCTGAAAAAAGAGCGCTGATCTTTTTCAGTCCTCAGTCTTCAGTTGGCAGCAGGCAGTCAGGGGGAAAGCTGTAGGCAGTCTTCAGTTCTCAGTCGGGCATCAGAAAAGGCAAAATATTGTAAAAAAAGGTATGTGGTTCAGGCCTTTTTTTATTTGCACAAGAAATCACCAAAACTATATTCTCTTACTGCCCACTGCCCACTGCCCACTGCCCACTGCCCACTGCCCACTGCCCACTGCCCACTGCCCACTGCCCACTGCCCACTGCCCACTGCCCACT
>JANQHB010000073.1 GCA_028277225.1 Chlorobium sp.
GCGATTGTCGAGCATGCCGGAGATGCAAGGCACAGGGAACGCCGCTGTAGTGATCTACCGCAAGTTCCCTGTAACGAAGCAGATCCGGTATGATCGGCAATCCCGAAGGGTTTCAATAAATGCGGCTCTTTACCAGTTTTCGCACTCACCTGACAGGTTATGGATCATTTTTTTACAACCACAGTATAACAGATAGTATTTAAAAGACTTACTGTTATGGAGCATTTGTTGAAACGCTCAGTTTAGGATAATGTATGTGGCAGGTAAAGATACACCGCCTTGTTCTTGAGGAGGATTTCAGGAAAATACCTGAGAAAAAGCGCTCAGAGATACTCAAAACCATCTACAAGAAGCTTGGCTCTTCTCCGGAGCAGTTTGGCGCGCCGCTCAGACATAAAGGATTAAGAAAACTGCGGATTGGCGAGTATCGCGCTGTGTACAGGATTGAAAAGCAGGTTGTCCGGGTGCTGGTTTTAAAGGTTGGGATACGACGAGACGGCGAAGTGTACAAGGAGATGCGGCAACGGTTACAGAAAGCCGGGGATTGATTCGGGATGGTATCTGTTCATTTGCTTCTGGATTCGATTCAGTGTACGGTCAATCCAGCAGGTTCTTGTAAATGCCGCCGTCTTTCATGATCAGGAGCAGCTGCATCAATGTCTGTTCCAGTCCCCTTGCAAGCCAGAATGCCCGGTAATCTTTTGTCGGATTCGAAAAGATCATTTCCGCTGTCATAGCCCCGATCATGTGGAAATGGCTGTTGATCATGCCCTTTGCTGTCGATAACGTCAGCATCATCCGGAACAGGTGTCGTAGCATCCTGTATTGTGCTGATGACATTTCCTTTCACAAGGATATATTCATGTCCTCGCGGAGCTTTTCGCTTTCTCCGTCGAAGATGCGAACGTTTCTGATGGCAATGTGCGAAGGTGATGTTTCGGAAGGATTTTTCGTAAAGCTGAGCATGTTCTATAAGAGATTTCTTGAATTGATCATATGATGACAATATGAGAAATATTCCATTGTATTGAGATGATGCTTCTTGATTTCCGGTCTCTTATGGTATGTCACGATAGTAGCTCAAGAACTGCTGGCGGACTAACAACAAGAATTTCCCGGTTTTTCATAACTTTCATGAAACTACCGTTATGGCTTGTGCTGGTTTTCGGTTTTATTCGAGAGCAGGAATGTTTTCTGTTGTTTCAAGAACTCTATGGGTGACGGAATGAAATTTTCTTTCGAAGAATACTCATCCGGGATATCACGGATATGCGCACAATACGGGATCAAGTGTCTCACGGCATTCGGCGGAGTGCTTTCGGACGAGTTTGATGAGGAAAGCGATATCGATTTTCTTATCGAACTGGACGGTATTGAAAACGGAATGGTCCGATATATGAGCGTCAAGCGTGAATTGCAAGGTCTTTTTGGAAGGCCTGTCGATCTTGTTATGCCGAAATCGATAAAAAACGAGAGACTGAAGCGCCATATCTACCAGAAAACAAGGACGGTCTATGCGGCATGATCCTCTGGTATGCATTGAAGACGCCCTCCGGGCGTGCCGAATGATTCTTGATTTCACCGCAGGAATGGATGAGACATTATACGGGGAGGATTTGAAAACAAAGGCTGCGGTTGAAAGAGCCTTCGAAATTCTTGGAGAAGCGCTCAACAGAGTAAGTCGTATTGATGTATCACTTCTCGATACGATAGACGACTGGCAATCGATAATCGGGTTCAGGAATGTAATTGCGCACGGATATGACTCTATTGATGACGAGATCGTGTGGGACGCGATTCAAAGACACATTCCGGGTTTGATTGTCAGTCTTGAAAAACTGCAGAAATAACAGGAACCCAACGTTATCGCGTTTAAAGAGTCAATAGAATAAGCTATGTCTCATCCGGATGCTCATTGCGATATCTCATGATGAGATCGAGAAACGGTTTGCCGTAGCGGCTGAGCTTGACGTTGCCGACGCCGTTAACGACAAGCATCTCTTCCTCGTTTTGCGGCTTCATGGCGGCCATTTCGCGGAGCGAGCGGTCCGAAAAGACAACGTAGGGAGGGATGTTCTGTTCGTCGGCGAGTTCTTTGCGAAGAGCCCTGAGCAGGTCGAAAAGGCCGCGGTCATAGTCTTCTGCGTGGTCGATGGCAGGTTTCTTTATGCTCTTCTCTTCCTTTACCCTGATCATTTCGACGTTCGCGTTTCCCTTTAGTACAGGAACAGCTTTTTCGAGCAGGTAAAGCGCCGGGTAAAGGCCTTCGGCTCTTGCAATTATTTTCTGTGCCAGCAGTTCGTCGATCAGGTGCCGCCAGAAAGTCTTGCTTCGGTCTTTGCCGACACCCCAGGTTTTCAGACGGTCGTGGCCGAAATCGCGGATCTTTTTGTTTTTGCTGCCGGTGACGATATCGACAATGTGGGTTGCGCCGAATCGCCCTTCCGTACGGGCGATTGCCGAAAGCAGCATCTGCGCCTCGGTTGTGCAGTCGGTTACTTCGCGCGAGCCGAGACAGATGTCACACGAGCCGCAATTGTTCTCCGTATAGTTTTCTCCGAAATAGTCGAGGAGGGTTTTTCTCCTGCAGACGCTGGTCGAGGCGAACGAGATGACCTTGTTGAGCGCGTCGAGCGATTTTCTTCGTTCGGTTTCGTCAACGATCGTATCGATGAAGAACTTTACTCTCGGGATATCGGCCTGCGAGAAGAGCATGATGCATGCAGACGGTTCGCCGTCCCTTCCTGCCCGGCCGGTTTCCTGGTAGTAATTCTCGATGCTTTTCGGCAGGTCGGCATGGATGACGAAGCGGATGTTCGATTTATCGATCCCCATGCCGAAAGCGATTGTCGCAACGATAACGTCGGTTTCGTCGCGGATAAAAGCTTCCTGGTTCTGTTTTCGCTCTTCGTTTTCCAGCCCGGCGTGGTAAGGCAGGGCGCGGATTCCTTTCGACTGCAGCATTGCGGCGGTCTCGTTGACGCTTTTGCGGCTCGTGCGGTAGATGATGCCTGCCGAGCTCTTGAATCCTTTCAGGATCGAGACCAGCTGTGCGCTGGTGTTTTCCTTGAAACGGATGTCATAAGTGAGGTTGGGACGGTCGAACGAAGCTCGCACGATCAACGGGTCGCGCTGTCCGAGCTTCCGGAGAATATCCTCCTGGACGTTCAGCGTTGCCGTAGCCGTAAAGGCCGTGACCGGCGAATCGGGGAGCAGGCTCTTCAGATCGGAAAGAGAGAGATAGTCAGGACGGAAGTCATGGCCCCATTCAGAAATGCAATGCGCTTCGTCGATCACCGCCAGACTGATGGAGACCTGAGCGAGCAGGTCCCTGAAATGATCGAGAGAAAACCTTTCAGGCGCCACATAGAGCAGGTCGAGCGAGTTCGAAAGCAGTTTGCCGATCACAGACGACTGCTCTCCGGGCGAAAGGGAGCTGTTCAGGTACGCAGCCCTGATGCCGTTTGCCTGCGCTGCGTCCACCTGGTCTTTCATCAGCGAGATCAGCGGGCTGATCACGATGCAGGTCCCCGGCAAGAGCACCGCCGGAAGCTGGTAGCAGAGCGACTTTCCTCCTCCGGTTGGCATCACGGCAAACACATCCCTGCCGCTCATGATCGCCCGAACGATTTCCTCCTGGTTCGGACGGAATGACCGGAAGCCGAAGACGCTGCGGAGTGTTTCTATGATGTGTGTGTCGGAGGGGTAGGGGGTGGATATTGTTTCTTTGTCTGGCTGCCCCGGCATGGTAGAATTGATAGCGGTTTCTTTCAGGATAGGTTTTCTGTCGTATGATCAATGGTGTTGTCGGGAATCAAAATACAGAAAAAAGAGGGGATAGTTATCTGGCGAATGTAAAGAGACACGGTGTTGCATGATTATTGGAAAATACTCAAAACGGGAACCGACAACCGTTTCTGGCGTTTTTTTTGTAAGGTCTTTTGAAACAACAGGAAAAGGAACCCGTCTGTGCTGATTCTCCTGCTTACAGGATATGCCGCTTCCGCGCTTGCGCCGTTGCTCTATAAACGGTTCAGGGAAAACTTCGGCTGGATTGCCGTAACGTTTCCCCTGTTCATGTTTTTCGGCTTTTTGTCGCGCTACCCGCAGATTGTTTCCGGAGAAGTTATCCGGGAATCGGTGCCGTGGGTTCCCTCGCTCGGCATCAACTTTTCCTTTCTGCTCGACGGGCTGAGTCTCAGCTTTGTTCTGATAATAACCCTTATCGGCGCAGCGGTGTTTCTTTACGCAGGAGCTTATATGAAAGCATATGCCGCGACCGGCAGGTTTTACGTTTACATCGGCATTTTCATGACCTCCATGCTGGGCCTTGTGTTGTCGGACAACATGCTCCTGATGTTCGTGTTCTGGGAGTTGACCGGCATCAGCTCCTTTCTCCTGATCGGGTTCAATCACCACAAGGAGTCATCCAGAAAAGCGGCATTGCAGGCGCTGCTGGTAACCGGTGGAGGAGGGCTGGTCCTCTTTGTTGGCATCATATTGCTCTACCGGGTGACAGGCTGCTTCGATATTTCGTCCTTCTACGATATGAACGGCGTTATCACCGCCCACGCTCTCTACCCTGCCATTGCGGTGCTTGTGCTGATCGGTGCGTTTACCAAGTCGGCGCAGTTTCCGTTCCACTTCTGGCTTCCCAATGCCATGGAGGCCCCTACGCCCGTGAGCGCCTATCTCCATTCGGCAACGATGGTCAAGGCGGGCGTTTACCTGATAGCAAGAATGAACCACGAGATAGGGGGAACGCCGATTTGGCAGGATACTGTTCTGGTAACGGGGGCGTCGACCATGGTGTTGTCTGGTCTGCTGGCGTTCAAACAAACCGACCTGAAGAAGCTGCTTGCTTACTCGACACTTGCAGTGCTGGGAACCCTTGTCATGCTGCTCGGTATCGGATCGAAACTCGCGATCAAGGCCTTTTTCATCTATCTCATCGCTCATTCGCTCTACAAGGGGGTGCTTTTCCTCGTTGCGGGGACACTCGATCACGAAACAGGGACTCGCGATGTAGCGAAGCTCGGAGGGCTTGGGAAGCGAATGCCTCTGACGGCGATCACGGCGGCACTTGCCTCCCTGTCCATGATGGGAATTATTCCGCTTGTGGGTTTCATCGGTAAGGAAACGGTTTACAAATCCATTCTCGAACTGGAATATTGGGGAATCTTTCTTATAGCCGCAGCGGTGCTTGCCAACGCTTTTGTGGTGATGGTTACCCTGTTTGTGGGATTCAAGCCTTTCTGGGGTAAGGCGATGGATACTTCCCGCAAGCTGCACGAAGCTCCGTTCAAAATGCTGCTTGGCCCGGCCCTGCTTGCGGCGCTCGGCCTGCTTTTCGGGATGTTTCCCAACTTTTTCATGGCAGCAATGCTCGAACAGTCGGCCCAGAGCATCCTGTCCGAGACACTCAGTCTGAAGATCACCATATGGGAGGGTTTCAATCTGGTGTTGTTACTGAGTTTCGTGACCCTTCTGCTTGGAGGTGTCCTTTATCTGATACGTTTAAAAATGTCCGAACAGGTCGTGCGGATGACGCTGCCGGTTTTCATGAGGCCTTCGGCCTGGTATGAGGCAGCGTTGCGGGGCGTGCTTTCATTTGCAACCGTGCAGACCCGGTTCGTGCAAAACGGCTACCTGCGAAACTACATCATCGTCATCGTTTTGACGACGGTGTTCCTGGCTTCCCTGGCTCTGTACCGTTCAGCAGGCGGGATTGGCATAGCGCCCGACTTTTCGATCACTTTTTACGAAGGGGCACTCGCTTTTATCATTCTGGTTTCAACCCTGCTTCTTGTCAACTCCAGATCACGTTTGAAGTCGATTGTCGCTCTCGGAGCTCTCGGGTTTTCCATCGGTATTATTTTCGTGATATACGGTGCGCCTGATCTTGGCTTGACGACCTTTGCGATCGAGACACTCAATGTCATCCTGTTCGTGCTTGTGCTCTATAAGCTTCCGGGTTTCCTGAAGCTTTCCCGTTCGTCCAACAGGGGAAGGGACGCGGTAATAGCCGTTTCTGTCGGGGTGTTAATGACGTTTACGGTGTTTGCCGCTTCATCCTTCGAGCTCTCGTCAGAGCTGAAGCAGTACTTTGCCCAAACGAGCGTTCCGGACGGGAAGGGGCGAAATGTGGTGAATGTGATTCTTGTGGATTTCAGGGCTATCGATACGCTCGGTGAGATCACAGTGCTCGCCGTTGCCGCTCTGGGCGTTGTTGCTCTGTTGAAACTCAGGGCGGATGGAGGAGGACGGTAATATGTATTCAATTATTCTGGCCACAGCCTCCCGTTATCTGCTGCTTCTCTTGCTGATATTTTCGGTGTTTCTTCTCTTGCGGGGGCATAACGAACCGGGAGGGGGTTTTGTCGGCGGACTTGTCGCGGCGGCCGCTTATGCGCTTTACTTTATTGCAAACGGTATTCAAGCTGCAAAAACAGTCGTCCGTTTTGATCCTCTCAGAATTATTGCGGCCGGTTTGCTGACCGCCATCGCAAGTACTCTGCCCTCGCTTTTTACCGGTGAGCGATTTATGACAGCTTTCTGGATCGACACGGGGATTCCGTTCATCGGCAAGGTCGGGACTCCTCTCCTGTTCGATCTCGGGATCTACTTTCTTGTGCTGGGGATAACGATTTCCATTATTTTTTCGCTTGCAGAGGAGGACCGCTCATGACATTTCTGCTTGCGGTCATTGTCGGTGTGCTCTATGCTGCCGGAACCTATCTTATCCTGAGAAGAAGCCTCGTGAAGGTGATTTTCGGTCTGATGCTGCTCGGACATGCCGCTAACCTTATGATATTTACCGTCGGGCGGCTGACAAAGGGAGCGCCTGCCTTTGTGCCGGAAGGGGCAGAGGCGCTCGTCGAACCATTTGCCGATCCGCTGCCGCAGGCACTGATACTTACAGCGATCGTTATCGGTTTCGGTGTGCAGGCGTTTACTATCGTGCTCTTCAAACGCACTTACCAGGAGCTGGGAACCGAAGACCTGGACAGGATGAAGAGCACGGATCAACTTCCGGGAGAAAAGCTATGAACCGGATTATCATGCTGCCCATCTTGTTGCCGCTCTGCACTGCGGCGGTCATGATTTTCTTCCGCAGGCGGATTCTGCTGCACCGTATGCTGAATGCGGCAGGGACAGCGGCCATGGTTGGCGTGTCGCTGGTTTTGTTATCGAGCGTCCATGCGCAGGGGATTTTGTCGCTGCAGGTCGGCGGCTGGGAAGCGCCTTTCGGCATAACCTTTGTCGCCGATATGCTTTCGTCCATAATGGTGGTCGCCACCGCGTTTATCGGGTTCACCACCGCACTTTATTCACTCGGGACCATTGACGAAAAGCGGGAGCATTTTTTTTACTATCCGTTGCTGCAGATCCTCTTGATGGGTATCAACGGGGCTTTCCTGACCGGGGATATTTTCAACCTTTACGTCTGGTTCGAGGTGATGCTGATCTCCTCCTTTGTGCTGCTGGTGCTTGGCGGCAGGCCTCAGCAGCTCGAAGGAGCGATCAAGTATGTCACGCTGAACCTGCTTTCTTCATCGATTTTTCTTGCAGCGGTCGGGATTCTTTACGGAACGGCCGGTACGCTCAACATGGCCGATCTTGCCCAGAAGATTCCCCTGCTCGAACACAGGGAGATGCTGTCGGTGGTGGCGGTGCTTTTCATGATCACGTTCGGGATCAAAGCGGCGATTTTCCCCCTGTTTTTCTGGCTTCCGGCATCCTATCATACTCCGCCGATGGCGGTTTCCGCCATATTTTCCGGACTTCTGACGAAAGTCGGGGTCTATGCGATCATGCGGTTTTTCACTACCATTTTCGTCCATGAAGAGGCGTCGTTCATCCATCAGGTGCTGCTTGTTCTTTCCGCGTTCACGATGGTCGTGGGTGTGCTGGGCGCGGTGGCGCAGTACGACATGCGAAAGCTGCTCTCCTTTCATATCATCAGCCAGATAGGCTATATGATTTTTGCGCTCGCGATACAGTCTCCGCTCGCCATTGCAGGAGGATTGTTTTACATGATTCACAATATTGTCGCCAAAACAAACCTGTTTTATCTCAGCGGAATAATCCGGCGCCTGAAAGGTTCCTGGGATCTCAGGGAGATAGGAGGGATCTACCGTTTTTATCCGATGCTCGGACTGCTGTTTCTGGTTCCGGCTCTGGGGCTTGCCGGTATTCCTCCCCTGTCCGGGTTCTGGGCAAAGTTCCTGGTGATCAAGGCTGGTCTGGATTCGGAACACTATCTGCTGGCGGGGATAGCTCTCTGTGTCAGCATGCTGACCCTGTATTCCATGATAAAAATATGGAACGAGGCGTTCTGGAAAGACGATCCTCTCGGAGAGGGCGGTGTTGAAGACGAGGCATATTTGAGGATTCCAAGTACGAGGAAAGCGATGATCGTGGTGCCGATTGTGATACTGGGAGGCCTCACGGTGATCTTCGGGCTCTGGTTCGAACCGTTTTTCGGGCTTGCGGACAGGGCAGCCCTCGAGTTGCTGGATGCCGGTGAGTATATCGATGCTGTTCTGGGAGGGAAGTCATGAATCCTTTTTTATTCAATATCCTGCTGGCGATCGCCTGGATGATGCTTGTCGGGGAGATTACTGCCAGTACCTTTGCCGCCGGTATGGTTGTCGCTTACCTGATCCTGTGGTTTTCCCGTTCGGCATGGGGGGAAAGCAGGTACTTTTCAAAAATACCACTCGTGATCATGTTTGTACTCTACTTCTTTAAGGAGTTGATCATAGCGAATCTCAAGGTTGCGTTCGATATCGTTACTCCAAAAGACTATATGGAGCCGGGGGTTATAGCAGTTCCGCTCGATGTTGAAACCGATATCGAAATCACGCTTTTTGCGAATTTTGTCACCCTGACCCCGGGAACGTTGAGCATCGACGTATCGCCCGACAGGAAAACGCTCTATGTTCACGCCCTGTATGTCAAGGATGCCGACCGGTTCCGCAATGAACTGAAGAACGGTCTTGAAAAACGGTTGATCGAGGTGATGCGATGAGTTTTATCGAATGGTCTGTACATATTTCGGTGATCATCATCGGCCTGTCTATCCTGGTGATTTTTCTCCGTCTCGTGATCGGCCCGGGCATCGAGGACCGGATTGTTGCTCTCGACCTGCTTTCGGCCAATGCGATAGCGTTTATAGCGGTCTACTCGATCCAGAAGAACACCACGACATTCCTGGATGTGGGTATCATTGTGGCACTGCTGGCGTTTCTCGGTACGGTGGCGTTTGCCTATTACCTTGGAAGGAGGGGAAAAGGATGATTGAAATTTTAAGCGGTATCTTTTTGCTGCTGGGAACCCTGTTTATTCTGCTTTCGGCAATCGGTATCCTGAAGATGCCCGATCTCTACACCCGCATGTCGGCAACGACCAAGGCTTCAACACTGGGTATCGGTCTTGTACTTATCGGAACGTCTGTATATTGGCAGGATTTCGGCATCGCTTCCCGTGCCCTGGCGATCATTGTCTTTCTTTTTCTTACGGCACCGGTGGCTGCTCACATTATCGGCAGGGCGGCATATTTCGGCAAGGTTCCGCTCTGGGAAAAGACAAAGATCGACGAGTTCGGCAAGCCTTCTGATGAAGAGAATGACGATTCAGTGTCTTCCTGAATGGACATGCTCTCTGGTATGAAGCAGCGGGATTTCTGCAATACTCATCATGAGGAGCAGTATGGTGGTGCAATCTCTCAAATCGTTATTTTTTAGCGCTGCGGCGGCAGTTCTGCTTATGCATGCCGATCTGCCGGCAGCGGCAGCTCTTGCTGTAAATCATGGGAGCAATTCAGAACGTTCTGTGATCCTCACAGTCAGCGCAGATTCTCTTGTGGTTGAAAAAGGAGAACGGGAGCTTCATCTCTACTCTGGGGGAGCAGTTGTACAAACCTTCGGCATAGCTCTCGGATTCAATCCTCTCGGCCCGAAGAGGATGCAGGGAGACGGGCGGACACCGGAGGGATTGTATACGATTACAGGAAAGAATCCGGAGAGCAGCTATCATCTTTCACTCAAACTGTCATATCCGAATCAGAACGATAGAGCGAGAGCGAAAAAGATGGGTGTGAATCCGGGAGGGGACATCTTTATTCACGGCTGGCCCAACAGGGTTTCGAAAGGGAATGCTTCTCCACCTCGAGGAGACTGGACCCTCGGATGCATTGCGGTGACGGACGAAGAGATCGAGGAGTTGTGGCGTTGGGTATCACCGGGCACTCCTGTCATCATTTATCCCTGACAGATCCTCGCCAGGGAGCTTCCCCAAAAAAAGACCGGAAAGGGGTTTTTATCCCCTTTCCGGTCAAAAGTGAGAATTGGTCGCTATCCTGAATCAGATCGCTGTTCCTCCCCGTTCGCCTGTCCTGATGCGGACGCACTCCTCGAGAGGGGAAACGAATATTTTTCCATCACCCACTTCGCCGCTTCCATGCCGCGCAGATTCGACAATCGTATCAATTGCCGTGTCGACAAAATTATCATTAACGGCGATTTCGATACGGATTTTAGGGATCAGGTTAGGCGCAATCTTGCGGCCACGGTATATGTCGATGTCTTCCTGCCGCCCATGGCCCGATATCCTGCTGACCGATATCCTTGTGATGTCGGACTGGATAAGCGCCTCCCGCACTGTATCCAGCTTGTCCTCCTGGATAATTGCTGTTATCAGCTTCATAATGATTCAGACTTAGTTAAGATTGATAAGGCCATAACCGTGTTCGCCATGCAGACTCTGATCTAGACCGGTCATCTCGTCGGTCTCATTCAGGCGGAACCCTACGGTTTTCTCCACGATAAAGAGCAGTACGATCGTTACAAGAGCGGCATACACGATGGTGATGCCGACAGCTGTTGCCTGTACCCCAAGCTGCTGCCAGACTGTCCAGCTGCCGCCGGCCGCTGCAGCGGCATCGGCCATCCAGCTTTCACGGATAAAGAATGTCAGTGTGAGGGCGCCGACGATCCCTCCGATCCCATGGATACCGAAAGCATCGAGGCTGTCATCATAGCCGACCTTGTTTTTGACCTGAATAGCAAGAAAACAGATGAGCGAGGCAACCGCGCCGATGACAATTGCGCCATCAGGCTGAACAACACCGGCAGCCGGTGTGATCGCGACAAGTCCGGCAAGTATTCCCGAGACAACACCGAGGCTCGTGACTTTTTTATAGAGAATGCCTTCTATGATGATCCATGCAAATGCACCTGCGGCAGCGGCAATCTGCGTTACCGTAAGAGCTCTACCTGTGTCAAGGTCACTTGCGACGGCGCTTCCGGCATTGAAGCCGAACCAGCCGACCCAGAGTAGACCTGCGCCGATCATTGTCATGACAAGGTTGTTGGGGTGCATGACGTTTTTCGGATATCCTCTCCGTGCACCAAGGAACAGAGCAGCAACCAGGGCGCTGACTCCGGAAGATATGTGAACGACGGTACCGCCGGCAAAATCGATAGCGCCTGCGGGGCCCATGTTGAACAGGAAGCCGTCTTCAGCCCAGACCCAGTGGCAGATGGGGCTGTAAACCGCGATACTCCATAATGCGATAAAGATGATGAAGCCCCTGAAACTCACTCTTTCTGCAAAAGCTCCTGCAATAATAGCCGGAGTGATGATCGCGAATTTCCCCTGGAACATTGCAAAAACGTATTCGGGAATACCCGAATCGAGAATGGATTCGTCAATGCCCTTGAGGAGAACATAATCCGGATTCCATCCGACAAGACCACCAAGAATGCTCGGACCGAAACTCAGAGCGTAACCGATAGCCGGCCAGAGAACCCCTATGACGACCATTGCAGCGAAGCTGTGCATCATGGTGCCGAGAACGTTTTTTGTCCGGACAAGTCCGCCATAGAACATGGCAAGGCCGGGAACCATGAGCAGCACAAGCGTTGTCGCAGTCAACATCCACGCGGTCGTTCCTGAATCAGTCACCTCACCTGAGGCCCAGACAGTGTCTGCGGCGGTAACGGCGAGCAGAAGCAGGAAGCACGCTTTTGTCAGTTTTTTTGCCATAACAGAAACGTTTAGATGATAAAAAGCCCTAATAAATTAAATTCTGTAGCGGCAATTTAAGAAAATATTTAAGTCTTTCAAGTGTATTGGTAAAAAAGTTACCATGTCGTGGGGGATGGCACGGGTGTGTGTTTTCCTGTCGGGAGGCCCCATTTTAGGGCGGCTACAGCATTGCATTTCTGCCGCTTACGGCTTACAGATACGATACGCCCGATTGTTGCTATTCTGTAAACGTCGTCTTTTCATTTTGAAATCCATTGACAGGTAGAGTAAATTAACACATCAGCCAATGGTTGGCTGATTGTCGCAGGATAGGTTGTGCTTTGTTTATTCCGCGGCAGTATTCTTTTTTGCAAAGCACTGTCATTTCACATTAGAACATGAATATCTACATTGGCAATCTGCCTTACAGCACTACAGACGAAGAGCTTCGCGAGGCCTTCTCCCCTTTCGGTCAGGTTGATCGGGCGAGTATCATCAAGGACAAGTTTTCCGGCCGTTCAAAGGGATTCGGTTTTGTTGAAATGCCAAACGACAGTGAGGCTCAGAGTGCAATCGATGCTCTGAATGAATCGGACTTCAATGGCCGTTCGGTCAAGGTTAACCAGGCAAGACCGCGCGAAGAACGTCCTCCTCGTCAGAACAGCTACTGAGTCACTAATTCCAATAACAGCATAGACCTGGGCAAGGGGGTACCTTGCTGTTTCAGCCTTTTTCCGGAAACGGTTTTCTTTTCCGGACAGCTGATCATTGGGTATTTCAGGCCTGTTATGCAGCCTGGAGTTCCGTCATGCGGGGTTGCACGTCCGGTTCTTCTGTGCGTGGTTTGCGGGTATGAGGGTCGGCAGATTGACCGGAAGGATAGCCTCCGGTAAGGATCATGTGCTGCCGGTTTGAGGTGAATCAGGCTGCGCTGGTATCAGAGGCAGGCATAAAGAGCAAACTGTCAATCCCGCATTCCGGGGATTGACAGCATGGTGTTCATGGTCGCAGATAGATACAATGAACGCAACTGCGGGCGGCTAGTTGAGGATCACGCCGAGGTCTTCGAGCAGTGCCTGCAGGTCTTCTTCGTGTTCGACTTCGTCTTCGAGAATCTGAACCGCAATATTGTAGGTTACCGCATCTTTGAGACCGATTTCCTCGATGATACTGTTATAGGTGGAAATGGCGCACTGTTCACCTGAGATGTTTTGCTCGAGTATCATTTTAACGAACGGGTCCTCGGGTGCGTCGTAACCGCAATTTGTCCATTCGAACCACTGTTTGGGTGTTGTCAGGGGTGTTCCGCCAAGCTGTATGATCCTGTTGCTGACCATGTCGGCATGACGCAGTTCGTCAGCAGCGTGTTGCATGAGTTCAGCGATAACCGCGTCTTTCATGGGGCCTTCTACGACTTTTGCCCCGATCCAGTACTGGTAATATGCCAGCCATTCGTCGGCAAATGCCTTGTTGAGGAGTTCGAGTACCCGATCAAGATGCTCTCCTACGATCTCACGACCTCTGGTTCCCATTGGATTCTCCTGTGTTTTTTGTTTGGATGTTGTGCCATAGTTGTGCCGGTAGTATCTGTTCTCTGCTTCTGATCTTTGCCGGATCCAGACGAGGGTATTGCTATCGTTTCTTTTCAAGAAGATTTTTCAGCGCTTCCCTGAGCGACGGATGTATGAATCGGTATCCCAGATTGTTCAGCATACCGGGGACGACCTTCTGCCCTTTTGTGGCATATTCCGCCCCTTCTCCCATGAGCAACTGAAGCGCAAATTTCGGGACAGGGATGAGTGATGGTCTGAAGAGGACTGCGCCGAGATCCTGAGCAAACTCTTTCATCGATACCGGCTGCGGTGCCACCAGATTGACCGGTCCCTTGTAGGAAGGGTTGTCAAGTGCCTGGCGGATGATGGCTATTTCATCGTCGATATGAAGCCATGAAATACACTGGCTCCCTGATCCTACAGGTCCGCCCAGGAAAAGATTGAAGGGCATCAGCATCTGCTGCAGCATACCGCCTTTTGTGGAAAGAACGATCCCGGTTCTGAGTATGACTGTTCTTGTTTCGCCGGGCGCTTCCATCGCGGCTTTTTCCCAGTCTACACATATTTTGGAGAGAAAATCACCGCCTGCAGGAGCTTTTTCGTCGAGGTCGCTGGTATCGGTACAGTTTTCAAATGCCCCGTAATACCCAATTGCAGATGCAGAAATGAAGACCTCCGGTTTGCGGCTTGTTTTCTGCATCGCCTTGACAATGTTCCGGGTGCCTACTACCCTTGAATTATAGCTCTCGACCTTGTGTTCCTCAGACCATCTGCCTTCAAGCAGCGGTTTTCCTGCAAGGTGTATGACGGCTTTTGCTCCCTCAAGAAAGTTCGTCCACTCTCCTTCCGCGTTATTGTAATTCCATGAGGTATAGGCCGCTGCGCCGGGGACTTTTGCCGATGCGCTTTCAGGTGATCGTGAAAGAACAACAATGTTTTCTCCTTCCGCAATCAGCTGACGGGCCAGTTCCGAGCCGATGACACCGGTAGCACCTGTAATAACAATTTGTCCTTCCATATCATAACCTGTTTTTATTACACCAACCACATCCTGTTTTTGTTCACAACCTCAAGTATATGGGTAATAATTCCCTGTTCTACCGTGACAGCTTTTGCAAGGTTGCGCGGACAGTCAACATTACACTTTCTGAGGGATGCGATATGGTATGCGACAAGCTGCAGCGGTACAATCGGGAGAAGAGGGATTTCCGATGCTTAAAAAGCAGTTTGCATTTCATCGTGCAGTGCGGCAGCCTGTATGCGTACCGCACGTTCGAACGCTTCAGGTGATTCGAAGTCTCCCTGGGGATATATCACGCCTCTGCTTACATTAATAAGCGCACTCTTTTTATTGTCGTCAAGTCCTGATAGTGATGAATCCCGAAGTGAACCGCCCTGGGCGCCGACACCGGGAATCAGGAAAAACAGGCCGGGTGCTTTTTTGCGTATCTCTCCCAGGAGAGCGCTCTTGGTTGCCCCGACAACGATCCCTGCGTTATTGTTTCTGTTCCATTCCTGAACTTTTTCAAGAACCGCATCATAGAGTGTTCCGCCTGAAGAGAGCTGCTGTTCCTCAAAGTCAACCGAGCCCGGATTTGAGGTGAGGCAGAGCACGAAGATCAGCTTGTTGTCGTAGTCGAAAAAAGGCTCGAGGGAGTCGGTGCCCATGTAAGGGGCTGCTGTTATGGCGTCGAATGCCCAATGTTCGAAAAATGCTTTTGCGTACATCCTGCTTGTATTGCCGATGTCGGCCCGTTTGGCATCGGCGATCGAAAGGCATTCGGCAGGCAGGCAATGCAATGTGTCTTCCATATCCCTGATTCCCTCGATGCCCCGCGACTCGTAGAACGCAGTATTGATTTTATAGGCAACAGCGTGTTTGGCTGTTGCTCTTATTACCGACCGATTGAATTCGAGAACCGGTCTTTCCATTCTGTTGAAAATGTCGGGTATTTTTGCAGGATCACTGTCAAGGCCGATACAGAGGAGAGACCTCTTTGCAGTAATCAGCGTATTAACCTTGTTTCTCGCGACATTCGTCGATATATTCATGGCGATTGCATGCATGGTTAAGCAGCCCGGTGATCGGGCATTGCAAAGTTATCTAATCAATAGAAACCTAAACTGAGCGTTTCAATAAATGTTCCATAATAGTAAGTTTTTTTAAAACAATCTGTTCTACTGTGTTTGTAGAGAGGTTATCCCTTACTTGTCAGGTAATCATGAAAACTGATAAAGAGCCGCATTTATTGAAACCCTTTGGGATTGCCGATCATGCCACATCTGCTTCGTTACAGGGAACTTGCGGTAGAGCACTACAGCTGCATTCCCTGTGCCTTGCATCTGTGGCATGCTCGACAATCGCTCAATTCAGGAGAGAGTAAAAAAGCAAACCGGACCGGTGTTCCCCGGGTCTGAAACTTATAGCAGGTCTGGAGCATTTAGACTATGTTTTACATGACGTGTCATACGATGTTCAGGACGCTCGATCAGGAATGAAATTACTTGTAACCCGTATTCATGGCAAATAATCTATTCAAACCACAGAATCCCTATGATGGTGGTGAACAGGGCGGCGACGATAAGAAGCCAAGATTTTCTCCCGTTTACTATATCGTCGTTGTACTGATAATACTCGGCCTGCAACTGGCTTTTTTCTGGTCCGGCTCATCGGAAGAAATTCCTTACAGCAAGTTTCGGGAATATATTCAGAAAGACAGGATAGAGTCTGTAAAAATCGCTCCGGAACGTATCTATGTCAATCTTAAACCCGGTGTGGTTGCCGTTCCGGGTGAAAGTCAGGGGGTTTCGGGCTCTTCTCCAACCTCAAGGGAAGTTTTTGTGGTTCCGGTCAAGGATGAAGGACTGATTGATCTCCTGGAATCCAAAGGGATCAGTTACCAGGGCATCCCCGGAAATACATGGATAGGAGAACTGCTCCAGTGGATCATTCCCTTTGCGTTGCTTATAGGAATATATTTTTTTGTATTCCGCCGCATCGGAGGGCCCGGTTCACAGTTCATGAACATCAGTAAAAACAAGGCTGCCCTCTACGAAAATCTTGATGAGCATACCCGCATTACCTTCAAGGATGTTGCCGGTCTCGACGAGGCCAAAGCGGAGGTCATGGAGGTCGTGGATTTTCTCAAGGACCCCAAGAAGTACACCAAGCTCGGTGGTAAACTTCCAAAAGGTGTTCTGCTTGTAGGACCTCCCGGGACAGGCAAAACTCTTCTTGCCAAAGCTGTGGCAGGAGAGGCGGACGTTCCGTTTTTCAGCATCAGCGGTTCGGATTTTGTGGAAATGTTTGTCGGTGTGGGTGCCGCTCGCGTTCGGGATCTTTTCCGCCAGGCCAAGGAGAAGGCTCCCTGTATTATTTTTATTGACGAGATCGACGCAGTCGGCAGGAGCCGCGGAAAAGGGATGATGATGGGCGCCAATGATGAACGGGAAAATACGCTCAACCAGCTTCTTGTGGAAATGGACGGTTTTGCCACCGACAAGGGTGTCATTCTTATGGCGGCAACCAACAGGCCCGATGTTCTGGACAGTGCGCTCCTGCGTCCCGGAAGATTCGACCGGCAGATCATGGTGGACAAGCCTGACCAGAAAGGCCGTATTGATATTTTCAAGGTGCACACAAAGAGCCTCTCGCTTTCCCCGAATGTCAATCTTAAAGTTCTTGCTTCACAGACGCCGGGTTTTGCCGGGGCGGAAATAGCCAATGCTGCAAATGAGGCGGCCTTGCTGGCTTCAAGAAGGGGACAGCAGCAGATCGAGATGAAAGATTTCGAAGACGCCATCGAGCGCGTCGTAGCGGGACTGGAAAAGAAGAACAAGGTCATCAATCCGCAGGAGAAAAAAGTTGTCGCCTATCACGAGTCAGGTCATGCGATTATCAGCTGGATGATGGCTGAAAATGACGCGGTGCAGAAAATATCCATTGTGCCTCGCGGGATGAGTGCTCTTGGTTATACGATGAACCTGCCTCTTGAAGACCGGTACCTTATGACCCGCAAAGAGCTTTTTTCGCGTATATGCGGTCTGCTCGGGGGGAGAATTGCAGAAGAGATTGTCTTCGATGAAATCTCGACCGGAGCCCAGAACGACTTGGAAAAAATAACTGAAATTGCCTATAACATGGTCGTTGTTTACGGTATGAGCGATAAAGTCGGCAATGTCTCCTACTATGAAAGCAACAATCCCTATTATGGCGGTCCCGGAGTGGACAAGAAATACAGTGAGCATACCGCTCGCCTGATCGACGAAGAGGTGCACGCACTTATCGAACAGGCACAGCAGACGGTTCGGGAGATTTTGACCGAAAACAGGGATAACCTCGAGCAACTGGCTCAGGAATTACTGGAAAAAGAAGTGCTCCACTACTGCAGGATCGAGGAAATTCTCGGTAAAAGACCTGCAGGAAACACATTTCATGGCATTACTCACGACTGCACAGGAGACGTGACGGATAACGGCCAGGACGAGAAGCCTGAAAAGAACGGCAAACCGGTCGTTGACGAGGACGAACTGCGCAGCCTCGAAGCCGCGGTAAAAAAGATCAAACAAACCAAAAACAGCGGTGAGAAGGATTGAACGTGTTGTTTAAGGCCTCTCCAATGCGCAATGTGCAGGTGTAAATTCCGCTTGTGATGACAAAAAGGGTGCAGGTTACCGTCTACGGCCTGGTTCAGGGCGTCGGATTCAGAATGTTTGTTCATCGTTCCGCCACCAGACTCGGGCTTAAGGGATGGGTGAAAAACATGCAGGATGGTACGGTCAGGATTGATGTACAGGGCTCGGCCGGATTGATCGAAAAGTTTCTTAAGGATGTCAGGTTGGGACCTCCAGCCTCAAAAGTCACCACGCTTGCTGTTCTTGACAAACAACCGGATCCTTCAATAAAGGCATTTACCGTTCTCTCCTGAGGGCGCAACAGGTGATCTGTTGCGTCTTGTCGTGCCGGAAAAAAACTGCTTCCTAAATTGAGCGATTGTCGAGCCCCGTGAAATCAAGATCGTATATTTCACAGGGCCGGAGATGCGAGGCACAGGGAATGCCGCTGTATCCCGACATGTCGGGATGCTCAGTTCAGGTGCTTGTAAAGAGAGCCTGGAGGCAGGAGAACAATCCCCTGATGTTTCAGAGGATTGTCGATATCTGAAGTGTGGGTCCCGAGGGAGTCGAACCCCCGACCTACTGGGTGTAAACCAGTCGCTCTAACCAACTGAGCTAGAGACCC
>JANQHB010000034.1 GCA_028277225.1 Chlorobium sp.
TTTTTGAGTTATTTCCTGCCTGTCGGGTGAACATGAAAATTAAGAAAGAGCCGCATTTGTTTAAATCCCGACAAGTCGGGAAATGCCGACCCCGTGAAACCAGACCAGATATTTCACAGGGCCCGACAATCGCTCAATTCAGGTCATACCCGCTTACTCTGCTGTCCTGTTGTCCTGCTTTCCGATGCTTTCGACAATATCATTGACGCTTGTTGCGTCCGTCACATTGAACGAACCAATTGCTATTCTTCTCAAAGAATAAAGATACCCTCCGACACCGAGCTTCTGTCCCAGATCATGTGCAAGAACCCGTATATAAGCGCCTTTTGAAACATCCAGCCGGAAACGGATGAAGGGGAGTTCAACTGATAGTATTTCGAAACGGTGTACCGTAATCTCCCTTGATTTTCTCTCAGGCACCTGCACCCCTTTCCTGGCAAGCTCATACAGTCGCTTTCCTTTGTGCCATACAGCCGAGTGCATCGGAGGCTTCTGCATCTGCTTTCCCTCGAGTGAAGCTGCCGCAGCATGTATATCTTCGGCAAGGAGATGGGAAACGGAAGAGGAACTGTGCTCCGGTGTTTCAGTATCATGACTTTCGGTCATAACACCAAGCTTGATTATCCCTTCATACACCTTGTCAAGCGCTTCAAGTCCAGCAATCTGCTTCGTCTTTTTCCCGGTTGCGAGAATAAGCAGACCGGTTGCACGGGGATCGAGCGTACCGCAATGCCCTACTTTTCTCTTATGTCCCGCAGCATTGTAGGCGTTACGGATCTTTGCCACAACATCAAAAGACGTCCAGTCAAGCGGTTTATCGACAAGTAAAAATTCTCCCCCGTTGTCCGCCCCCGGCGCATCTCTTCGCTTGTCAATCATCATTCAGGAAGCATTACCATATCCTAAACTGAGTGTCCCGACTCGTCGGGATGCTCAATAAGAGTAAGTTGATAAAAAAGTCTTTTATACTGTTCAAAAGGCATGGCTATTTGTTACCTGTCGGATCCAAGAAAAAACCGATAAAGAACCGCATGTGTTGAAATCCCGACGTGTCGGGGCCGACCCCGTGAAATCAGACCAGTATTTCACAGGGCCGAATCTGCTTCGTTACAGGGAACTTGCGTCCCGACGTGTCGGGATACAGCAGCATTCCCTGTGCCTTGCATCTGTGGCATGTTCGACAATCGCTCAATTTAAGCCTACGTTTTTCGATATCAATCCTGCGATACCTGCGCAATATGCAGGTATTCGCCGGGGCTCAACATCCCCTCAACGTTCTCTTGACTGACCGTCACGAGCCTTTTTCAGCAATTCTTCAATCCTGCTTGCCTGCTCGTGCAACAGGTCTTCGTAAAATTCCAGTTCAGGAATCCTTCGGAACTGATGACGAATCCTTGACGAAAGCAGTTTGCGAATATATTTTGTTTCGCCCTGCAGCCTGCTCATGGCCTGACGAGACTCTTCCTTGTTACCGATGACCGAAATATAGACCCTTGCAATACCAAGATCGTTGGTCACTTTCACGTCCGTCACAGTCAGGAGAGGACCGTTGCGGGGGATCTCTTTTTCAAAAATCGTGCTGAGTTCTCTCTGAAGCAGTGAGGCAACCTTATCTGTACGAATCGACATAATACGAGCGTTTCAACCAATGCTCAATTCATGCAAAAGAAACAATCAAACCCGAAGTGCTTCCACCTGCATCGGATTACAGTTTTCTTTTCTTCTCAACAATTCTGTAGGCCTCAACGACATCGCCAACCTTGATATCACTGTAGCCCTTGAGATTCAAACCGCATTCATAACCGGCATCAACCTCTTTGACGTCATCCTTGAATCTCTTGAGCGAGTCAAGCTCGCCATCATATATCTGTACCCCTTCACGGAGAAGACGGACTTTGGAATCCCTGAACACTTTGCCTTCAAGCATATAGCAGCCTGCGACATTGCCGACTTTAGGAACCTTGAACACCTGGCGGATTTCAAGTGACCCGATGCTTTCTTCATGAAGTTCAGGCGACAACATCCCTTCGAGCGCCTGCTCGACATCCTCGATCACATGATAGATAACGCTGTAGAAACGAACATCGAGGTCTTCCTTCTCTGCAAGTTTTTTTGCGTTGACATTCGGTCTGACTCTGAAACCAATGATAATTGCATCGGAAGCCGCCGCCAGGAGAACGTCTGTCTCGGTTATCTGACCGACACCCTGATGAATAATCTGTACCTTGACCTCCTCATTATGAATCTTCATCAACCCGTCGGCAAGTGCCTGAATGGAACCATCGGTATCAGCCTTGATGATAACACTCAGCTCCTTCATAAGCCCTTCTTTTATCTGCCGGGCAATACTGTCCAGCTTGACACGCGTGCTTCTGCGGAATTCATGTTCACGGCGTATAATCTGACGCTTCTGGGCAATTTCCCTGGCTTCCCTGTCAGATTGCATGACCATGAATTCATCACCTGACTGAGGAAGATCTTCAAATCCCAGCACCCTCACAGGCTGCGAAGGGCCTGCCTCAAGCGCCCTCTTTCCCCGCTCATCCATAAGAGCCCGGACACGTCCCATCGTATGCCCGGCAACAAACGGATCACCGACCTGGAGATATCCACGCTGCACCAGTACTGTAGAAACAACGCCCTTGCCTTTATCGAGCTCGGCCTCAACAATGATACCCCGTGCGGGAACATCTCTCGAATAGTTTGCTTTCAGTTCCCGGATTTCCGCTTCTGTAAGGACCTTCTCCATCAGTTCATTGATCCCGGCACCTTTCTTTGCGGAAATTTCCTGGCACTGGTACTCACCGCCCCAATCCTCAACCAGCACACCCGCCTCGGAAAGCTGCGTCCTGATTTTCTCCGGGTTCGCCTCGGGCTTGTCAATCTTGTTGATAGCGACAACGATCGGTACTTCAGCAGCTTTCGAGTGATTGATAGCCTCGACAGTCTGAGGCATAACACTGTCATCAGCCGCCACAACGAGAATAACAATGTCGGTCACCTGTGCTCCCCTTGCACGCATGGCCGTGAAGGCCTCGTGACCGGGCGTATCGAGAAACGTGATCTTTCTTTCTCCATCGAACGATACTTCATAGGCGCCGATATGCTGCGTGATCCCCCCTGACTCTCCAGCAACAACATTACTGCTCCGGATATAATCGAGAAGAGATGTCTTGCCATGATCTACATGTCCCATGATCGTCACAACAGGAGGCCGTATTTTGAGATCCTCGTCGAGATCCTCATCCTCGATCACCTCGGTCGCCTCAACCTCCGAAACAAATTCCGCCTCGAAACCGAATTCCAGCGAGATCAGTTCGATAGTTTCCTTATCGAGCCTCTGGTTGATCGTGACAAATTTACCCATTGAAAAACAGTGCTGTATGATCTCCTTGGGCGTTATTCCCATAAGGTCGGCCAGTTCATGAGCAGTGGCAAATTCCGTTACCCTGACAATACTGCGCTCTGCCTCCCTGATCGCTTCAGCTGCTTCCTGTTCCTTCTCGCGCTCCATCTTACGCATCTTGCGGAAACGCTGTCGCGAGGCTCCGCCGCCACCACTATCATCCATTCCGGAAATGGTCGTGCGTATGTTCTGCTCGATCGTTTTTTCGTCGACTTCCGGCTTTTTCTTCTTCTTTCCTTTTTTCCGTTTTGAAGAACCGGCATCCAGAGTCTCCGGCTTCGCGCTGTCTTCTCCGCCCTTTTTCTTCAAGGTCTCTTTGTCCGCCATGTCACCATCGGCAGCCGACACGTCCTTGCCTGACACCTCGAATTCGTCCTTGAGCTCGTCAGCCTGTTCCCTGAAACGCTTCTTGCGCTTTTTCTTTTTCTTCTTATCGGCTTCGCTCCCGGCCGGTGCATTACCCTCGACATCGATCGTTCCAAAAACAGTCAGGCCTCCGATATTTTTCGGGGTTTCAAAGGAAACACCGCCATCTGCCTCATCAGGCTCAACAGCCGAAGCATCTTTCACCTCCTCAACCACTTCAGGAACATCGGTTGCCGTCACACCTGCCTTGACTTCCACAGGAACACTCTCGACAGTTTCCTGCACATTCATTTTGTCAGGCTCCTCGCCCATTTCAGCCGAAACATGCGTTTCTTCTGACGGCTTTGCCTCCTTTTTGGCTTTGACCGCCGGTCTTTCGGGGCGCCCGCTGATAATATCCCTCAGTTGCTGCTCTTTTTCGTAGGTCTTTCGCGACTGCTCTTCCAGGCGCGACAACCGCAACTGCTTTTCCTGCCGGATTTTTCGGGTCTGGTCAACAAGCTTTTTCTCATCGCTGAAATGATCCAGGATCAAATCACGCATCGGTCCCTTGACCATAGAAGATGTTGACGCTACTTTTCCGCCGGACTCTTTGACAAAAACGAGGACTTCCTGCGGACTCACCTGCAGCTCTCTTGCAATATCACTGATTCGATATTTCATCTCCTTTCCCTCAGGGGACATACAACCTCCTCTGGATTAAATAACCGGCAGCCCTCAGTATCCAGGAGAGCCGCTCCATAAATTAGTATTCCTTCCGGATCATCCCGCAACCATCACAATAACGGATGCAAGCGCGGCATCGAAAAAAATCAACCGGCCTCTTCTCCGTCAACAGCATCTGCAGAATTTTCCTCTTCAGAAGCGTCATTATTCTTATCGATAATTCCTTCGAGGTCCGCCTCATTAAACTGATCTTTGACCGTCTTGTAGATATTCTCAGCTATCTTTCTCCAGTAACGCCGCTCACCTTCGCTCAGCTTTTTCTCTTTCATTTTGACCGAGGGCTTTCTGCTCCGGGAGAACAGAATATTCTCTTCACCTTTGTTTTGCCCAAGCAGCGCTTCTTCTATAGTCTCTATTTCTGCCTGAAGCACCTTTTTGGCTGTGTCAAGACCGCCGTCGAGCAACTGATAGATCATATCATCACCGAACTCTTCCCGGAATTCAATGATGTCGATATCATTGGGATCCTCCATTGCCTTGTCGATAACATCCCGGTAGACATCGATCTCATATCCGGTCAATCGCTCGGCAAGATGGATATTGTTTCCGTTTTTACCGATGGCATACTTGATCTGCTCCGGCTTGAGCATCACACGCGCTTTTCGGGTTTTCATATCGGCATGGACCGTCATGGGATCTATTTTTGCCGGTTGAAGAGCCCTGGCGATAAATATCTGGGGATCATCGGTAAAATAGATCACGTCGATATTCTCGTTATTGAGCTCCTTGACGATACTCTGGATCCGCTTACCCCTGTAACCGACACTTGCACCAACCGGATCGATTCTCGAACTGGTGGATTCAACGGCAACCTTGGCCCGTTCACCAGGCACTCTTGCAATACCCTTGATGACGATCATACCATCGAGGATCTCGGGAACTTCATTTTCAAAAAGCTTATAGAGAAACCTGTCATCGATTCTTGACACAATCACTTTCATCGCGCCGTCAGGCTTTTCTTTTTCAACAATGGTTCCGTCGTCCTGACGAACTTTCACTTTTTCCCTTTCGATTCGCTTGACATAGAGCTTCATTCGGGGAGTTCGCCTCGGGTTGTCCTTTTTCATCATCTCCGATCGGGGAAGAACAAGCTCGACCCGATGGTCTTTTGATGTGCTGTAGGTAAAAATCACCTCGCCGGGACGAACCTGATAGACCTCTCCGGCAACTACTTCCCCTACCTTTTCAAGGCATTCCTCATAGACCACCTGGCGTTCGAGGTCCCGGACCTTCTTCTGGACCGACTGCTTGATGATCTGAATCGATTTCCTGGTCAGATAATCTTCAAGGTTGATCGGACCTTCCTCGTAATAATCATCCAGCTCAAGGGATTCATCAATGTCACGAACCTCGTCAAGACTGATCTCGATGCTGGGCAGATCCACCTCATCGACAATTTTTTTAAGAATATATACCTCGAAGTCTCCCCGTTCCGGATTGATGAAAATATTGGCTTCAACCTCCGGATCGTAATCCTTGCGCAACTGCTTCTGAATGATATCCTTCAGAAGATCTGCAATATCCATTTTTACAGCGGCACTTTCCGTTCGTTTGTCCAGGAAAACCTTCGACTGCTCGATCTCGCCAAAAGCGTTTGCGATAAGCTCTTTCCTGTCCTGCTTTTCCGCCTTAGCCTGCTTTCTTGCCATCTCTGTTCAATTGCTTTTTTTAAAAAAAGAAAATATAAGGCCGACCCCGTTATCCTGTTTCAGAAATCAACTTCGACAACCGCCCTGCTGACCATGCTCAGTTCAAGCCGCATCTGTTCTCCGGCAACGTTCTTTTTCCGTTTTCCTGTTGCAACCGGCTCAAGCACGATCGAAGGCGAAGGTGTATCCATTACATCCGCCTCGATCAGGCGTCCGGTAATTTCGGCAGGCATATGCCCGCTGTTTCGATATTGGACACGAACCCTGCGTCCTGTATGACGGATATACTGGCGAACATGCCTTATCGGCTCTCCGATACCCGGCGATGATACCGTCAATTCAAAATCGTCGCCGACAACAGCTTTCATATCATCACTTGATGCCAATGCGGTGATCAGACAACGATTGAGATCAACACACCCGGAAACAGAAATACCTTTGTCGGTATCCACATACACATCAACCCTGACCGAAGGGTAAGCCCCTTTCATGTGCAGATCCACCAGAAAAACATCATCATGGCTGCACTCCCCGAGTGCACTATGAATAAACGATATCAAAGACCCCTGTTCCACACCGGCTATTTTGTAATTATATCAGAAAAACAAAAAAGTGGGGAACACCCACTTTCAAAAAAGACCTCTTCTTTGTCCTCTTCCAGTGCTGTAATGTAAAAAAAAGGCGGTACAGATTCAAATAAAAGTACGTTCGTAACGCTCTTCATGCACGGTCCTCAGATTCTTTGATATGCGTTTCCATCACTTCGTATTCCGTTTCTTCGGCTTTTCCCGTAACGGTCGGCCCCACACCATCCTGGCCCGAAGAACGGAACGGCCATTCCTGCCGCAAAAAACGACGGGCAACAAATCGCACCGCTGTCCTGAGAAGCAGATACATGATGAGAACTATGAGAAATAATCTTAGAAGAAAGAGCATGACACCTTGTTCGTTTTTTCCATAACGGCAGGAAACATATTCAGGCTGTTATCGTTCTTATCCATCGTCCCGGTTCATTACCATATCTCCGAGCAGGAGTGAACGGAACTGTTTTTCGCTCACATGATACCTGAAACATTCCGTACCGTCTATGCAGACTACAGGCACATGCAGGCCGTAGGTTTCTGTCAGTTCGAAAGAACCGGTTATATCAATACACTCGAGATTGAAAGGGATATCCATTCTCACAGCAGCGATCACCTTCATTGCCCGGTCGCAGAGTGAACATCCGGATTTTGTATAGAATGAAACGGTTTTCTCAGTCATGACACCTTCTTTTACTCTGAAAACAAAAGCCTGAATCCTTCAAAACAACAGTATCACAATAACGGTTTCATCTGTTTCTACTCAGCAGCCAGACGACCGATAATATCTTTCAGCGACAGTGATTTCTGCTCAGATGTCCCCAGATTCTTCAGACCATAAACTTCAGACGCCGCTTCCTGTTCGCCGACAAAAAGTGCGTATGCCGCCTGTATCCGGTTTGCCTCTCTCATCTGGGACTTCATGCTTCTTCGGGTAAAATCCATAACCGTACTGACACCAGACTGCCGCAATGTATCACAGATACCTGAAGCATGACTGAAAAGATTTGAATCCTGCATCACGATATAAACCTGCGGGCCCGATATATTCAGGTCTTCGAGCAGCCCAAGCTTCTCCATGACAATCAAGAGACGCTCCATGCCGACAGCAAAACCCACTGCCGGAACATCATGCCTGCTTCCCAGTTCCCGGGCCAGTCCGTCATAGCGCCCCCCTCCACCGAGTGCATCCTGAGCGCCCAGTTCGGAACTGGACACTTCAAATGCCGTATGGCAGTAATAGTCGAGTCCTCTTACAAGCAGTGGATCAATCGTATAGTCAACGTTCCGAGCGTCAAGGTACTTCAGTACTTTTGAAAAATCGTCAGATGCAGAAGGACTGAGGTAATCGCAGAGCTTCGGTGCGCCGTGCACTATCTTGCGAACTTCCGGATCTTTCGAATCAAGTATCCGAAGCGGATTTTTTTCCAGACGCTCCCTCAGCGGGCCGTCAAAAAAACCGGTATACGGTTCAAGATATTCTTTTAGTGCAACAATGTAGCGTGCTCTGTCATCCCTGTCACCAAGCGAGTTGATCCGGAGAACAAGCCCGGAAAGTCCCAGTTCACCGAAAACATGCATCATCAGACTGATGACCTCTGCCACCGCTTCCGGAGAAGAGGCCCCGATCAATTCGACACCGAACTGCGAAAACTGGCGTTGTCTGCCTGCCTGCGGCCGTTCTTTTCGAAAAAGGTCGGCAATGTAATAGAGTTTATGAACAGGGAACGCCGCACCAAGACCGCCCTGAAGGTAAGCCCGCATGACGCCCGCTGTCATCTCGGGCCGCAAGGTTATCGAACGGCCTTTTTCTTCAGGTCTGAAGGTAAACATCTCCTTGCCGACGATATCGGTTGTGGCACCGATACTCCGTTGAAAAAGATCGGTGTACTCGAACACCGGAGTTCTGATTTCGCCGTAACCATAGAGTCCGGCCACCTGATGAATAATCTTTTCGACATGTCTCCAGGAGAAAACCTCGCCGGGAAAAATATCCCTGGTCCCTTTTACAGCTCGAAATTGCGACATGAACGATTTTTCTGCGACTTGTATCTGTAAGATGTCTGTAAGACCTTCAGCCAGAGAAACTGCCTGAAAGCCCGGGTGGCAGAGCGATCCGCTCCCGGTCCAGCAGACCGTCACCCGACAGGAGTTTATATCTGCGGCAAATCCTTTTCTTCTTCGCTGAACAAATCAAGAACACTTGCCGTATCATTTGCAGCAAGCAGCCTGTCCCTGAAAGCAGAACGTCCGGCAAGCCTGGTTATACGGCCAAGAAGTTTCAGATGCTCTGAAAGCATTTCCTCAGGTGTGGCAAGAAAAAAAACAATCTGGACAGGCTCGTTGTCAATAGCATCAAAATCGACACCTTCTTTCAGCGTCGCCAGAGCCAGAACCGGTTTGGAAACAGCCTCGGTCTTCGCATGGGGCAACGCTATCCGCTTACCTATTCCTGTCGACATCTCTTTTTCTCGCCTGAGCACATCCTGCCGCAGTTTCTTGAGGCTTTTGACCCCCGGATGCGAGCCTGCTATAAGAAGCATCTTTTCTATAACCTGGGATTTTGTTCCTGCCTCAAGATGCAGTTCGATGTATGTACCGGATAGCAGACCTTCGATCTTCATTGCAGCAATCAACCTGATTAGTTCGGCACCTGGCCCGTTCCCACATCAATCAAAATGACCGATAATATATAAAACATTCCCTAGACTCCATTGAGCATACCGAAGAAATATAACATGAGATAGACAAGAGGCGACATGAACATCAGTGTATCGAAACGGTCAAGAACACCGCCATGGCCCGGGATAAGTGCCGATGAATCCTTTACCCCGGCCTCTCTTTTAAACATTGATTCAACCAGATCGCCGAGCGGGCTGAAAAGCCCGGTGACAATTCCCGTCAAGAGCACAAAAACCGGTGAAAGGGTGTCGTTGAAAAAAAGATAAACAACTGAACCGGCAATACCGCCAAAAGAGCCCGAGATATAACCTTCCCAGGTTTTCTGAGGACTGTAGCGCTCAAAAAACTTCTGCCTGAAGAACCTTCTTCCAAAACTTCTCCCTCCGAAATACGCAAGGATATCAGTTGACCAGATACAAATCAGAAGCAGCAGAACAAGAGATGCGCCATATGGCTCGATTGACCTGATCAAAAAAAGCGAACCGAACGACATATTCACATAGAGCAGCGCTGTCATTGATGAACCTGTCACAACGACTTTTGAAGCGCTGGTTCTGAACAATTCGACAACCAGCAGCACGAGAAGCATACCAGTGAGAAGCAACCACCCGTCAACTCTCTGAAAGAGGAAATTCAACTGCAGGAGGGCCGAAAACAAGAGCAACAAGAAAAGAGGAGAAGGAAAAGATTTCGAGAGAAGACGATGAAATTCACAGATACCGACAAAAACCAGAATCGTTGAAAAAGCAAAGAAGTACCAGCCTCCCATCGCGTTCAACCATAGAATCAGCGGAACACCAACGAGCGCTACAGCAATTCTCTGGAGAAGATTTGAAATGCCCGATTCTGACATTGGTTCCCTCAATTTTCATTCCCGGATTATCCATTGCTTTCACCATCAATGCGCAGAAATGCACATACCAACCGGGTGCTCAAGCTACAAAAAAACACGTACATTCTGCAGAAGATATCGGTCTGAACCGGGCGTCACGACTTTTCGGTATACTCGACAATCGCTCACATCAGAACAGGGCCTGACACATATTCTCATGAAAAAATATTCCTGAACTTCTTCATGGCCAGGATAAACAGCAGAATTGATACTGTTGTCAGAACAATCATCATCCATCCTTCAAAGCTGTTTCCGGCATTCGCGCCGCCAATCGCCCTGGAATCCTCACGCTGAAACTGAAGAACAACGAGTGACAACAGGTTGTTACTGAAATGAACAGCTATCGGCAGAACAAGACTTTTCGATGTTTCATAGAGATAGCCCAGGAACCATCCCATGCAAAAGAGCGGTACAAGATTGGCAGGGCTGAAGTGAAAGAGACCGAAAAGAACACTGGTCAGAAGAATCCCCCTCGCAGGTGAAAGCGATTCGACATAATTCCGCTGAATGTAACCCCGGAAAAACAGCTCTTCACAAACTGCAGGCACCAGGGCAACAATGCAGGCTACAACCAGAAACTCCGTAAATGAATCAGCGCCTGCGAGATAATAAAGAAAATCCTCCTGCTGCCGTGAAGTTTCCAGTATCGCCCGACCGACATCTCCGGCATGATAGAACAGATAATCAATCACCGTCATGAGACTGTAGATACAAGGCTGCAGCAGCAAAACACCAAGAAGCGCTATGAGGAGACCTTTTGCAGGGCTTTTCCGGTTGAAACCGAGAAACCTGAAATTGCTTTGCGAAAAAGGCAGCCTTTCACGGGTATGAATTGATGCCAGGAAAAACACCGGCAGGCCGAGAAAAAAAACCTGTGCCAGAACCTGGACTACCCTGTACAACTCCAAAAGGCCTTCGTCGAACTGAGCAGGATTCTCCACATGACCTGTTTCAGGTGCTAACAGGAACATAAGAGAGCCCCCCATAAGGGGATAAAGGAGCAAAACAAGAAACAGAACAATGCTAGTCCAGTAGAAAAGAACTTTTTTATTATCCAAAAAGTGCATAGCTCGCTTCATCAAGTCATAACGTTTAGTATGTTATTTAAGCTATTATAGCATCAAGATTGGTTGCTTGCAGTTATTGCAGCTGCAAAACCAATAGAGCCATTCATAGTTTTTTCCCTTACTTTCCTATCGTACAGTCTTATCGCTGCAAGACCTGGGCCTGTCACCCTTTCAACTTTGAACAACACATATGACCGATGCTTTTTCAGCCTGGATTCCATCATTATCCAGCATCATGATACAACCTCACTAACAAATAGACTTTTTGTTTTTTTACTATCGCAAATGGATATCATGAACCCCCCAAAAAAAAGGCTTTCTGAAGTAGCATCATACCTGATGATGGCTTTGGGCCTTGTGCTTCCCCTTTCTGTTGCCGCAAGCTACTTTATCTTATTGCTCATCCTGCTGATCTGGATACTGAGAAATGATTTCAGAAACGACTGGATACAACTGAAAAACAATCCCGTAGCACTTTCGGTGATCGCGTTTTTTCTCATACACATTATCGGGCTTCTATGGACATCCGATATCAAGAACGGAATATATGTACTAAAAAAAGAATCCCTCCTCCTTCTGTTGCCGCTTCTCATGCTTTTTGCAAAAAAGGAACACATCAACCTCTACATCAATACATTTCTTGTCGCTATGACGGCAAGCGTAATTCTGTCTTTAGGAATCTGGCTCAATGCGATACCACCCGTTTTTGGGATCGATCCTGAAAATCCCACCCCTTTCATGACCCATATATCCTATAATCCATACCTGACCATTACAATTTATCTCGTGTTGTACCGCCTGTTTATCGAACCGGATCAAAGACTAACGGCGAGGTTCCTCTATACTGCACTGGCGTTCATGATGACCTTCAACATGTTCATAACCATAGGTCGGGCAGGGCAGATCATGTTTTTTGCTATGATCGGCATTGTTTTCTTTCAGTTCTTCCATAAACAAACTTTGAAAGCGGTTATCTTTTCGATTCTGAGTATCACTTTCGTTTTTCTTCTCTCTTATAACACAAGCGAAGTGTTTCGTTACAGAGTAAATAAAGCGGCAGACGAGATCAGGATGTATAATGAGAACAAGGAAACAAATGTGGGCCTCAGAATAGCTTTCAGTGCCAACTCATTCGAAATTATCCGCAAGCACCCCTTCATCGGTGTTGGAACAGGAGACTTCAGCATTGAGTACGAAAAAATCAATGCGCAAAATACACCTGAGCTACCTGCTCCATCACAACCACATAACATGTATGTACTCACACTTGTGCAATTTGGGGTCTTCGGCCTACTTTCCCTCACTGCCATACTTTATAGCCAGATACGTCAGGCAATGAAATCAGGGAATCATCTGCAGAAACACCTCGGAATAACCCTTCCTCTTCTATTTGCACTGATCATGCTCAGTGACAGTTATTTACGGGGCCATTTCACAACCATGCTCTTCGTCTATTTAAGCTCGTTCCTGTACAGTGACTATAAAACCTGAAAAAATCAGCAGGATTCTTGTCATCATTCAACGGTATAACGGGGATGTCTTTCTTGGTTCTCCACTCATCGACTCTTTGAAGACAACCTGCAAGAATGCTCGAATCGACCTTCTCGTTAATGAGGACACGCTGCCAATTGCACGAACAATTCAGCATATAAACGATGTCTATACCTTCTCATACCGAAACAGGACGAGGAGCACGCTTTCTCTTCTCACGAAAATATACAGGCGCTACGATATCGGAATCAGTCTGACCGCAAGTGACAGGAGCGTTCTTTTTGCAGTCCTCGGGGGGAGCATCTCAATAAGCGCAATCGATGCAACCGGCTCCAGGTCATGGTGGAAAAAAATCTTACTGAATGGCAATTATGTGTTCGATACCTCAAAACATGTCGTTATAAACAACACAAGGAGTCTTGCCTTTCTGGGAAACAGCCTCCCAAAAATTACCGTTACTGCCGGATATTTCCCCGAAAAAGAAGCCCTCATTGTCAAACGACTTGAGAAAACGGGCATCCGTGACTTCATCATATTCCATCCATCCGCTCAATACAACTACAAAATATATCCCGCACACCTGAGAACGAAATTACTTGAATTGCTGAATACACTCGACATCCCGATCATTGTCACAGGAGGAAAAAGCGATATCGATGCCACGATCAAACGCGAGTTGCCCAGCCTTTCGAATGTTTATGATTTTATCGGTGAGACATCTTTGGAGGAATTGATTGCCCTGAGTAATTTATCGCTGGCCTATATTGGAAACGACACGATGAACATGCATATCGCAGCAGCCCAGAACAAGAGAATTTTTGCAATTTTCGGGCCGACCATACTTAAAACTTGGTCTCCATGGGCGAATGATCTGCAGAAATGCGCCGTTTCCGACATGCCGCTGCAAACGTATGGCAACGTGACGATCTTTCAGGCAAACATGCCCTGCGTTGCTTGCGGCCTTGCGGGTTGTGACGACAAGAACGGCCCGAGTGACTGTCTCTCCAACATCGATCCTGTCACTATCTTCAACCAAATAGCACAGTGGCTGAAAACATTTCAGTAACCATACTCACGAAAAATTCTGAAAAGCACCTCAGGGAGTGTTTGCACGCTCTCCGCTCTTTCAATGAAGTACTTGTCCTGGATAACGGCTCAACCGACAATTCACTGGAGATCGCCGGGAGCTTCCCTAACGTGAAGGTTATCGAGCATGAGTTCATCGGGTTCGGTCCGCTCAAAAGACTCGCCGCCCGGGAAGCGTCAAACGACTGGATTTTCTCCATCGACAGCGACGAGATCATGACCGAAGAACTCGCTGATGAAATACAACATCTCCAGCTCGAAAAAAATACTGTCTACTCGGTAAACAGAAATAATTATTACCACCATGAAAAAATAACCTGCTGCGGATGGGCCAACGACCGGGTCAACAGACTTTTCAACAGGCAGAAAACAGGATTTGACGACAAACTGGTTCATGAATCCGTCATGACCGACACCAGCGTACAGATAAAAAAATTACGCGGCTCATTGAATCATTTTACCTTTGACGACGCCTCTCACCTGATAGAAAAGATGGACCGCTATTCGTCCCTGTGGGCCAACGAAAACAGGGGAAAAAAGAAATCCTCACCGTTCAAAGCATTCCTCAGGGGGACGTTTACTTTTTTCAAATCCTATATTCTGCAAAAAGGCTTTCTTTCCGGCGCCAGTGGCCTTGTCATCTCCATATCCCATGCAAATGGATCGTTTTACAAGTATATGAAACTCTATGAAGCCAACACCCGCAATAACCTGTAGCCTGATCATAACCACCTACAATCGACCCGCAGCTCTCGACCTGGTCCTGAAAAGTGCGGCCTGTCAGTCCGTGCTTCCGAACGATATCATTGTCGCCGACGACGGCAGCTCAAGCGAAACAAAAACAATCGTCGATCATTTTTCCTCAGCATCACCCAACCCTGTCATTCATTCCTGGCATGAGGACAAGGGCTTCAGGCTGGCTGCATCGAGAAACAGGGCGATCGCTCTTTCCAGAAACAGCTATATCATCCTCGTAGACGGGGATATGGTCCTGCATCGTCATTTCATCCTTGATCACCTTGCATCGGCCAGGCACAGTCAATTCATACAGGGCTCAAGAGTACTTCTTTCCCAAAAAACAACGGATAGAATCCTTTCAGACAGAAAAACCGACATCACCCTGTTTGAGAAAGGCCTCAGAAACAGGGCAAACGCCATATACAGCCGTCACCTTTCAGCACTGTTTTCAAAACAGAAAAACACCCTGCATGGAATTCGGGGATGCAATATGTCTTTTTTTCGTGATGACTGTATAGCAATCAACGGCTTCAATGAAGACTTCAACGGATGGGGCAGAGAGGACAGCGAATTTGTTGCAAGATTTTTCAATAATGCCGGTCATCGCCTTACGCTTAAATTCCATGCGATCGGCTGCCATCTCTGGCACAAGGAGCATTCAAGGAAATCACTGCCGGAAAATGACGAAATTCTTGACAGAACGATTGCAGGCAGACTGAAACGCTGTTCGAACGGAATCGACAAATACCGTGACCAATGACAGATCCGTTTCTCTGCCTGTTCGCTCGGCCATTCATCATCACCTGTTTCAATGCCGCAAAGAAATGCGGGATGTAATCGTTTTTTAAGAGACATCGAAACCCGGACAGTACAACAATGAAATTGAAAACAATCCTGAGAAAAGGAATGATATATCCGGTCCGCAACGCCTTAATAAAGGCAAATTACCATCTCGATAACTATAGAGACGTTGTCTGGATCATAGGGGACGGGAGAAGCGGCACAACATGGCTCGGCGACCTTATCAACCACAAGGGGAAATACCGGCAGCTCTTCGAACCCTTTCATCCTCTTGAAATCGGGACAATGAATTTCATGATACCCTATCTATACATGAAACCCGGAAAAGAAAACAAGCAGCTTGCTGCAGCTGCACAGGATATTTTCACCGGAAAATTCACACATGAGCGGGTTGATGTCGCAAATTATAAATTTCACTATAAAGGGCTTCTGGTAAAAGATATTTTCGCAAACCTTTTTGCATACTGGATACAATCCCTTTACCCGGAAATAAAAATCATTCTGCTTGTCAGGAACCCTTTTTCGGTAGCCGTATCGAAATACAATCGAAAAGACTGGTTATGGATCACTGACCCGATAGTGCTCCTTCAACAGCACGACCTCCATATGGATTATCTTGAGCCTTTTGATTCTCTTATACGAAAAACAAGCCGTGACGACGATTACATCGCCAGACAGGTTCTCATCTGGTCGATACTGCATTATGTCCCTTTGCGCCAGTTCGACCAGGGAACGATTCATATCGTTTTTTACGAAGATGTTTATTCCAACCCGGAACAGGCGGTTCAGAAGATAGTCGATTTTATCGGTAAGGATACAGACAGAAAAACCGTCCGGCTCAACAAAAACATCATAAGCAAGCCAAGCAAGGTCTCCGGCAAGGAAAGCACGATCATACAACGAACATCACCACTTACCTCCTGGAAAAACAGTATCACATCCGGCCAGATCGAGAAAGGAATGAGAATACTGCAGGTATTCGGGTTCGACGGCCTCTATGATGAAAACTCAAAACCGGATAGAAGCGTCATTGAAAAGCTTCGTTAAACCATACACCGACAAATCCGGTAGCAAGAAAATACTCGATAGAGCGTCACGAGACCTGGGCTGAAAACTGGATATTATAATACATTTTGTAGAGCCCGTCTCTTGCCACCAGTTCCTCGTGACTCCCCTCTTCTGCTACGTGACCCTTGTCAAGGACTATAATTCGATCTGCGCTTCTGATGGTCGACAACCTGTGAGCCACAACAAGTGCCGTTCTGTTTTCAAGAGCGTGATCGATGGCTTCCTGCACAACTTTTTCAGACTCATTGTCCAACGCGCTTGTTGCTTCATCGAAAACAAGAAGATCGGGATTTTTTAACATCGCCCGTGCAATAGCCAGCCGCTGCCGCTGTCCTCCGGAAAGCTGAACACCCCGATCCCCGACCACTGTGCTGTACCGGTCCGGTTTCGCCTCGATAAACCCATGGGCATTGGCAAGTTTTGCCGACCGGACAACACGGTCATGTTCTACGTCCCCATGAAGGCCGTATGCAATATTACTCTCGATCGTGTCATTGAAAAGAATGACCTCCTGGCCTACGACACCGATCATGCTTCGCAGCTGCTTATAATCCAATTCACGAATATCGGTTCCGTCAACTGAGATACTCCCCGAATCAACATCATAGAAACGCAGGAGGAGATCTACGACTGTGGATTTCCCGGAACCGGATTGCCCCACCAGGCCGAGCACTTCCCCTTTTTTTATTTCAAACGAAACATGATCAAGCACATAGGGCGCATCCGGAGATTTGTCATATTTGAAGCAGACATTATCAAACCTTATTATGTCTGCAAATCCCTCAACCTGCTTTGAACCGTTTTTCACGAGGGGTTCGGCGTCGATAACCTCGATGAGCCTTTCGGCCGAAGCCATGCCTTCCTGTATTTTCGAGTGCGCCTCCCCGAGCATTTTCATCGGCCCCATAGCCGAATACAGGCTGAATGCAAAAACGATGAGCTCGTTTGCAGACATCGCCCCCTCGAAGACCTGTAACCCGCCGAACCAGAGCACCATGGCAACAGCACCAACAAGTAGTGTCTCGTTCAGTGGACCGACGATGTTATGAAGGCTGTAAATTTTAAGATCGAGCTTCCTGAACTCTTGGGTGAAGCTCTTGAACCTTACCACTTCGACACCCTCTGACCCGCTCGATTTGATGACCTTGATCCCGTTAAACTTCTCGTTGAGCACCGCGTTCATGTCCCCCATCCTTGAACGGAATACTTGAGCAAGTCGCTTTATCTGTTTGCCGATCAGACGAACGATACCAAAAATGATGATAGTTATTGCAAGCGCAAAAAAGGTCAGTTTCCAGCTCAGGGCAAGCAGCACCCCGACATAAACGATGATTGAAAAAGGATTCTGAATGAAATTGATAAATGCCAGGCTGATCGAGTTCTGAACATTCTGCACATCGTTGTAGACATGATTCATCAATCCTCCAACGCGACTCTTGTTGAAATAGTCGAGATGCATTTCAATGATGGAATGAAAAACATCGTCCCGGAGCTTCTTGGTAACTTTAGTCTGAATACGGTAGATAATCTGCTTGTTGAGATAGATGAAGATGTTTTTCAAGGCAAATGCTGCAATAAGAAATATGCAGATGTTCAGCAGTGTCTCCTGTTTACTGTCCGCATAGAAAAAATTCTGGTAGAGCGCCGTGACTGTCTCCTGTAATTCATCGATACGCAAGGAGAAAGAGGGTGCCGATACGGTTGCAACTTCACCGTGGTCAGAAATGCTACTGTCGGATACACCGGTTGTCCGGCTGGAAACCTCAATAGTCTTGTCTGCTGAAAAAATCTCGTTCAGGATGGGAAGAATTGAATAAATCGACACGGCACCAAGCACAGACGTCAGCATGCTCACAAGAACAACAAACCCGATCCTCCCTTTTTCAGGGGCGAGGTATTGTATAATCTTATGAAATATCACCATAACCTGACTGCAGCATACGTATTTGAGATGACAGCTCAGACGCGCAAGACATGAGTGCCAGAAAAGAAAACGAAGTCTCCTGGAAAAATCCAAGGATAAAAAAAATAAATGCTATACTTGAATCCAACGATGAACAGACTCATCAACATAGTTCAGCAGCGCTCTCCTGAATTTCTCGGGCGAAAAAGACAGGGCATTTTCACGACAATGATGAGGAACTATTTTCCTGTTTTCTTTCTCGAACCTCAGTATTGCATCACGCAAGGCCATCGGGGTCTGCTCCCGATACAATATACCTGTCGGTTTCTCACCACCAAGATCTCTCACCGTTTCCAGAACACCACCTTTGCCATAGGCTATAACAGGTGTTCCGCAGGCCTGGGCTTCGAGGGGAATAATCCCGAAGTCCTCCTCAGCAGCAAACAAAAAAGCTTTTGCCCGCTGCATATACTCTTTCAGCACAGAAAATGACTGCCAGCCAAGAATCTCCACATTCGAACCGGCCAAATGCCTGCATTTTTTCATATCGGTACCATCTCCGATAACGACCAGCTTTCTCTCAGGCATAGATTGAAAGGCTTCGACGATCATCGGTATTTTTTTATATGGCACCAGCCGCGAAGCGGTCAGATAAAAATCTTCCTTGTCTTCCCGTAACGTAAAACCGGCAACATCTACCGGAGGATAAATTACTTTCGCTTCCCGACCATAGGCCTTTCTGATTCTTCTTCGAATAAATTCGGAATTTGCAATATAGGTATCGACGCCGCTGGCTGTTCGAGCATCCCATATACGCATATAATGCATTATCAAACGCGCCAGCCCAGACTTCACACCACGCTCAAAACCTGCGTCACGAAGATACTGGTGATGCATATCCCAGGCATATCGAATAGGCGAATGTACATAACTGATATGCAGCTGATCGGGACCGGTAAGAACACCCTTTGCTACAGCATGAGAGCTTGACAAAACAATATCATAACCTGAAAGGTCCAACTGCTCTACGGCAAGAGGCATCAGGGGCAAATAGAGTTGATAATGTGTATGCGCTTTTGGAAGTTTTTGAATAAATGTTGTTGTTGCTCGCTTGCCCGCAATTTTTCTCCTGTCATTTTCAGGCAAAAAATCAACGACAGAAAACACATTCGCATTCGGAAAACATGTAATTATCTGCTCAAGTACCTTTTCTGCACCAGCAAACGTCACCAGCCAGTCATGAACAACAGCAATCTTCAATCCATCAATGTGCAAAGCACGTTCCATGTTTTTATCGCTGTTTCTTGCCATGTAAAATCCATGGCCCGTTCAATTGCTTTTTTCGAAAGATCCAAACGAAGTTCCCTGCTCTCAATCATTCGTAACAGGGCCTCTGCAATTGCTGTATCATCATAGGGATCAACCATTAGACCGGCATCTCCAACAACTTCCGGCAAGGACGTGCAATTACCCGTCACAACCGGTACCCCCGATGCCATTGCCTCAAGAGGAGGAAGCCCAAAACCCTCATAAAAGGAAAGATAGGCAAAAACAAACGCACCAGCATATAAGGGAGGCAGCTCTTCATCAGCCACATGACCGGTCAGGTGAATCCTCGGCGGGAGTCTCTCGAATTCAATATCCTGAAACACCCTTTTATTGCCTTTCCCACCAGCTACCACCAGCCAGACATCCTCAGGAATCCTCTCTGCAACCTGCCTCCAGGCTCTGAACAAACCATTGAGATTCTTGCGAGGCTCAAGTGATCCAAGACTCAACACATACCTCGCTGAAGGAATTCCAAGTCTGGATCGCATTGCCTTGATATCTTCCTCACTATGCGGAGCAAAGATACTATCGATCCCGTTTGGAATAACACTCACTTTGTCAGCAGCTATTCCGCTGTGATAGACAATGCGGCTTTTTGTATACTCCGACACGGCAATGATATGCTTCACCCTCCTTGCAAGCCTTGGCATTACTATTCGATACCATGAGGCGAAAGCAGGATTAAGCCATTCAGGATGGTCCAGCGGGGCCATGTCATGCATAGTCACGACCTGATTCTTAACGGCCAATGGCCCCGTGTTGCTTGGACTGAACAAAAAACGCTTCTTTAACACTGGCGGTAAAACGAACTGTTCCCACAGATGCCCGCGAACACCGGTAATTGAATCCCCGGGAGCAAGGAGTGTATATTGTCCTGTCGGCCACCGCTTTAACAGTTCCAATGTATAACGTTGAACCCCGGTAATCGGGTAGTGAAGAATTCTGGTATTAACTGCAAGGTTGTACATAACCTCATAACCTCAATCTTCTGATACGATTCTCGTAACGCTTTTTCAAAACAGCCATTCTCTCATCAGAAATATGCACAGTAACAACCGCCAGCACAAACAGCACAACCCATAACGAGCTGAAATTCAGATCCGGTATACCGACAACCTGAGCTGCAAGGAGTATATAAAGATAAAAACGAATGCTCTTTACGTGATTCATCCGAACCATATGCGTTGCTCCTGTAGCTGTATTGACAACAAAAGACAGAAGAAAAACAGAAAAAAGGAACAACCCGGGAATACCTGCATTTCCCAACATAGCGCTGATCAGACTCGAGGGCCGATGACTTCCCAGTCCGGCACCAAACCCAAAAGTATTTTTCAGAAGATCAAACGAGAATACATCAGACGTGAGACGCACATCAGCAGAAACGCTGTTCAGTTTGTCTATAAGAAGAGCCTCAAAGTATTGCCCCGATCCGCTAAATGGGATCATTGCCAGAAAAAGCACCATAACAGAAACAATGGTGATAAAGACCTTCTGCTGCCTCAAACTTACGATCAAACCGAACATAAAAGCCAATATACCAGTGCCGGAAAACGTAAGAACCAGTGCTGCAAAAGAGAGTCCTGCTAACCAGACATTCCTTCCCGTTGCAAACATCCAGAATGATGCCGCAAGCACTCCTCCAGCAAACGAGGGCTCTGAAAAAGATGCGTTAAGCCTGTCAATGCCGAACGCAGTCGCGTTTGCCATCTGGGAAAATCCCGGATTGCTGAATAGTGCACTATAAGGAAAAAACAATCCTGTCAGACCCGCACTAAACTCCCACAATCCGATCCCCACAACGAGCACCATAGCAAGAGTAAACAGACGGTAAGCATACCTTTCGCCGATCTCATTTCGCTGAAGATAAAACATCAACAGGCAAAGACTATTGATCAGAAAATACAGAAGCTGTGCCCATTGGCTTTTTGTCCGCCCCAAAGGATCCCCACCTGTCATCACGGAGTTGTCGATTCCTTTTTCGGGAATAAAAACCTTGACGCCGTTAAAAAAATCAGGAAAAAAAAGAACAGAGTAGAGGAAATACAGAAAAAGAAAAAACAGCACAATGCTCCAGAAAGGAATAACAATCCTCTTTACAGTAAAAGCACTTTTGAAAAGAAAAAACAACTCAGCTGCAAAAAAAGGACTGATCCCTTTATCCTGCACGATCACAATTGAAGCCGCATGAAAAATTGAAGCCAGAATCACCAGCCCCGCCATAAAACGTAGAGGCATGAACAATCCTGTTGCAAGGAGCAATAACCAGATATATCCAAGTACTGTTATTTCCACATGAGAATCAGTTGCACAGAATTTTTCTCACTGCCTGTGAGCCAAGACCCTGCTATATAAAGACTCCCATTGTGCCACCCACCCTGTGGTGTCGCCAAAAACTGATGCGCTGTTGATAATAGCGGAGCGATTCCTGCGCCAATAAGCCACTTTTCCCGCCATATCAGTCAATGCTGACTCAAGATCCCCTGGGATATCCGGGTCAAACAGTTGTCCGTTAATACCGTCTTTTATCATCTCGGGAATTCCCCCGCGTACTGAACCAAGAACAGGTAAACCAAACATGAACGCCTCCGGTACAACCATTCCCAATGGCTCATTCCATAGCGAGGGCACCACGCACAGATCAATCGTCGGGAAAAAAGCCTCCTGGCTGCTATAGCCAAGGAATGTTATCCTTGAATCATTCCACATACCCATCAGCTTTTCGGTGTATTCTTTTTTGCCTTTACCTGCAATATGCAATCTCCAGTTTGAACGGCCGATTTTCATAAAAGCCTGCAGCAAGCGCTCGATACCTTTGCTCGGAACAAGCGACCCGATAAAGCCAAACACAATCGTACCGTCATCCTGGCGAGCAGAATCAGGTAGAATATTTCGGGAAAAATGACGTGTGTTATAAATGACTTCCCGAAATGGAACATGCTGGAAATAACCAGAATCAGAAAAACGCTGAAGCATAAAATTACTTATCCCTACAACACCATCGAGGCGCATTGAACGCGTCGCGTGACGAAAACGCATGATGCGACAAAGAGCACACTGCCTTTCACACGGACCCGAATCGTTAAACATCGTACTTTTCACACAGATCAAATACAGATCATGCAAAACCTGAACAACAGGAATATCATGATCTGCAATGACATCCCATGCCGCTATTGACCACCCTGTTATATTATGGCAGGAAACCAGATCAGGCTTTTCCTCTTCTAAAACATCATGAATGTAATCGTTCATAAAGGGATTATACATATCAAGCACATGCCAGAACAATCGATTAATCGCACTCCTTTTTCTTTGCTGTAAATGAAAATACAGATTCTTGATACCTGCCCGGTATACCTTAATACCATCAACATTGTCGATATGGAGTCCTTTTCCAGAACCAATTGACAAAACGACAACATTATGGCCCTGGTTATAAAAGCAGTCAGCAAGAGTTTTAAGTGTAATTTCAGCACCCCCGCCGATATCAGGGGGATAAAAAGCAGAAAGAAAAAGAATTTTCATAACGGTGAACCTCTTTTGCGGAAGATGCTCACGCAGCAGAAGCTATGACTGAGCGGCTTTGATGTAAATCCATGTTATCATGAAAACATATGCAAGAGCTCCGGTCACGGAAAACAGCGCCACAGCCGTAATATCACTGTTGAAATAACTGAACCCAACGATTATGGCAAGCGCTTTAGCCCCTGTACTGAATATCTCGTAAAAAAACAACTCTTTTTGGATTCCAAGAACAGGCACAGCCGCAATAGCAGGCTTATTGATAAAATTAAAGAAAAAAAAGAACGACAGCCACCGGGCATAGTTACCTGCCACAGTCCATTCCTGGCCGAAAACAAGAGAAAAAAGTTCGGGTCCGAACAGAAAAACCAGGCCAAACGGCACGATTCCGGTCAGAAAAAGGGCTCCGGTTGTCCTAACTATCAATCTGGCCGGGTTCATCCCTTCACGCATGGCATCTGTAATCCTCGGGTAAAAAACATCACCAACCGACTTCCCCAGCAACATGGACGGCATGCCAATAACCATTCTGCTCAATGTGTAAAGCCCTGCGGACGCAGAGCCGAAAAAAACAGCCAGCAACAGCAGCGGCATGTTCTGCGAAGCGGCATTAATAAATATTTGCGGCGCTCGATAAAAAGGAAAATCATAGTATTTCCGGGCAAGCACGCATAATGAAGAACGTGCTTCGGCAACATCACGGCCGGTCACCCTGTATGCCCCTCCTCCCAGAAGAAGTGCCTGAAGGAAATGACCTGCAACAGTTACCCCAACCAGAACAGATCCCAGAGGATAAAACCACCCGGCACCCGCTTTGGCAACATTGAGCGCCAGGGAGTGGAGAACTGTCATACGGGCAGAGACATGAAATCGCTTTAAACGAATCAACCACTGTTGGGAGATATCAACCCAACTCATGAACAGCATGGAGAGAGGAACAAAGTAGATCAAACTTCCGACCTCCTGAATACCTAAAAGACTTGCCAGATTGTTGCCGGTAAACAAAACGACAATTCCCGCCAGTACAACCACAAGAGCTGAAATGATCAATGAAAGCCTTACCAGACCCAATGCATCTGCATCAGAGCGCGGAAGAACAATTGCCATTGGATATGCCAGTGCAGTAACAGGAGACAGTACAACGAGAAGTGCAATAAATGCGCCGAGGGCTCCGAATGCCTCAGGACTGTATATCCTTGAGACAAGAGGGGCAAAGACCACCGTAATAAGCTGGGCTCCTGCTGAACCGGAAGCAACAACAGCCACATGACGAATAAAACGGCTGTCTGGCAAACGCTTTGAATCAAACAACAGGCTTTTCAGCTGCATCTCGTTTATTAGTATGCATTCTTATCCATCCAGCCTCTGATTGCCGAGATCAGAATAATCTTTAAATCAAGCCAGATTGACCAGTGATTGATGTAGTAGCGATCCATCTCGATACGGCGAGCCATAGCTTCAAGATCCCGTGTTTCTCCGCGAAATCCGCTAATTTGTGCGTAACCGGTAAGCCCTGGCTTGATAAGGTGACGCTGCATGTACTTGTCAATCAATGGCGCATAATATTCATGATGAGCAACTGCATGGGGACGAGGGCCGACAAGCGACATGTCACCCCGTAAAACATTAATCAGCTGTGGAAGCTCATCAAGACTTGTTCTCCGTAACAGCCTGCCCAGAGGGGTTATTCGATCATCGTCACTGGACGCCTGTCTTACCTCCCCCTGTTCATCATGAACAACCATCGATCGAAATTTGAGAATCGTGAAATGCTGCCCATTCCAGCCAACACGTTCCTGACGGAAAAACACTGGTCCGGATGAGGAAAGCTTTACACCGCAAGCAATAACTGCCATCAGAGGCCACAGAAAAAGTAAAATAAGAACTGTTAGCACAACATCCTCTGTCCGTTTGACAAATCTTGCCAGACCAGATGTCATTGGTGTATCATAAACACTGACAACCGGAATCCCTTTAAGATCACTCCACTGAGAATGCAGCAGATCAAAAGCAAAATAATCAGGGATATATTTTACAAGAACAGTACTGTCGGCAAGCCGATTGAGCAGAGCGATAATATTTTTTTCCGATTCAAGGGAAAAACAGAGATAGATCTCGTCAAAACGTCTCTCCATTGCATCAGAACAAACCTGATCAGTATTGCCAATAATTTCAATCCCGTCTATCCGGCTGCCCCATAACCGGGCATTATCATCATAAAACCCGACGATCTTATACCCAAGGTAGCGGTTGTTCTGAAGAACCCAGGCAAGATGTCTGCCTATCTTGCCTGCACCAACAATAGCAATCCTGCGAATACTGCTGCTTCCATTCTGCCAGTAGTAACGCAGAAACAGTCTGATCAGAACCCTGTATCCAATCAGAACAACAATAGTTGCCAATGCCCACCCGAACGTAACAACGCGTGAAAACTCGGCTGATCGTTTAAAAAGAAATCCCAGAATGATCATAACAACCCATGTCAGGAACCACGCTCTTGACACCATATGAACACTCGTCCAGAGGGACCGCCCCTTCCAGCCATTATATGTCCCGATCATCTGGTTTGCCGTCACAAAAAGGAAACCGCCAAGGACACCGAGAAGCGAGTAGCGATCGTGCCATTCAACCTCATACAACACAGTCAGAAGACACAAAACCAGAAGAGGAAAAACTGAATCAAAAAAACGGTGCAACCACTCATACCCGGAACGTTCCGCCTTGATACTTGGCAACATTTGATACACTCTCTGTTTTACATCTCACCAATATTTACCCGGGGACCTTTTGAGAAAGGCCAGCAGTACCACGCCCAAGAACAACAGCAATACTTATAAATAACCCTCCGATAAATCCTGCAGGAATCATCAGACTGCCTTTTGGCCAGATTTTTTCTTTCCTTTCAGGGACAACAGCTTCTTCAATAACCATAAGTGCAAAACTGTCACTCTGACCTAACGCTTCACTGATCAAGGTCTGACTCTGATGGATCTCTGCTATAAAACCCGCTCTTTCTTCATAACTCCTTGAGTTAAGAAGCTTTGTTTCAAGAGATGTGAGAATAGTATCTATCAGTAGCTCTCTGGAAACATCATTACCTGAAGAAACCATTGAGTCAACTTCGGGAGCCAGGTTGTTGATCAGAAGAGAATCATATTCTGCAAGAGCAGACTGTAATGAACGAATCTCGTTCCTGGCCTTCGTCACCACCTGATTGACAAGAATCGCATTCGCCCGGTCTATAACAGTCCGAATAACATCAACCCCTTTTAAAGGATCGATCGTATTCAACGATATACGAGCAAATCTCCCGTTTTTTCTGACTTTCATATGGCGCTGAAGGTAAAGTGCCCCCAGTCGATGACTTGGAACTTTTTCATCGGAAACCTTCCATGACTCTGATTCTTCATCCCACTTATCCCTGAAAATCCATGGCAAAAAATTTTGTTTGGCTACAATAGCCTCAAGAAAATTGACTGATTGTACAACAGCAAGAGCCCTGTCTCCATATCGCGGTTGAACCAAAACCTGAGACTGAATACTAAAAACCGGAGGAGCAAGGAAAGAATAGAGGGCTGCAAGAAAAGTAGCAAGCAACGTAACAATGAAAATAAGTTTTCTCCCTCCCTTAAGCACTACAAACAGCTGAGCCAAACTCAGCTCCCCATTACGCAGCGGCGGCTCGGCTACCACTAAATTACACACGATCCTCTCGGACTTCTCAGGCGATAAAAGATCTTCTCGATCAATACTCATAGAAAAAGCAATTATATGGCATTTTCGGAATAAACACGTCCCGGCTTTATGCAAAAATACCCCGATACCCAAGGGAGTCTGTTCATGTATGTATGTGTAATAGTATGCTTAAAAAAGAAGAGAAACAAAGCGGTTTGCCTCGAAGCAACCGTACTACGTGAAGCGGGATTAATCGTTCACCCGGAAATGGGCATCCTGAGCCATTGATTAATCTCCTTGACACCCTCAGAAGTCAGGCTTCCGGCAATATGCTGAAGCACTAACCGGTTCAAGATAAATTCATAGCGAATGTTGGAAAGCTGATATCGGGCATACAGTTCTTTTGCTTTTGCCTTCTCAATTTCTACAACTGTTCCATGATCATTCTCATATGCTTTCCGCGCACCTTCATAAGCCACCCTGGCCGACCCGACAGCCTTTTCATAAGCATGGATTTTACCAACCGCATCAACAAGTGCATTATAGTATTTTGTGACCTCTGACCGAATTTTACGTTCAGTATGTTTTAATCCTTCTTCGGCTTCAATTATCCCTGCCGAAGCCTGGCGAACAGTGGATGAAATATAACCACCGGAATACAACGGCATGCTGAACTGCAGATTCAGTGAATAGGTATCATAGGTATTGCCGATCGTATAGTTATTTTCACTTTGCGAATAGGTTCGGGCTGCATTGAGATTAAGAACCGGATATCGTGCGGCCCTGCTCTTTTCTCTCTCCCGACGGGCAATTCGCACCTCTTCCCTGCCTCTCTGCACAAGAGGACTGGAAGCAAGAGCCATATCAATCCATTCCTGAATTGACTGAGACCCCGGAATAGAGATATCCATAGCCGAAGGTACAAGAGAACAGACCTGGACAGGCCGGAAACCAATAATACGCTCTAATTCCCCAAATTGATATTCCAGGTCATTTTCCGCCTTTAACTCTTCAGCTTTAGCAATATCAAGACCAGCTTCGGCCTCAGCAACATCCGTTATGCGTCCAAAGCCATTCTTCAGCTTGCGGCTGGCCTGGGTATATGTCTTTTCGGCCGCCTTGACCTTGGATCGAGAATACATCAGATAATCATGACCGAGAAGAAGATTAAAATACGCTTCGGCTGTACGGATAATGAGGGATGACTGCTCTTCCTCAAGAACAGTCTCGCTGTGAGCAACCATTGCACGTGCCTTGCGGTAATCAGCAATCGTCGAGAAATTCAGTACCGGCTGTGTGAGAGATATGCTGTAGTTCTCTGTATCATAGGTCCTTTCCTCATCCTCTTCCATCTCCTCCCTGCTGATATCTGTAGTATTTCGTCCTCGCATAGCCGCGACCTTCAGAGTGGGCTTGAAGCCAGCCTCGGCCATTTTCACCTCTTCCCGCACTCCCTGATGTCTGGCACGCGCGGCACGAATTGTAGCATCGTAATCCCGGGCAGCATTGTATGCCTCAAGCAAATCAAGCTTTTCAACAACTTCTGCAGATGCTGCCGCCGGCAAGATCATACTCAGCACGACCATCACCACCCATACCCGTTGCAATACACCTTTCATAGTCATTATTCCTCCTTCATCGATGCAGATATACGTTTGATAAGCGGATGAAGCAAATAGGTCAGCATGGAACGCTCGCCGGTCTTGATAACCACCTGCACAGGCATACCTGGTTGCAACTGACGACGGCCAAGCATTTTCATTCCCTGTTCGGTAATAGCCACACGTGCCAGATAGTATTGCGCTCCCGGCATTGCAGAATTCATTGATGGATCCGTCAACAAATCAAAGGAAACCGATTCAACAACCCCATCGACAAAAAGCATCGGGGAATGAGCAAACGAAGAAAAACGTATATCAGCCGCCTGCCCTGTTTCCACCCGGTCGATAAGATGCGGCATAATTTTGACATCGATCAACAAAGACTCATCCTCAGGTACGATATTCATGATTTTTTCACCTGGCGAAACAACCGCGCCAACAGTCTGTATTCCCAGACCGATAACCTGTCCTGAAGCAGGAGAGCGTATTTCACGCAAATCAAGTGCCTCACGCAGCGCCGCCGCTTTTTTAGCATAAGCATCGACCTCAACCTGTACTTCAGCCATCTCAGAAGCCATACTTGACTCAATGCCGGCAACTTCCTGTTCAAGCGCCAGCAGTTCGTTACGAGGAGCAAATCCTTCGTTGACAAGCTTGCGAAGTCCATCAAGGCGCTGTTTCAAAGACCTCAACCTCATGCGGCGAGAGGTAAAAAGTTCACGCTGGGTCTGCATGATCTCTTGTACGAACGTTGCGTCAGGAGAGTTAACAAGATCAGCATGAAAAGTGATTGCAGCAGCACCATCAAACTCGGCATTCAGGCGAGATTCAGCAGCGCGTAACCCCAGATACCGCTGATACACCTCCTGGTAGCGAGCAATTGCCTCTTTACTTGCGAGGGATAGCAGAAGCTCCCCCTTTTCAACCATCTGTCCTTCCCGCACATGCACTGCATGGACAATACCGCCAGTCAAATGCTGAACTACCTTGCTGCTGGTAGAAACATTGACTGTTCCGGTACAGGGAACCCCCTCATCGAGGGGAGCAAACGCCGCCCAGAGCAGAAAACCGCCAAAACCAACAAGCAGCACAATAATACCGATTCTAATAATGCGCCCGGAGTCGGATGGTGCGGTATTTTTTTCAATCGACACGTCACCTTCGAGGGGAGTTGTCTGCTCCAGATTATTTTTCTGCAATTCAGTCACGATCTTTTATTGCGTTCCTTGATATAAAGATACAATCATTCTTCTGTCCTGGGCAACTGTGGTTTTTGTAATCCGGGCCTCCGGCCTTTATCCTTCATGCGCTTGATGACCATGTCACGCGGACCGTCATCAGCTAATTGCCCGTTGTTCATAATAAGCAAACGATCCGCTACAGCAAGAATACCCGGACGGTGAGTGATCAGTATAACAGTTCTCCCTTCTGCTGCAAGATTTCTGACAGCATCCTGGAGCGCTTTCTCTCCTGCATCATCCAGATTCGCATTTGGTTCGTCCAGTACAACGAGAGCCGGATCATCATATAAAGCCCTGGCAAGAGCCACCCGCTGGCTCTGACCGCCAGAAAGAAAACCACCCGCATTTCCAACGCGAGAATCATAACCATCAGGCAGATGGAGAATCATCTCATGAATTCCGGTTTTCCGGGATGCCTCGATAACCTTTTCGGAATCAATATCCGTAAAACGAGCGATATTCTCTGCCAGTGTTCCATCGAACAACTCGACGTCCTGCGGGAGATAACCTATCCTGGGACCAAGCATATCCCTGTCCCACTCATTGATATCAACGCCATCAACAAGAACATGTCCTTCGGTTTCAGGCCAGATCCCCATCAAGCAGCGAGCAAACGTTGATTTTCCTGAACCGGAAGGACCGATAATCACTGAAACCTCGCCAGGAACAAACGATGTTGAAATATCGTTCAGAATGCTCACCTTTCCATCGGCCGCAGAAGCTGAAAGATTTTGTACCTTCACCTCTCCTTTGACAGTTTCAGCCACATGCCCTTTCTCGCCGGGCTTAAACTCGTTCAGAAGGTTGGTAAGACGCGTATACCCCTCTTTGGCCTGTATAAACTGTACCCAGCTGGCCACAATCATATCAAGTGGTGACAATGCTCTGGACATGAGCAAGTTCCCTGCAATCATTCCTCCGGTTGTGAGTTTACCATCGAGAACAAGTAACGCACCTGCACCTAACGTTAAGGATTGCATACAATATCGTAAAAACTTGGCCAATGAATCCTGACGTTTCTGATGATGATTCGATGCCGTCGTAGCATCAACAGCCTGGTTCTGGCGCTCTAACCAGCGCGAACGAAGATTGGCAACCATACCCATGGCATATACCGCATGAATATTCCGAAGTTTCGTTTGTATAAACGAAGATGCTTCAGCAGCCTTTTCAGAGGATTTGCTGATTCCGGCAGAAGTAGCCTCGTGTCCCTTGAAAGCCAAAAAGATCTGTATACATGAAAAAACCAGTGAAAGCACTCCAAGCAAAGGGTGCAGAAAAAAACTTACCACGATATATACCGGAGACCATGGCAAATCAAAAAAAGCAATAATACCCTGCCCGGTAATAAATTGCCGGATATTGTTAAGATCGGAAAACGTCTTGACGGTATTATTTTTGCTTTTTCGCAAAAACTCCTTGAAACTGGCATAAAAAACAAGGGAATTCAATAAATCATTGAACCGCACACTTGCCCGAACAAGCAAACGGGACCGAAGAAGTTGAGCAATAGCCATGACTACATAGAAAAAAATCATGATCAATGTAATCACCGAAAGGGTCAGCTCATTCTGACTTTTCATGACCCTGTCATAAATCTGCAAAAGGTACATTGTCGGTGTCAGCATCAGGATATTGGCTATCAAACTGAATACACCAACCCATATGAATTCACGACGAAATTCAAGAATAACCTGCCCCAGACGACTTTCTGACAACGACCTGAAAATCAACGTCCCCTCCCGATTTTCTTGTCATTGGCACCTGTTTTTTGCTGGAGATCTTCCATCACTTCGCCAAGGCGACCGAACCTGCGCATCTTGCCATCGGTAAGCACAAGCATGTACTCAAGCTCAGAAAGGATCTGTTTGCGCTGGGTTATAACCATTACCGTGGAGTTATTATTCTTCAAGTACCGGAGTACAGACACAAGAGCTTTGTCCCCCGCTTCATCGAGACTTGAATTCGGCTCATCAAGAACAACAAATTCAGGACAACCATAAATAGCCCTTGCAAGACCGACACGCTGACGTTGTCCCCCTGATAAAAAAATCCCGTCCGTCCCGACCTGCGAATCATATCCGTCAGACAGGGGTGTAACAAAATCGGTAAGTCCGACAAGGCGGCAAGCCTCTTCAACCTTCTCTCGATCGGGTTCACCAAACCGACAGATATTATCAGCAAGACTTCCTTCGAACAGCTCGATATTCTGTGGCAAATATCCGATATGCGGACCCAGCTCATCTTTATTCCATGACGATATATCGACGCTATCAAGCCGGACCTTTCCCTGTAATGGTACCCAGACACCAACCAGCAACCTCGCAAGGGTTGATTTTCCCGCACCCGAAGGACCAACAATTGCAACAGAATCTCCTGCCGCAACATTGAATGTAATGTTAGTGAGAATCCTTCGATCGACTCCCGGTGCCGCAACACTCACTCCGGCCAAGTCAAGTGCTCCCTTCGGGGGGGGAAGTTTCATCGCCTCCCTGGGCAGGGCAAACTCGTCAAGAGTTTCACCCAGACGCAGGATTGATTCACGCAACCCTTCAATCTGACGCCACCCCCCAATAACGCGAACCACAGGAGCGAGAATCCTTCCTCCAAGAATAGCACCAACAATCATCAGAGAACCGCCGATGATTCCTTGTAATGCAAGCATACAACCAATTCCAAGCAACAGAGAACTGATAAGGGATTGCATCATTTTCGCAGATGCTGAACTGGTGCCGGCAAGATCAGATGATATGGCCTGATTACGTAAAAAATCATCCTGTATTTTATGCCATTGCTGGTGAACACCCTGAAACATTCCCATAGATTCTATTACCTGGGCATTGCGTACGGCACCATCTGCATAGATCCTGGCATGATTGGCATACTGGTTCGCATCAACAAACGGTTTTTTCATGCGCCGCTCATTAAACAACCCTATACCGCCCTGAATGAGAGCACCCAAAACAGCAAACCAGCCCATAAGGGGGTGGATCATGAACAGCAAGACAAGAATCAGCATGGCCAGAGGAACATCAAACAAAGCCAGTACTGCATTGGATGGCAATGTCTCGCGGATATTTTTCATATCATTCAGGATCTGAAGGCCATTAACATGGTAACGCCTCAGACTGGACATAAACACAGCGTGCAGAACATCATCACGCAGATACCGCTCAACAGCAACCCCGACATTATTCATCAACATACCCCGAACCCATTCAAACACTTCAAGCAGAATATACAGCCCAACAACCAACAGGGTCAGCATTAACAGTGTCGTATGGTTGCGGCTGTTTACCACACGATCATAGACCTGCAACATGTAAAGGGCGGGAGATAACGTCAGAACATTGACGAAAAGACTGAACATCAAAAACCGGCGAAACTCAGGAATCTGCTGAAAAAAAGCACGTTTAAGCCGGGATCGTTTTCCCTCGGAGGAGGTCATAGCGTTCAGTTTATAATCTGAAATAACAGGCATCCGTATTCACCGGGAAGCAGCATACATCCTGAATAAAGAAAGAAATCAAACAGAAGAAAACGTTTTCACCACGTATTGTTTTCAGTAACAGACACTATGTGCAAATCGTCTTCTGGAGCCAGCCGGTCAACAGTAAAACAAACGGCAAACAGCGCCTTCCTGCTTCAGCACATCAAAGTTATTCTCGCTGTTCACGAGAGATTCTCAAGCTATCTGACGGTCATGATAGTCAAGCTCCAACAACGTGAGATACATACCTGGAAAAACAACCTCATTTACGTACAGCTCTCTTCACAGGGTTGCTTTCTCCCAGAATAACTTCAAATAACATGGCCTGAATCTTACAACAATTTACAGCAAAATCAAAGACTTGTGCCTGACATCGTGAGAAATATTCTATTTCGTGAAAAATCGCTCCATCGCCCTCCTCCGCAAAAAACAACGTGTTTGTAAAAAAAAGCTTAAACTTAAAAATGGAAGGTGATCAGTATGATTCTGGACATTCCGGTCTGGAGCCGATCATCTGCATACGGAATATGGATTGACTGTATATACGAGCAACGCGGTTGCCATACGTCTGAAAGGTTCGGAAATGAGAAGACTCATCAGCCTTTAGGCTATGGCAGCTTACTCCAGGGTCAAACACAACGTTTCAGGACAGTCATGATCAAAACCTGCTGCCTTGCATGTTGTAAGGCTTTCCTTCTATCAATCGTCAACACATCGGGCGGAACGTTCACAGGTACAGGTCGCTCCTGAAGAAAACGATAACAACATGAAGACAAAACGATCAGACAGTATTCCGGTAAAAAACTTCTTTATACAATACCATCCGGTTGAAGACCGGCTTCACGTATCCATACTATGCTCCGATGACAGTGCGCAAAAGAATTTCTGGCTGACAAACAGACTATGTAACAACATGATACAGGCTCAAATTGACTGGCTTGAAAAAGCGCAACACAGTCACCCGGTCATTGACAAATCAATCGTTCTCAGCTGTCAGCATCAACAGGCACAATGGCAACAAAAACTGATCAGAAAGAAGAAAAAGCAAAAAACAAATGAAATTGAACTCTTGAAAAAAATCATCATCAGAAACACACGCGCTACCTCATCAATCATTTTTCCACTCAGCGATGATCTCGAGGCACGCCTGGCCATGAAACCTCACAAACTCCATCAATTTCTTGCACTGCTTTTCCAGCAATATGCAAAAGCGGGCTGGGGCCTCGACATCTGGCCATCATGGATGGCAAAAACTGCATCGAAAAACAATTAAAAGCTCAAAATTCATCAACATTTCGTATCGATGCTCAGCATTCAATCAAACGATACAACATCTTTCACCTCATTGTGAGCTAATCATTGCTTTTTATATAGCATAGAATACATAGCGCCGCCCTGAAATGACAATAAACCCTCACACAAACAATAAATACTTATTGTGTCGCCCGCAAGGAGGAATCAACGATATTTTGTCAATGGCCGAGTATTCCTCAAGATATGCAGAATCCAGTAACAGACATTTAATTGTTGACACAAAAAACAATAATGCTTTCGGCGATGAGCTATCGAACTATTTTCTCAGCCGTCAGAAAAGGCTCAGTCTTTCAGTTTCCAATAAGGAATTGGAACTGCTTGATTCGCTGACAGCACATCCGAATTTTTTAGAAGGAAGAGTCTCTACATATTCAACAACATATATACCTGAATCAAATAAATATGCTGACAAAAAAACCGGAAAACTGATTAACACACCTTTAAAAATAAATACAGAATACCGTCAACAGCTCGTAATTGCACATCAAAACACGATAATGCCAGAATCGCACATGTTTCTTTTACGCGTCATTCTTGCAGAGCGAATTATCGAAACAATCAATCAAAGACTTGAGACTATTCCGCAACCTTATATCGGCATTCACATACGCCACACAGATTATACAAGTGATTACAAAAACTTCTTTAACAGTATTAATCTGAGAAATGACCTGCCAATTTTTCTTGCTACTGATAACACTGAAGTTCGCGACCATATGCAAAAAAAATATGGCATTGATCGTGTATTCAGTTTTTCAAGACTACCTGATGAACCGTTACTGCCGCTTCACCATTCTATACCCGCCGATCTTACTATAGAAAAACGAAATTCTCAGGCTATTGCGGACTTGTTTATGCTTGCCTGCTCAAAAATAATGATAGCAGCGCCAATAACAAATGGTTATAACGGCAATAAATTTTCCGGTTATTCAAAGCTTGCATTCGCCATGTTTCGCTCTAAGTCATTATTGCGTTTTTGCGCCCCTAAACTCAGAACTTCACTGGCTTTGGAGGATTAGATATTGCACAAGAAAAGACTGCATTGAAAAAGGGCCGGATCTGAAGGAAACTACGATTAACAGAACATGATTCACCCCGACAATGCATTGTTGTTATAACTGACGCGAAACTCGGCCATCATCTTCTCTTTGAGATCATCACCAAGATAACCTGCCTGTATAGCGTTTAGATTCGCATAGTAAATATCGCGTAGCGTCAGATGAGTATAGGTTATCGCCTTCCGGTATTCATCTGTCAGATTTGTACAAAAAAGCACCGGATCGTCTGTATTCAATGTAACCTTGCAACCCGCATCGATCAAGCGTTTGACTGGATGCTTTTCGTACGAAGGAAATACACCAAGACGAACATTGCTGGTCATACTGATCTCCAGAGGGATCGCCTCTCGAGAAAGGAATTCAAGTAGCGTCGAATCCTCGATTGCTCTCACACCATGCCCAATCCGCTTTGGCTTTAAGGTTTTAATAGTATCCCAGATGCTATCCGGGCCATCCGTTTCCCCTGCATGTGGATTGACAGGCAAATTGCGATCTCTGACAAATTCAAAAATCTGCTGGAATTTATGTGCAGGGAAACCCGGCTCTGGCCCGCCTAATCCCAAAGCAACCACCCCCCCTTTACGTGCCTTTGCAGAACTTGCCCATCGTGCAATCTGTTGTGCTGGTCGAGGACGGCTTCTGACAATATCGGGTATCCACCTCAAGAGCAACCCGGTTTTTTCTTGCCAGGCATATCGAGCCGTATTCATTGCATCCAGAAAATCATACAATGAATATCCGCGGTTCAGATAAAATTGCGGTGTCCAGGTAACTTCGGCATATCGAATGTTCTCATCTGCAAGCTGAGCCCCCAGAGCGTCAACCGCATCATGGAAATCATCCGGTTTTCTCAAGCAGGCCACCCCAAACAACAAGGCATTGGCAAAACCGCGAAAGTCCTTAAAACGATAGATACTGGTGATTTCATCCGGATGTGAAAAAGGAATCCTCAACCTGTTCCTGCTGGCAAGATGCATCAATAAATCGGGTCTCAGAGATCCCTCCAGATGCAGATGCAATTCAACCTTCGGCAACGCCTTCAGATGGCGAATAAGGCCGTCTTCGTCCTTTGGAAGATTACTCATCGTCGGTATCCGAATCCTTCAACAGAAACAGGTTCATGGTTTTATTCCGGCAATAAACAGATAGAGGGCTGCATGCCGTTGCCAGAATGAGAGTTTCGGTAACCGTGAACATATCTCTTTGGAGGGACGGGGCTCGAGCAACGTTGTAATGCCGAATCCTGCATCAGTCATCATACTCACATAATCTGAAAGTGTATAAGGAAACCGGGTGACCACAAAAGAATCATCAGAAGAATCATCAGCCATCCCCCGAAATCCCCATCGCTCCTGATAGGGTTTTTCAAAAAAGTAATGGGTAACCCTCAATCCGCCTCCTTCCCCAATCTTGCCGGGATAGATTGAAAAACCCGGCGTAAAAAAACACGGATGGCGAACGAGAAAAGCAATCCTTCCGCCAGACCGGACTACCCTGTAACACTCCCTCAGAACAAGATTCAATTGCGGCATATCCATAAACGCCATATAGGATGTCACGAGGTCAAAACTGCCGGCAGAAAAATTCCTGAGATCAGTACATGATACCGTATGATAGATTATTCCAGAGGGTTCCTGCGATTCTTTTGAAACAGCTTCGGCAATCATTTTGGCAGATACGTCTACACCAGTAACTCTGGCTCCCCGTGCCGACAGCTGTCTTGAACTGCGGCCTTCTCCGCACCCTGCATCAAGAATATCGAGGTTTTGAATATCACCCAGAGCGTCCAAAAAAAACGGCACGCCAAACAGATCATTGATATGGTCAAATCCCTGAGCTATACTCTCGGACCAATTTTCAGCATTACGATCCCATTCTGCTGACACATCACCAGCATCAACCATGATTATCTCTCCCGGGTTATTCCTGCCATTAACTGCAGAACCCGACAGACCACATACACATACAACGCATCGATCAATCGTTCGCTCAGTTCTGATGAGCGGTCAGAACCCTGAGAAGAAGGGACAGTATTGGCCATATCCGCTATACCTGACAACATTACCTATGAAGGTGGCTGAACACTGCAGATGGCCTCGCCAATTTCTTTCATTGCAATATGATCTTCATATCCGTCACTTGTGACGATCTTCGCATCCTTGAATATCTTCCTGACCAGGTCAGCAGTTCCAGAAAACATACCATGATCAATGCATACAAGTCCAGGTGTAAGGTGCGATGCATATGACAGCCATTGACGTATGGAGTCCTGCTGCGGATTTTCCGGAGAATCACCGGGAAGACATGAATCGACAACAAGCGCATGAGAAGAATCAACAGGCCAGCCATGACGCAGTATCCTTGTATCACCAACACAGATGACCATAGCCTCCACATCCGGATCATGGCAAAGCATCCTTGCACCGGCAAAACTTCCGGGACAATGCCGACTGACACATGTACTGCCGATCCACACCTGATCGCCGCTGACAAGCCCGGCTTTCAAACCCTTCTCCATGAGCTGACGATGTATCATATCGGCAACTTTCCGGCCTTCTGAACGTCCCGAAAGAACAAATGCAACCGGAATCCGCCCATCACTCCCGTCAAACATGCTCATAAGCATCGGCTTGTGCATTGACGTATGCATTTGAGGCTGCGCATTCACTTCACAAATATAAGCGCCAGACGTTAACCAGGATGTCCCGATGTCAGGCATCAGGAGATCAATACCTGCAACATCAAGCCTCAACAGCCTGGCCGCCCTGAGAACCAGATCGACATTGTCAGGATGAATCTGATCAGGCTTCAATGGTACCGGCACCCCCCCGCTTGCAACGTTTGCCGTCCCGCACAATCGAACAAATCGTCCTTTTTCGGGAACAGACAGCCAGTCAAGCTCCTGGGCTTCCAGAAGATCTTCTGTCTGTTCATCCGGCCGTATCTGATGAAGATATCTGCGATCATCCCTGGCATTCTGACGTTCATGATTCTGCCTCTCCAACAGAACCCTGAGAGTATCCTGACCATTAGCCGTAACTCCACCTGGTATACGTTCCAGTGCGCCCAATACCTGTCCGTTTACAACAAGAATTCTGTAATCATGTCCATCAACATGCTTTTCAACCAGGATATGTCTTGAATGCTTTTTGGCAAAGACAAATGCTTTACGAACAGCAGCATCATTTCGAAGATATGCTCTCACTCCTACACCGCCATCAAGATTTCCCGGTTTAACCACAACTGGATACCCCAGCTTTTCGGCAATGGCAACAGCATCCTGTTCGTTCATTGCCAATTGGTGCGAAGGTACCGGCAATCCTCCTATATGCAGGAGATACGCTGCATATACTTTGTTTCTCGCAATTTTCGCAGCTATAACAGGTGTTGCATCGGTATATGAACTGTTAATAAGTCGCGCCTCTTTTCCCTGACCGAGCTGAAAAACTCCATTGCCTAAAACATACCATGGAATGCTTAGCTCTGATGCTGCTGAAAGAAAATGGATGCTGTTAAAACCCTGAGTGCCCTTCTCTTTCACGTTTTTGACAAGAGTATCCAGCCGGGCCTTCATGTTGTTCACCTGCTCACTGGAACGTCCGGAACAATGTTCATTGATCAGATGGAGCAAAAAACTGACAACCTGTAATGCTGCTGCATGATGAAAACATGGCTGAAAAACAATCCAGGTGTCAGGATTACTTTTTGATAATCGCGTGATTCGCGCATCCTGAAAAACAGGGTGAGAGGAGGTTTCAAGAATAATTCTGGTAAACCTGGTCAAAAAAGAGACCATGGTTTTATACTCATCATGTTCTTGTAACTCCTGACGGTCGATGCCCAATTCAGAACCAAGCAAACAAGCAAGTTCATTCAGATCAGGAGAGTGCTCCTTCCTGACAACCAGACCATAGCGTAATACAGGTTGCTTAAACCCGAATGCATAGCCATCATAAAAATTGGTATTATCACGTAATCCGACAACTTTTTTTTGTACTACCTGCTGATTCTTGTTTGGGTCGCTCATGGTGCATTAAATAAGCTGCATGGAGAAATCCGGATATACATCCTGATAAACCCCCAACAATTCCAGATCATCAATGAATGCTGATCCATCCGCTCCATGCTCAACAATATAGATGTCTATGCTGTCCATAATCGTACGATCATAGACAAGACCGTCCAGCCCACTGTTTTCAAGAACAACAGGATCATTATCACAGCAATCATCAACTGCATCACCTGGTGAACCATCACTCCGTATTGCAAGCAGACGAGAGTAATCGAGCTGTACAGCATCATCCTGAAAAACATCATCATACAATTCACTAAAACTCAAGGCGATATCTGAAAACGATGATGATTGAACAGATCCGTATGCGGAAGAAAACCCGGCAGAAGCAGAAAAAAAGCTCTCCATATTCATTCTGCCGCCTGAAACAGTTGGATTAGCCGAAATAGGATCGACAGAACTCAAGAGTAAATTTTTAACCTCTGTATTTGTCAACTCGGGATGCCGAGCCCAATAGGCGCTTACAGCTCCGGCCACAAGAGGAGTCGCCATCGAAGTTCCCGACATGAAGGTATATCCTGATGTATTGAGATAATTCAGACTCAGAATGCTAGAACCGGGAGCATAGAGATCAACACTTGTTTCTCCCCAGTTTGAAAAACCGGAGCGGATATCGCCCTGGGTTGATGATGCAACCGATAGAACAGAATCATTTGTGGCGCTTGCAGGATAAAAAGGCCTTGTATCATTGTTTCGACCGTCATTGCCTGCGGCGGCCACAAAAAGAGCGCCATGTTGATCCGCGAGTTCTGCTGCCAGGGGAGTAAGGTCGTATGAGTAACTGTAGCCATAACTGTTACTCAGAACAAGGGCGCCATTATCAAGGGCATACTCGATAGATTCCAGCATATCTGACAGAGAGCCGCTTCCACTTTGGTCAAGAAACTTCACTGCCATCACCTGTGCGCCAGGATTGGTTCCAATGATACCCAGGCCATTTGACTCGGCTGCAGCAATACCGGCACAATGCGTACCATGACCATCATCATCCATCGGGTCGCCATCGTTATTTGCGAAATCATATCCATAGACATCGTCGATATAGCCATTATTATCATCGTCTATACCATTGCCAGGAATTTCATCACTATTGACCCACATCTGGTTGACGATGTCCTCATGATTGTAGTTCACGCCCGAATCAATGATAGCAATAATGTTTTGACCTGCGTAAGGGTTCTGGATACCATAGGTTGCCGAAGGCATAGCGGAAAAAACATCAAGTGCCCCAATGGTTTCAAGCGCCCACTGATTGTCAATCAGAGGATCAAGCAGCCACTCATCATGTACCTCGCCAATAGAACCATCCCCATTGAGATCTTCTGCGTAACGCTCCTCTGCCGCATACAGCTCTATAGACGTCAGGCTTCCTGATGCCGCAACACCGCTCGACGGATCGAACTGCAGCGTCCCGTACGCTCCTCCC
>JANQHB010000037.1 GCA_028277225.1 Chlorobium sp.
TCAACAAATGCGGTTCTTTATCTTTTTTCACCCTCACCCTGCAGATGAGGGATAATCTCTATAAAAAGAGAGTATAAAAGATTTTCTTTGATAAACTTATGATTATGGAGCATTTGTTGAAACGCTCAGTTCAGGTGGCAGAAACCAAGCGGTAATCAGACGAATTCGGCAAGCAGCTTGTCACCAATCCGCTTATTGGCGCTTACAAGCCCCTGACCGTAGATCGTGGTCTTGCCTGTATAATCGAAACAACGCCCTCCGGCTTCTCTGATAATAGGGATCAGAGCAGCGCAATCCCATGGACTCATGACCTTGTCTACAGCGACCTCGGCCCTTCCCGATGCCACAAGCATGTGACCGTAACAATCCCCCCAGCCCCTTACCAGACCGGCAACGTCACGAAGGTTGTCGACAGGATTATCGGAAGGAGGATCGAGGAGATACTCTTTTTCAGTAAAGACAACCGTCGCAACTCGATAATCGGAAACGGCCGAAACATGTATCCGTTGACCGTTCATCCATGCACCGGCCCCTCTTTCGGCATAATAGATTTCATTCAGGGCGGGGAAACCAACGACACCGAGAGCCATTTCACGATCTATTTCCAGACCGATCATCACTCCGAAAAGAGGCACGCCATGAATAAATGATCTCGTACCGTCAATAGGGTCGAGAATCCAGCGGCGACCGTTTGCGGATACTTTTTCATCAAACTCCTCACCAAAGACACCGTCATCGGGCAACAGAACAGCAAGCTGTTCACGTATCTGCTTTTCAGCGTTTCTGTCGGCCTCGGTAACAGGACTGTCGTCACGTTTCGAATGGATTTCGAGTGACGATTTGCGGTAATATGACAAGATCAGTTTACCGGCCTTTTCGGCAAGGTCGAGCGCGATGGTCATGTCAGCAGTCATACTCTTCTTACATCTTTTCACCCAGGGGGTGGATTCGTTCACATTCCTGTACTGCCTTGCTCATATCTCTTCGAGCCGGCTCGATGGATTCAAGATGCGATGCAACACGGGATATCCCCCCGGAAAGAGCCGCTTGCTGTTTTGGCGATATCGACGAAAAAATCGAGCCGATATGGTTTCGTGTAACATGAACCGACAATTCGTAACGACCGGTACTGACAAGGGCGCGATAAAAATCCTGAACATTGCAGTCAAGAATATCCGACAGCACTTCAAGATGCAGCGGCTCCTGGAGATAACTGTAAAAGCTTATCTGAAGGCGGATCAGGGGATAGGATTTCATTGCCGGACAGGAAAACCGCAAACGATAGGAACTGTTGGAAACATCACAGGCAATTCCCTCCGCCTCCTCTTCAACTCCGGAATAGCCGAGATCGATCAGAATTCTCGACATACCCGCCAGTTCTGTCAATGCGGGCATATTATAGTCAAGTGTACCGGGATAGCCGAACACTCTCTGTTCTTCTCCGGTTATCGACAGTGTGCCTTCCGATTCAGACAGCCGCATTGATGTCGCCTTTCCCGAAGGCAGGTTCCTGATCACCTCGGAATACTGCGGATCGGCATCGACAAACCTCTTGCCCGTGGTCACTGGCTCCAGCCTGGCAATAACGCTTTCCAGGTCTTCAACCGGTTCACTCCCTGCCGATGAAACAGGTTTCGCCCCCGGCCTGGAAGGTCTTTCAAAAAATCCGGAAAATAAAGCCAACGGTCTTCAGGTTTTGTGGTAACGTTGGTTCAATATAACAATATCTATCCCGCCCAATGACTGATTTTCATCAGAAGCAGCCTTGTGTCTATCGGCTTGATGATAAAATCGTTCATACCCGCCTGCATCGCCTCATCCCTGATATAGTCATCCGACTCGCCGCTCAGACCTAAAACCGGCACGGAGGCTGAACCAGGATCACCAAGAGCCCTGATTCTTTTTGTAGCAGCTATTCCATCTTCATGAGGCATTCTGATATCCATCAGAACAAGATCAAATGATCCGTTCCTGATTTTCAATAACGCCTCTTCACCATTCCCTGCTTCATCGATCGTGATGCCCTCTTTTTCAAGTATGGTTTTCAGGGTGATCCGGTTGAATGAAGAATCGTCGACCACCAGAAGCGATAATCCATGCAATTGCCGATGTGAATAGTATCCGAAATCCCGATAAAAGGCAGCTATTTCCCTTACAAACTGACTGGGCAGACAAGGTTTCGATATCAATCCCTGCATCCCGGCTTTTTCTGTTTTTGTTCGAACGATATAATATAATCCTGCTGTATAGGCGACAATCGGAACACGCCGGTGATCATTGCCGCCTTCACCTTTCCGGATTCTTTCAGACGCTTCATACCCGTTCATTCCGGGCATCTTAAGGTTCATGACGACAAGATCGAACAATGAACCGGAAAGTTTTGTCAATGCCTCTCTTCCGTCGCCGGCCACATAGACAAATGCGCCAAGCTGCGTCATCAGATCCCTGATCTCGGAACGGTCAGCTTCCTCGTCATCGACAACGAGAAGACGCTTGTTCTGAAACAGGGACTTGTTTGCCTTGAGCACAGAAGCAAGATCCTGCTGTATATCTTCAGATGATACGGGGGGAAAGGAGAGGGTAAACTCAGTATATTCTCCTTCGACGGAATCACACGTAATATCCCCGCCAAAAGCCTGCATGACGCGTTTGCAGTACGAAAGACCAAGGCCTGTACCTCCTTTTCTGCCATAGGTGAAGTACGCATCGAAAAGCTTGCTGAGATTTTCCGGAGGGATACCGGGCCCGGTGTCTTTTATTTTGACACAGTTCGTATCCTTTCCTTTTTCAAGCCTGATGTAGATCCTTGAATCAGGACGGGATTTGAGAAAATAGAGAGCATTCATGATCAGGTTGAACAGCACAAAAATGTACATGGTCTCCCCTATCCTGAAAACAAAGTCATCTTTTCGTTCAACAATGACTTTATTCCTTTCCTCGTCTGATTCAAATCCATATTCATCAATCGCTTTTTGAGTCATGTGAACAGACGATGCAAAAATAAAGGTGCTGCTATCAATCTCCTTTTCCCTGACTTCTTCAAGGATCATGGTGATGACCTGCGATCCTCTCGTCACGGCAAGCTTGCTCTGTGCGACATAACGGTAGAGTTTTTCAAGCGTAGCCGAACTCATCGACACCATCGACTTACCGAAATGAAAATCAGGCAGGTCGTGCTCGATAGCCTCGATATTGTGAGTAACCTGACCAAGCGGATTGCGCATTTCATGTGCAATACTCCCGGCCATCGCCTGCAACGCAGTATTTCTCTCCTGGGCCACCTGCCCTTTTTTGTTGCTATAGCTGAAAAGATAACCGGCAACGATCGTGAATCCGATAACGATCGAGTAAAGGAGGATATCAAAATCGGGATGAAGTTGGACATCCGGGGAAGTAAGAATAAAATAGAGAACAGCGGCCGACACACCCACAAGAAGGTCAAACAGAAACATGAGCCAGTTGGGGACAAATGTTATGAGAATGAAAATCATGAAGATCTCCCAATACAGCCAGAGTTCATGAAAATCATTTTTCAGCAGGTAGACCGTAAAAATAAACGGCAGAACGAAAATGATTGAAAAATGCCAGTAGAATGGAAAAATTTTCTTTATAAAAGGCCGCTCGCTGCTACCGAGAAAAAAGGAAAAAAACGAAAGAGAGGATGCGGTTATCCTCAGCCAGAGACTTTCATAGGGCAGATGAAAAACATATTTGAACAGAAAATAGTACATCATGTGCGCAGGAGCACCGAGCAATGCAGCACTGAGAATATTGAACCTCGATATTCTTGTGCCTTCCCGGAAACAGTGCTTGATGTAGGCAAGAACACTCATCTGAAACACCTTTTCATTGCACAATTCACCGTCTCGGCAGAGGCCCGGAAACAGGCTTCAAGCGAGGCTCCCCGGCGATAATCTCCCGTGAAATACAGGCCACTGTATTTTCCGGAATACTCATCGAGTCTTTCGAGCAGACGGTGATGAAATGGTGAATATGCGCATAAACCGGGTGAAATGTATTTATAGATATACTCCCTTCGCCTGTTCTTCCTGATATGAAAGTACGGTTCGATAATTTTCTCGCCGAGAGCCACAACCTCTTTCGGATCTGCTGTATCCGTCACCACTTTTCGGGCGGCCTTGCCACTGAATGTATATCTGACAAGATCGAGATCCCCTACCCCGTAAGCTCCTGCATTGCTCAGAGGAGAGGTCTGGTCAAAAACCATGGCCCTCTGCATATCGGTAAACACATTTTCATGATAGGCAACCAATGCAACAGCCACTGGATTGTACAGCACACTTGCAAGCAACGATGCAACATCCGGCAAACTTTCCCTGAACAATCCCGAAGCCTGTATAGCAGGAAGCGTAACGATAACAACCTTGTACCCGGAGGACAGACGATCACTGCCATCGGTGTAGAACACTCTTGTCACGTCTTCTGCCGCTTCAACTTTGCTGACGTGGTGTCCGGTGAGAAATGTAACGGAAGATGAAAAAAGCCTGAACCGGTCAAGCATTACCTGCATCCCCTCTCTGAGCTGCTCGTAACTGTCCAGAAGAAGAGCTATGTTCGAGCCGAAATTACCAGGAAAGCACTCTCCCGGTTCAGCACCGTTCATACGAACCGTTACAGGACGTAACAGGTATTTTGCACACTTGTCAGGCACAAAAGACGCCAGGGAACGTTGGTCGTAACGATCGGCAATTGCATTGAAATAGGGGGTATTGAGAAAACCCAGGGAAGGATCCCGGCGCACCGCATTCAGCAATGGCACAAGCTTTATCGAGCCAGTCAATCCCGCAAGGGAAAGGACTCGCAGAATGTTATAGAGACGTTCATTTTCCTTGGTGAACGCCGACACCCGGCCATTGATCACCTGGGATGTGTTGAATCCGAAATACTCGAAATCAAGGCCCCCAAGATCTTTAACAAACTCCCGGAACCTTTCATACTTGAGACCGATATTTTTTCCACCGTAATCCAGAGGCCTGCCATTCATGTAATCACTGCCGATGCGACCCCCTATACCGGGCAATGACTCGTACAAATCAACCGGCACACCATTTTTCTGAAGGTAATATGCTGCCGCTATACCCGATACGCCTCCTCCTATGACGGCAGCTTTCGATATCGATGCATCATTCATCCCCATGCGCCGACTCGTGATGCAAACTGTTTTCTGTTTCTTTCCGACAGTTTTTTACTGATCGAACGGTGTCTGCGGTAACGGTCCCTGCCCAGGAATGCTACTGCACCAAGAGTGGATTCGGCGCACAGTTTTCCCCACTGAAAGACCTGGCAGACGACGAATCCCTCCTTGTCTTTTTGTGTTTCAGGGATCGTATAGGAAGTGAATGCCCTTACGATCACCGGAATGTCATGCTCTATGTAGTTATAGAAATTCGTGCAGTAAGACATAAGGGTCATAGCACCATCATCCGGAAGATTACCTAAAAGATGCGTGGTAGCAAGCCCGGCCTGCCTCATTGTTTCAAGTAACAGCATGCCCTGAACGTGATCCGAACTGTGATCGAACCTGAGTTCTTCGGAATGCATCAACATATTGTAGTACACGAGCCTGCCTTCGAAATACGGCTTGGACAACAACGCATTCGCAGCTTTTTTCTTGTGAATAAACTCAGTGTTGATGGCATCAGGAAGATCATCATCATCCTTTACAGCCAATGGACTTTTCAAAAGCCCCGGGATATCGAGCGGAAGTTTTCGAAGTAATGAAGACAACAATTTATCATCCGCTTCGTTCAACATGGCGGAAGCAACTGCAGGTTTGATTTCCCCCAGTTTATTCAGACGTTCATCAGGAACTGAACGGTATTCGGGGGAAAAATACATTTCGCACATATCTCCCAGAAGCCCGAAAAACAGAATTGCTTCATTGAGAGAACTGACCCTGACTGTATTTCTGGCAGAATGATTCTCCGGCAACGTGTCGTTCTCAAAATACAACGTGTAGTTTTTCGCTCCCGGCTCGAAACATATGAAATCATTACCGAATCCACTTTTCAGCTTGCTCCTCGAAAGAGCTCCCTGTCCGGCAACATCTATCAGTAAAGGCTCCCTGATCAAACTCTGAATCTGCGGTGATGCTTCTTGAATAAACATTACTCCCCTCCAAAAGATGTTTTACGTATAAACCAAATACTTAACGACACAAATTACGCCAAAAAACAAAATCATAATGTACGCGCATACGTAATTATAACGTTATTTTCTTTCACTTAACAATTACACACACATTTAATCTCACGTATCACTCTGCGTTCAGGTGTACTGAATGCTGCAAACGCTCTTAAACCGGGAGCATGAACGTCTACCTGGCAAGCATATCTTCTCCGGTATTCATCCACAGCTATAACGATGAACAGGAAGAAAAACGGAAACCGGTCGAGGGCTGCTGATTGCATGGTTCAGGCCAGCATGAATAAGGGTTTCCGATCAGAAGAGGCGAAAAAAAGTCAGGATCTGGTGTACTTTTCGATCTTGCTGACCAGCAACGCGGTATCGACCGGCTTGAGGATATAATCATTCATGCCTGCATCGAGAGCGTTTTTCACATCATGATCTGATGATTCACCGCTGAGCCCGATAATGGCGATTTCGCTATCCCTCTCAAAATCGTTGCTTCTGATAAGGCGAGTTGTTTCAATACCGTCAAGTTCCGGCATCTGAATATCCATGAGAATAAGATGACAGCCGGAGTGAGGCAGCAGCTCGATTGCTTTTTTCCCGCTTGCCGCTTCGACAATACCGATGTCGAACTTTTCAAGGACGCTTCTGATAATCTGCCGGTTGAACGATGAATCATCGACGAGCATGACGTTGACCCCGTTCAGGGTTTTACCCTCGATATAGCAGTCACCGTTGAAAATCCTTGCAAGAAGCGTGATCAGCTCCGTCTCGGCAAACGGTTTCGACAGGAATGCCTGCATACCGGCTTTTCTGGTCTTGCCGCGGGCGATGTAGGTGGGAACCGCTGTATGACCGATGATCGGCACCATCTTCGCATTCTGGCCGGCCTTTCCGGACCGGATTGCCTCGGTCGCCTCATATCCGTTCATGGTTGGCATGCTCAGATTCATCAGAATGACGTCATAGTGGCCACTCGATACCTTCGTGATCGCCTCCTGACCATCCCCGGCTTCGTCCACAGCAACATCGAACCGGGAAAGGAACTCTTTTACCGGCTCCCTGTCGGGCACTTCATCGTCGACCAGCAGTATACGCTTACCCTTGAAAAGAGGATTATAGCGCTGAACCATGGATTGGCGAAATTCTTCAAGCTCTTCAGCCCCGACAACAGGAAAATCAAGAACAAACTCCGTGTACTTTCCCTGTTCCGAACGACAGGAAATATCTCCGCCAAACGCTTTCATCACTCTTTTGCAGTATGCAAGACCAAGTCCCGTGCCGCCTTTTTTGCCCGATGTGAAAAATGGATTGAAGAGCTTGTTGATATTTTCAGGGGGAATACCCGGCCCGGTATCTTTTACATACACCCTGTGACCGAAAGTATCTTTTTTAAGTCGAACGGAAATACGGGCATCGGGATAGTTCTTCATGAAATAGAACGCGTTCATGATCAGATTGAAGAGGACAAAGACATAGCGGGTCTCATCAGCCTTGATGAGAAAATCCTCCCTGCACTCGAAAGTAAGTTTCTGCCGTTCGACATCGGACTCATAACCATACTCATCGATGGCTTTCCTGGTGATACCTTCAGCGGAAAGATAGGTAACGCCACTTATGTCGATCGGCTTGTCTTTCACCTCGTCGAGGATCATGTCGATAACCTGCCCTCCCCTTGTAACGGCCATCTGGCCCTGAGCAACCCTCAGGTAGATGTTGTCCAGTCCCCTGGCGGAAATCAGCTCATACAACTTGTGTGCATGGTGTACCGGCAGCTCTTCGAGAATGCTCTCAAAACTCAGTTTGACCTGTCCGAGAGGGTTGCGCATCTCATGCGCAATGCTTCCGGCGAGGGCCTGGAGAGCCGTGTTTTTCTCCTGCGCAACAATCCCCTTCCTGTTGCTGTAACTGAAGACATAACCGGCAACGATGGAAAAGAAAACCAGAAGAATGTACGGAGCTATCTCGAACTGCGGATCGAGCACAATAGCCGGAGGTGTCAGGTAGAAAAACATGATCGCCAGGATCACTCCAATGAACAGATCGAAAAGAAAGGTCAGGAGATTGGGCACAAAGGCAATCAGGACAAAAATCATGAATACTTCCCAGTACAGCCATGCCTCGTGAAAATTGTTTTTCAGGATCATCAGGGTAAGAATAAACGGCAGTACGAAAATAAGCATGGTGTGCCAGTACACCGGGAAATACTTCCCAAGAAAATCAGGATTCTTCACCTTGAACAGACAGCCGAGACAAAGAGCCACCGCAACGAGTCGCAGGACGAGGCTGTCGTATTCCATATTGAAAAAATAGCGGTAGGCGACAAAAAATGCCAGGTGGGCCGGTGCCCCCAGAAAAGCGGCCGCGCGAAGGTTGAATTTCGAGAACTGCGTCCCCCGCTGAAACGATGACTGAATAAACTGACCAATATTCACAGCGTACCTCTTGCAAGCTTTATGAAACAGGCACCTGTCATCATGCTGTATGCAAAATTCCGCAAGATATACGCAATACCCCGATCCATTGCGTCATTTTCAACGGCAACCTTGTGACATTGCGTCATAACTCTATATATCATAAACCAAATGTACTTTGGGAGTGGGGGTAAAAGGGTACAACTCAATCAACGATAAAATAATAAAACCACATCAAGTCACAATGCATTAGAGCATTACTCCCGCATAGAAAAAAACATGAAAAATATGGCACCAGCCTGATTGCCGTCTATCACCCCGGCATTTTTTACCCTCAAACCTTCCCGAAGTTGAGTGTTTTTCGTATTTTTGGCTTTTCGGAAAACCAAACCAGTCCAGAACAATGAGCCAGACAGATCTCTTGAATATCACCCACCGGCCCAGAAGACTTCGCAGAACTCCGGCCATACGAAACCTGGTACGTGAACATTCGCTCTCGAAAAACGACCTTGTTTTCCCTCTGTTCGTCTGCCCGGGCACCGATGTCATTGAAGAAGTCCCCTCGATGCCCAACAGCTTCCGTTTCTCCATTGACAATGCCGTCAAAGAATGCAGGGAACTCTGGGACCTGGGTATTCAGTCAATCGATCTGTTCGGCATACCGGAACAGAAAACAGAAGACGGCCGCGAAGCATATAATGACGACGGCATCATCCAGCGTGCAATCCGCGCCATCAAGGAAGCCGTGCCCGACCTTTACATCATGACCGATGTCGCGCTCGATCCGTTCACACCGTTCGGCCACGACGGTCTGGTCAAGGACGGCATCATCCTGAACGACGAAACGGTCGAAGTCCTCTGCAAAATGTCGATATCGCACGCAAAAGCAGGGGCCGACATGGTTTCGCCGAGCGATATGATGGACGGCCGCATCGGAGCCATCCGCGAGGCGCTCGACGATGAAGGACACTCCGACGTCGGCATTCTTTCCTATGCAGCAAAGTACTCCTCGAGTTTTTACGGACCGTTCCGCGATGCGCTTCATTCCGCTCCGCAGTTCGGCGACAAATCCACCTACCAGATGGACCCGGCAAACTCCGACGAGGGAATGAAGGAAATCGAACTCGACATCATGGAAGGTGCAGATATCGTGATGATCAAGCCCGGCCTTGCCTATCTTGACATCGTTTACCGTACCAAGGAACGCTTCGATGTGCCGGTTGCCGTCTACCATGTATCGGGTGAATACTCGATGGTCATGGCTGGTGCTGAAAAAGGCTGGATCGACGGTGACAGGGTCATGATGGAATCGCTGGTCGCCATGAAACGCGCCGGTGCCGATCTGATCTTCACTTACTACGCCAAGGAAGCAGCGAAAAAGCTTTCCTGATCCGCCGCACCACCCTAACCGTTTTGAACCGGTCAAGCGGCCGGATGAGGAACCATGATCAGATATTTTACAGCAGGAGAATCGCACGGACCGGCACTCTCGGCAATCATCGAAGGTCTTCCTGCAGGCCTTGCCGTCACGTCTGAAGACATCAACAGCGAACTGGCCCGTCGACAGCAGGGATACGGCAGAGGAGGCCGTATGAAAATCGAAACCGACGAGGCGACGGTCCTCTCGGGAATTCGTTTCGGCAAAACCATCGGTTCACCTGTATCCCTCCAGATACAAAACCGGGACTGGAAAAACTGGACAACAAAAATGGCCCAGTTCGAACAGCCGGAAGAAGAGATCCCTGCAATCAACATTCCACGGCCGGGCCATGCCGACCTCTTCGGCATGATCAAGTACGGGTTCGAGGACATCCGGCCGGTTATCGAACGAGCTTCCGCCAGGGAAACCGCTGCCCGCGTCGCCGCATGTTCGCTCGCAAGAGTGTTTCTCCGGTCCGCCGGCATACAGATCGGCAGTTACGTTTCCGCCATCGGTCCCGCCGGTGAAGAAGAACCATCAGCAAAGCTTGCCGGACTGATTGCTGAAGGAGCGGATTCGCTCAGAAAAACCGCTGATATATCGTGTGTACGCATGCTCGAAAAACCTGATGAAGACAACGCCGTCGCCGCCATTGACAAGGCAAAAAACGAGGGAGACACCCTTGGCGGCATCATAGAACTCTTTATCACCGGCGTTCCGATGGGCCTCGGCTCCTACGTACAGCACGACCGCAGGCTCGATGCGGAACTTGCCGCCGCATTGATCTCGATCCAGGCCGTCAAGGGCGTTGAAATCGGAACCGCATTCCAGAACGCACGCACACCGGGGTCCCGTGTCCATGATGAACTCTACCCCGGCAGCAGCGGAGGACCTGAAAGGAAAACAAACCGCGCAGGAGGCCTTGAAGGAAGCATGTCAAACGGTTCGGTGATCCATTTGAGGGCGGCAATGAAACCGATAGCGACGCTGATGTCACCGTTGCACTCCTTCGACATCGTCTCGATGGACGCCCATTTGTCCCATATCGAGCGCAGCGACACCTGCGCCGTCCCCGCGTGCAGCGTCATTGCCGAAGCAGTCGTCGCACCGGTGCTTGCAAACGCCCTCCTGAAGAAAACAGGTGGCGACCATATGCAGGAAATTCTGGAAAGGCTGGATGCCTACAGAGAGGAAATCGCAAAGCGGTTCAAACGGTAACAGCAAAAAACATCAGTCTTCGTTTTCCTCTTCCCTGAGACGCTGATTCATTTCGAGTGAAGGTTCGGCTACCCCGGTCCTGCCAACAATATGCGCGGGAACGCCCGCAACAGTATAGTGCGGCGGAACGTTGTCGAGCACGACACTCCCGGCACCCACTTTAGAGCCCTCACCGATCTCGACGTTACCGAGAATCTTGGCGCCGGCCCCGATCATGACGGATTTTCTCACCTTGGGATGACGGTCGCCGGTATCTTTGCCGGTACCGCCAAGCGTTACCTCGTGCAGTATGGAAACATTGTCCTCGACCACGGCGGTTTCACCGATCACAAGGCTTGTAGCGTGATCGAACATGATACCCTTGCCGATCCTGGCTGCAGGGTGAATATCGACAGCAAAAACCTCCGACATCCTGTTCTGCAGAAGATAGGCCATGGACTTTCGCCCGTTGTTCCAGAGCCAGTGGGACAGACGATGTGCCTGCAGAGCCTGGAAGCCCTTGAGAAACAGCATGATCTCGAAATAGTTGACCGCCGCCGGGTCCCTTTCGAGCGTTGCCGCAAGATCGAAGACCGCAATATCGACTGCCTCTGGGCTCTTTTTGTAAAAGTCGTCGAAAAGCTCCTGGAGAACCTGCGGAGGAAAGTGCTTCGATGCAAGTTTGACCGAAAGCAGCATGGCCAGGGCCGAGGCAAAATCGTTGAAGCCGAGAATGTGCTGGTCCAGAAAATTCTTCATGCACACCTCACGCTCACGTTCGCGCATGACCTCCCTGCGGATCACCTGCCATAGTTCATCAGCGTTCATGGCAGTTCCGGCGCGGCTGTTTTCTGCCGTCTCAGCAGATGGCGAAATAGATGGATCGACCCCATGTTTCATGTACAGTTCCATATCACGGGCATACAGCCCGGCCTTTCTTGTGGTAACAGTTACTTCACCCACAATAAAAGCATTTAACTGCAGAAAGTTTCATGCAACCGGGAATCCGCCGCCATCGAGGGAAAAAATGCCTTCGGTTGATCTTTCACCACAATACACATAATCCCACGAACAGGCAATTTGTTCGGCTTTGGCCTTCACAGGTAATAGATAATGGGTAGCAGGTAATTGGACGGAAGCAGCTCACTTCGTTTCGCCTCATCCAAAATCCGCCTCCGGTCTCCCCCATTACCTATTACCAATTACCTATTACCTATCATTTTACAATCTTCTTTTTTTTCCGTACACTTACCCACTTCCGGGCACATTACGACATGAGGTTTTACAGACAATGATCATTTCGAGGAAAATAGAGATCGATTACGGCCACACGCTGCCGAACAGCTTTTCCTTCTGCAACCAGCTTCACGGCCACAGGGGCACGATTGTTGCAACTGTCGAGGGAAAGATTATCGACCGGGAAGGCGACCCGGAGGAAGGCATGGTGATGGATTTCAAGTTCCTCAACGACATCATGATGGAGCAGATCCACGACCAGCTCGACCACGGATTCGCCGTCTGGAAAAACGACCACGAAGACCTCGAATTCATCCTCAAACGCAACAAGAGAGTCGTCATCACCGACGAACCCCCGACCGCTGAAAGCCTCGCAAAGTGGGCCTACAACCAGATCAATCCCCACCTCCCCGAAAACGTCACCCTCAAAAACCTCCGCTGGTACGAAACGCCGAACAACTGGGCGGATTACGACGGAGAGTAGGCTAAACATTTATATTATTTAGCTTTAAAAAACAACATTCCCTTCCGCGATACAAAAACGGTACAAAAAGCAACGGGATTTGCTCACAAATCAGCTTTTATACCCTCTGCTGCAGCTTCTCTGCAAAGCCTTGAAAAGTCTTGGCTGTACTCCCGTAGCTCGATCCAACCCAGAAGGCGTTGATGTTCTTTAGTTCGCCGGCCATGACCCCAAGCAGGAGAATGAGCGCTTCTTTAATTCCTGAAGCAATATTGATTGCGCCTCCGAGATTTGCAATGAGCATGCCCAAGATTACAAAGAAGCCTACGTTGTAGCCTATTGCAAGAATGATCTGTGGCCAGAGGTTATTCGTAGACACAGCCATTTGCCTTGCACTTTGCTTTTCTCTGGTTTCAATCTCGAAAACGTCTATACCCTGCTGTCTCATCTTGAGGTTGTACTCGTTGTCGATCGATTTCAGCTGCAGGCGTTGTTCCGGCGTCCACCCCTCAATGGCTTTTATGAGTTCGTCTTCAGTTCCCTCGTCTTTACCGAGGATTTTGCCCGACAAGAACTTGACGGCGCTTCCAGCCAGCGGCCCGCCGAGTGCCGTTGCCAGGGCAGGAGCAGCAGTCCCGATGATCTTTTTGAGATTAAATCCCATTATCGCACTCCGAAATATTGATTGACATTGATGAATCTCGACACTTCTTCCAGATCCCGTTTCACCCATCCACGGATGAACTTCACCTGATCGCGTCTCTGTGTGATCCGTTTCAGCCTGTGGCCGATTCTCATCAGCGTATGTTGGCTGACAAACAACTCCACTTCCAGCTCTGAAAGCTTGTTGATGACCCCCAAAGTAATGGGTCCAAGATCGCCATCGGGCATGCAATCGAGGCAAAATTGAGCATACCGGACACTGTTGGCAACAGAAGAATTCATGCCGAAATTGAATATGGTATCGGCGATCGCCTGGTGTTTGATCTCATCACCGCGAAACGCATCCCAGAATTTCACCTTGTAGAAATCCCGAACCATCTCCCGGCATTCGACAGAATCTCCTTTCCCCGCATAGATCAAAGCCCAACCCGGCCAATCCGGGTGATAATTTTTCGCGATCCCTGCAAAGGTTTCCCCTCCGGAATCACCTCTCACATTATGCAGTTTGAAACCACCCTCGTCACCCATTGTTTCGATATATGCGCTCTTAAAATCAGCCATCACTGCCCTCCGGTTCTATTTCGATTGTGAATATCTTATTCGCGTTCTCTATTTCTATGCGGTGCGCCTCAGCGTTTTTTAAACGTTCATCTGCAGAGAGTGTTTTTTCCCGCTGCCGCAACATCAAGCCTGTCCGAATGCTCACATAAATACCCGCAATTGCAGCTATAATTGTTACTGCATTCGATATGTACCCCGGCACTAACTCAAGCGCACCGACAACCCAGCCTCCTATTGTAGCACTCACGGCTGTGCCGCTAGCTATCAGGCCAGTTAATACGTTCTGCGCGAAAATCGGCACTTGATTATGAGGGCTCATAGCTTATTCCAAGTTGTTCGCATCGATAAAAAGCTGGTCCAGCTGCTCCTCTGTCAAGGAAAGAGCAGATTCCAGTTGCTGAACAAGCGGATGATTTCTCTTGATCGTCGTCGCATATTCCCACTCGATCCGGGCAGCCTTGCCTTCCGTGCCGGTCATGCTTGCAATCGTAGCCTCCACTGTGTCCAGTAACTCTGCATGTAGGAGAGCGAGCCTGGCGCGTCGCATGTCAATCTTTTCTGGAACGATTTGCTGTGCATTATAGGCTTCCCATGCAACCTGCAGATCTTCTACCGAAGGTTGCGGATCTGGATTTTCCTTGTCCCACTCAACAATTACATGAGGAGGGACAGATGACGATAGCATATACCTGTTTCTGTTTAAACCAAGTCTATCAATAGCAATGTTTATGTCGATGTTTAGCATTACGACTCCATATATATTTCAACTATTGTATAAATCTCATTGCCGTAACCACCAGCGCGCCCAAAGCCTGAGTTAAAAATGTCGACATCGACTCTATGCCTTATTTCAAAAGCTTTACTTGCCGCTATCGTTACTCTTGCTGACAAGAAACTTCGATTTGAGACATAATTACTGCTGTGTTCAGACGTACCTCTTTGCACCTCTGCCGAATCAGAATAATTGTAGAGAAAGCATTGATGATCTCCACATTTATATGCGGGGGCGCTCGCCTTAATTTGGTACGTCCCTGCTCCAAGGGTAAAACGGTTATTTGATATTGAGACTATGCCGTTTGGATCAGTAATTATGGTGTTCAAGTCTCTTATTCTGTCTGCCCCAGAGTTAGCAGAGCCGCCTTGTGTCCCGGATGTTTTTTGATCGCATATAATTGCATAAATACTCTGACCTGTATTTCCCGCTGGTCCTTCGGGCCCCGTTGCACCCTGTGGCCCTGCTGGCCCTGCTGGGCCTTCGGGACCGGTTTCACCTTGCGAGCCAGTAGCTCCTGTTGGGCCGGTATCTCCCTGTGGTCCCTGTGGTCCTTGCGGTCCTTGCTCTCCTTGTTCGCCTTGGGCTCCAGTTTCTCCTTGTGGTCCTTGTGGACCTTGAGAGAAAAGATTTTCTATTTTCACCACATACGTTTCTGATCCATCATCTACGAGCAAATATTTTTCGCCCGTTAACTCGATCAGTTCGAAATACTCGTGGTTTCCCCATCTTATTGACATGCTTACCTCTCCGCTGCATCTGTGTAAAACTGATCAGCTCGATCATCATCCCAATCAAGCACAGTCATAAGCGCGGGGATTAATGGATTTGCACGATCAACAACCGTACCGCATTCCCATTCAATCCTCGCTGCTTGGTCCATTTCTGCTATTGCGGTTTCGACCTGGTCGAGGACATCGTCGGCAAGAAGCTGCAACCGACACTGACGCATAGTGATTTTTGTCGGAATAGTGATAACAGTATCAGGGACAGCAAGAACAGGCTGGCCGTCTTCGTCTGACGTGATCCTTTTCCCGGAGGCCTGCCCATCGATCAATGCGATATATTGCTCTTTTGTAATTTCAACGGCATCTTCCGGGATCTCCTGCCCATGAATTTCGTTGCTATAAAAGCCGTTTGTTGTTGCTGAGTAAAACATGATCCTCTTGTTTAATATCCTATGGCCAAATACACAGCAGTCTTTGATACCCCCGTTACTATGGATGTAAAGGTCACTCCAGACGACGTTTTACTGTGCGTTGTAATTGTGTCTTCAGCGGACTGTTGATCTCCATAAATCGTCGGAAAAACGTGCAAGCACGCAGCCGGAAAAGTAATTGGAAACGTTGCGTTTGATGTTGTGGATCCTCCCCCGATGATAGCAACAGATCCCCACTGAATAATTAATCCACCTGGAAGCTGCTGGTAACCATTGCTATTCATCAATGCCTGGAACTGGCCATAATGCACCGGCTGACCAGCTGTACTCCCATCAGGCACAACCGGCGAACTATTAAACGTCTTGACTCCATCTATCGTCTGATTGCCCGTAAGACGCACTGCCGCGATTTCAGCAATCGCATTATATATTGCTACATCAACGCCTAGCGTACCGCGTGCTGTTTCTGCATCGACATCATCCAGTAACGTCTTGATAAACCCGGAGACCCCAAGCGTCGAAAGTGCCGCTGATGCATTGGTATCGTCAAGCAAAGTACGCGCGAAAGCTGTTATTGTCGACAAGGCGAAAGTGTTTTCGCCTGTCGAGTAAATCATTTTATCCGCAACATCGACAATAAGCGTTGCCAGAGCAGACAAAACAGGATCATTCTGAATATTCTCGATTTGCTTTTTTAGCCATTCATCCCGGTTTGCAAGCTGTTGTGACTGGCGGTTTGAGATACCGCCGGGTCCACCAAGAACCGGATCGGTTGTTTCTATTTGATAAACATCGTCAAATGAGCATACAGGTAAAATATTGGCCATAATTATGTTGTCCCATGGTTATATATTGCGTCATAATCCGCCACGGCATTGTACCGTAATACCACCCGAATCCACTTGATAGCCCGTAAATGGCATCGAGCCGGAGCAAATTCTCGGCAAAACGCTTGAATCAATGCCGCTTGATCATTTGTAATTGGCCGCAGTACAACAAGTGTGTACTCAGCCCATCCTCCAATGGTGGAGTAATTGTAAATACCGTCATACTTCACGTCACCGTCATAGCGAATATCACCCGATCGCTCGATAATCGTCAGGTTCTCTTCTTCCTTGCTGTAAACCTGACGCTCTTGTCTATCGTAGATGCCCCGGTATAACCGATCCCTCAAATACGAAGTCTCTTTACCGCCAAATCCGATTTCCGTGAGTGCCTGCCGGAGCCCTGCAGGAGTCCCCTTCATGCGGTGTATATCAATCGCCCGCTTTAAAAGCGCACGTTTCAGCGTCTCATTCTCAGCAAGCCGACCACCCTCGTTACCAGCAACGTGAAACTGCTCTATCAAATGCGGTAAAGCGGAGGCATCAACATTATCGATCATGTATACCAGTAACGGGGTAAGATCGATTTGTCCTATACGGTCGATCAACTCATTGAACGCATCGTTGCTTATATCTTTTATACCCCCTGGGACCAATCTGTTATCAGCCATCGTTATACCCGGTTATGGTTACTATGATGTCTGTACAGTTCGACCACTCATTTTCCGCGTTGACAACATCCTCGCCTGGTGTTACAAGTGTTGTCTTGTAGACACCATAAACCCCATTTACGACCGCGATAATCTGTGTCTCTACAACATCACGCCCAAGCATCGCCCGAAGCTCAGTAACATACTCCATCAACTGAGTCTCAATATTCGGCTTCACCGCTGCGCCATCGGCCCATGTGAACAGCTCAACCTGAACTGATAAAGCAAAATCTTTACTGGTTGGAGACAACACCTGAACGGCATCACACAGCGGGCGAACGGTTTCTGCTGCAGTTGTTTTTTCCACTGCGTCAAGTATCGCTTGCGTTGGATTCCCTGTTTTTGTGAGTGGATAAATATTGACCGTCCCAGGGGTTGGCGACACAACTGCTACGTCAACTATGTCCTGATGAGCAGATACGGCGTGATACCGATAAGCGCCATAACTGCCCGCATTCGTAAACTGTTCAGGGGCCAACTTAACCCTCGTCCTCATCGCATTGTCAGTTTCCTGATCGCTGCCACCGCTGCTTGGTGTGATATTCGAGACGCTCTCGATATGCTCGACAACATCGAGCAAGCTGTTTACAACACCGACCTCGTAACCATTCCCAAGAACCCCTATTGTTTGACATACGGCCGATACATCACCGTATGTTTCGCCGGCTTCGATAACGAGATTGTTCCTCGTCTCGAAAACTACACCCCCACCTCCTGACTCAACACGAGTTCCTGCCGGAACAACAACATTGAACAGCTTCACTCCGGTAAGATGAAAACGAATTTCGCAGGCTGACGCCTGAGCCGCCAACCTCGTTACCCCGACAAGCTCGCCAAGATAGTCGAGCATCGGATATACGGCATATTCAACCAAGCACTGTTTCGCCGCTTCTTGTATTCCGATCCGGATCAGGCTTTCACGGTACGAAACCAAATCAATAAGAAGACGTTCAACCTGCGCCGGTTGCAGCACTTTCCCTGTCGTGGCCTCATAATTGGCGACCATCTCACTGGTAATCGCTTTCGGGTCGCGAGTTATAAAGGATGGTTCAGGCAGTGCCATAGACGACAACCTCGGTTTGATAGACAGTATCGCTTTCGCTCAACGTCCATTCGATTTGCAATGTTACATGTGCTCCCTCTATCACCGGCACAACCTTGACAACCTTAATCCGTGTTTCCCAGATATTGATTGCGTCGACAGCTTCACGTATAATGTTCGAGATTGCCTCGTTGACAGGGTAATCGATATATTTCCACAAATCTGTACCGAACAGGGGTTCATGTGTTCGGCTTCCTTTCGACGTGTTGAGAATAACACTGATGCACTGATGGATGTCGTTCAAATCCTCGACAATCTCCCCGATTTCGCCAAGTCTGGGACTCCAGTCAGTTGCGGTTATGTCGTGGATCAGTTTTGCCATACCTGCATCTTATGACAAAACCTGTTTTTTTTCCTGTTGGGAAATTAACCGTCGGCAAACACGTCACCGGAACCAGTCGCGGGGTGACCACATGACGCCTTATCACCTTGCCGACAAACGCCGATACCCTCAGCAAAAACCGTTGAACTGCTTTCAGCCATGACCGGTGCGCCATGCGGGGCCGGGCCATGCCCCTGTACAGCACATCCAAGGACAACAGCGTTCGCATTGTTAATAAAAACACTCGGGGCTAGTGCTTCGATAATAGTTCCTCCTGCTGTGTCTACTCCAACCCTCGATACGCCAGGCATCAGTTCATATCAATGCGCGGGGCCGTCATCTGAATGTGTGTCCCGCTGGTTATTGTTATATCTCCGCCTGCCTCAACATTGATTGTACCGGTGGCCGTCGCCTCAATATCTCCCTGCACGGTTGCCGTCAGCTTGTGCTCTGACCGGTCGTACTCGATAGCTGTACCGTCATCGAAGACGACGTGATATTTATCCTGGCTGTTTACCGGTGGTATATCGGCATCGCTATATATGGCTCCGATCACTACCCCGAACTCGTCGTGTTCATCCATCAAGCAGACAACATGTTCTTGAATGTCCGGCATCCAGTATACCTTATCCTTCAGTGTTTTTTTCTGCATGACAGGCAACCAGTATGAAACAATTCCGTCACGGTCAGGAAATTTTACCCGAACCCTACACTGTTTCGCATCGGTCGCGATAACGAGCCCTATCTTCATGCTTGCAGATTCTTGTTATTTGCGGTTGTTGTTTGTATATCGATGTCGGTTGTATACCCACCGCCTCGTGTCATCGAGTGCCGCGCCTTGACAACCTGATACGTACCGTCAAGCACACCGAAACCAACCATCACGATATTACCACCAGCAGCCAAATGTGGAATTCCCGGCATAGAAACTGATCCTTCAACCTGCGATCCGTTCCTGTTTCTCAATGCCGCTTTCGCTTTAACGATTGCATCCGCTTTGCTCTCGCATCTGTCATAAAGCTTCAAAGTGTCACCCGTAGTCACACCTTCGGCTTGTTGTATGTGGGTAATAACTTTTTTCGTTTGCGGATCATGATACTGAACCTCACATGCTTTGTAAATGAGATCCGTTTTTGACCGGAACCAGTAAGATGACGTCGACAAGCGCTTGATTGTCATCATGATACCGGCGATATCGAGCAGGAATATATCATGCCAAACAAGCTGCTCGTCTTTGACGGTGAAAATCACTCCTTCAGCCTCACCCAATCGACGGAGAAACGTCAAATCACGCTCATTCCTTTGTGTGATTCTCTTCGGTCTTCGCTTCGCTTTTTCTTCAGATACTTTCCCGGTCAAAGTCAGTCCGTGTTTTCCGGCAATTTCTTCTGCAATTTCCTGTAGCGTCTTGTTTTCATAAGCAGCCGTGTTCTGAGTACGCAATGCTTCTTTCACACCGGCAGACAAAGCCCGGAGATTTACTGTGTCCGGTGGACCGCTGAGTTCGACTTCATCGACCTGGAAGACTCCACAGTTTACAAGCGCCTCGGTTTTGTAGCCGATAGCCAATCTCACTTTATCACCCTTCTGAGGCCACCAACCGTTTTTCCATTGGTGGTTCCGATCTTCCAGACTTATGTCCAGATTATCGGCCTCGCCTTTCAGGATATCGCTATACGTAATATTCAGGATATAAGGAGAGACATCTTTCGTTATATCCTTGCCCTCGTACTCGAGTACCCAGCCCGGTTGCCTTACGATTACCTTTTCCATGGCGGCAGGCTTTCCGTTGCTTCGTTTTCAGCTTTTTGTTGTACCGGGATAAGCAGCTTTATTCCGGAAGGTAAAACCGCATCCATCGTTACATCCGGGTTGGCAACAATGATATTTTCATATGCTGTCGGATCGCCGTAATACTCCCATGCAAGCAAATCCCAGCGGTCACCATCTTTCGTGATGTGCTCAATGACTTTCATTGCCTCACGATTGATTTTTTATCGACTGCATAAAAATCACCGGTGTGCGTTTTAACCGGTATCACCACTATTTTCGAGTTCGGCTTTTGCTGATTTGCTCCGCTTACGGCTTTCGCTTCGCTCTTTTTTTGTGCCATCCTTCTTTCAAGCGGATCGGGCTCGGCCCATTCGTTCAACGTCACCTTACAGTATATCGCCTTCAAGGTTCCGTCTTCTGCTGTTACCGCTGTTGTTCTTTTCAGCCCGGAGATAACAAACTTACCCACCACCTGTCCGTTACCCATCGTGACGGGAAACGCCTTATGAGCGTTTATCATGTCAACAAGTTTTGTCCATGCTGCGTGCGGATCGGTGACGCTGACATGAAAGGAAAAATTTAGATCAAGCTTATCAAGCCCCTGCCCCATATACTGCAGGAGGGGCTTTCCTTCCGTGACATGCATTTCTGCATAGTCCGCTTTTTTCTCGATCTCATATGTGGTAGGACTTTCAAGGCGTGCATAACCAACATCACCGAGCATTATATACATCAGTAAGCCCTCCGCTGCTTCTGCTGCATCATCTGATCGAACATCCGCTCAAAATTCACTTGTGATTTAGCAAGAGCTTGATCGACTTGCTGTCTGACGTCTGCCGGAGTCCCTGGGGCAAGATTGATTACTGGTGCGTAGTTGATTGTTGCTCCTGCTTCGCCACCTACCGCCACGCCGCCTGGAACAGTTGCAACGGCCATCATAGTTGCTGCCGTTGCATGACGCATGGCTTTAACCATGGGGTCGGGCCTTATCGTATCGGCGATTGTTTCAACAATCCGGATACGGTTGATGTCTCGAAGCGGTCCTTCTTTCGCGGGACTGAAAGGCAAATGGTTTCGGATTCGCTTAACAATACCTTGTATCGCCTCAACCGGCTTCATTGCCAGGCTTTTGATTCCGTCCCAAAGCGACTTTATCAAATTAGCGCCCGCCTCGCGCATCTTGCCGGCAAGGGCAACGACCGATGCCCATATCCGTTTGAAAAAAGCAGTAATCGGCCCCCAATTCTTATAGATCAGAAACGCCGCGGTAGCAATTCCGGTAATTGCGGCAATCGCAATCCCGATAGGATTTGTAAACATAAATAGCGAAACAGCCCGCAGCGCAATTAAAACTCCTTTAATGCCAAATGCCGTTGCCCCGAAAATTTTCGTCATTGCCGCCATTCCGGTAAGAAACGGGCCTGTCGCTGCACCGATTGCGGCAATCGTCATCAGTAATCCGCCGCCTACCAACGTCAGGGCTGTAACTGCTACAAGAGTGCCAGTAAGATATTTATTGCTGCGAGCAAAATCGGCAAAACGTGACGTTATACCGCCAAAAACCTCAAGAACATTGTGTATCGCAGGAAATAAAACTGTGCCTATATTCACAGCAACTTCACTTATTCGGTTTTTCACAATACCCCACTGAGCACCAAGCGTTTTCAATCTTGCTTCATGCTCACGAGACATGCTGCCAACAGCATCAGCACTTTTTGCAAGCTCTATCTGACGACGATACTCTTTTACGCCCGCCGAGAGTTTCGCAATATCATCGCCAAACTCTTTTCCAAATAACTGTGTAGCAACGGTTAGACGTTTTTCTTCCGGAAGAGTCTTTATCAGATCGAGGACTTTCAAAATTGTCCCGGTGGCATCTCTTGTCATATCATCCTGAACGTTTCTTGCTGTAAGCCCTATTTCAGCAAGACCCGCTTGAAACCGCTTCGGCTGCATAGTTGCAATCGACAATTCTCGCATCACAGCATTTGCTGCAGTCGAAGCAACCTGAGCAGTGCTGCCAAGCGTCAGGAACGTTGATGCAAGAGCAGCGGCCTCATCTTTTGGCATTTTAACGAATGCAGCAGTACCGCCAATCCTCTTCATAACCTCGATAATATCACCACCTTTCGAAATGGCATTATCGTCAAGGTAGTTTATCACATCTGCCAGCTTACCTATCTCCGGGATCGGTATATTGAAAAGTTTTGCGATTTTGCCCATCTGATCGGCAAGTTCATCACCTGGTAAGTCAAAAGCCGAAGACATCATTGCTGTTGTGTGGACAAATTTTGTCAACTCATCACGAGCGATCCCCATACGAGCAGCAGAGGCCACCATTTCGGCTATTTGTTCTGTTGGAATGGGAAGTTCTCTCCCAAGCAACTGAACTTCCCTATACATCTTGTGATATATGGAAGTCAAATTTCCACTCTTGTCACGAGCACCTTCAACCTGCTTTGCAACACCAAGCATAGCGGTCTCAAAATCCGTAGCACCTTTAACAGCAAGCCCGAGCCCTGCAGCACCAACCGTGCCGATAGCCGCAAGAGGCTTACCAACACCATCAAGCCGCTTGGCTTGCCGTGCAAACTTATCGACTTCGTTTCTTAAACGGGTGAACTTACGGGAAACCTTATCGGTGGCTTCACCGACATTACTGACCGAATTGACAACCTTTTTTATAGGACCGCTGATCCTGTCCACAAGGGACATGATCATGCTTATGTTCATATTTTCGGTCATGGAGATAATAGATGTGATTTACTGCGATTGTGAATAATCTGCTTCACGTTGTAGGGATTCGAGCAGGGTCTCAAGCCAAAAGAGGCACTCGCTGGGCAGCATAGCTTTTACCTCAGTGAGTGACATACCGCCATGACGAGTTAAAGCTATTGCTACTGGCCCCCAGCCCCCTCCTGAGCAGGGGCCACAGAGTTTCCCAAGATCGCCATGTCATCAGCAGACATTTTATGCAATTCTTCTGGCGGCAATGCCCTGAACTCATCATCTCCAGGCATTTTGAACATACATGTCTGTGAAAGAAGAGCGGTGACAAAAGCAATGCCCTCAGCCTTACCAGCCATACGCTCAGCCTGTATCATATCACCAATGGATGCTTCTGTGGCCTTCACCTCTTCAAACTTTAGAAACTTTTTTTCACCCTTTGTAATTTTCATCCGTCATCCTCCGATTATCGTTTTGTAATGCTTGAGGAGATCGACCTCCCCGGTTTTGTATATGTTTGCCAAAACGTCTACCTCAAGTATCACCTTCCCGTCAATCTCCATCTTGCAGTATGTGACACTCATAGCCGTCTCTGCATCGACATTATCGCTCTGCTTAAACCCTCCCATCGGGAATTTTTTGAACGAACCTGTCAGAAAAACAACAACAGGCACTTCATCCGTACGTCCGCTATTACCGTAAGTTTCAAGCGATCCACGAAGCTGGACTTCTGCAGCATTGAACGGGTTGGCGACCTTTGTCAGAACATCGGAGTAAAGTGAGTTCCACTTGAAAGTGGCCTCCATTTTATCTATGCCTGATGGAAACTCAAGCTTCCCCTGCATCCCAAGAGATTTATGCTCCGACATGATTACGTTTACTTCGGGCAGCTTGCACTCGTCAACTTTCCCGAGTAAGCTGTTTCCATCGATGTATACGTTAGCGTTGGTCAGACGTTTGACTTCAATACCTTGTGCCATTAATCAAGCCTCCTTTATTGTAGTAGAGCTTTCAGCAGCTCGATGTTGATATAAGATTCAAACGTGATCCTCTCCGCTGGCGTAGGCGGCATAAACTCAAGATCAAACGTCAAGTGCCCAGCGGCAAGCTCGGTTTCAGGATTCTTCGCCGGATCATAGACACATACGCCCTCGAGCAGGGCTCCGCGCTGTATCAACGTGCGTATAAACCCGTTCACACTTTCCCTGATGCTGTCAATAAGCGCTTGGTTAATTGGCCTGTCGAGGAACTGCAGCATCGAATACTCAAGTGACTCATGCAGAATGTCCGCCGTCCTCTGAACATTGATAAAGTTTTCAGGTGCGGTATTGGTCGGAAATGCCGCTGATCTGTTCCCCCAGCTACGAATTCCCGATCCGAACGAGTTGAAAAGCGTCACTATACCAACCTCATTCAGAGCATTGGCTTCAGTAGTGCTGTCGTTGATCAGGGCTGTGATAGGCGTTTCCATACCGACAATGCCTTTTATCTCCGTATTCGACGGACTCCACCAGTACCCTTTTTCGACATCTTTGGCGGCAATAACACCGGCAAGACGCTGCGATAGCGGTTCGAGGATCTCCGTATTCGTTGCTGTATCGTACCGTTTGACATGCGGGTAACAAAGTATGGCCCGCTTGTTCGACGTATTGAAGTTTATCGATCCAGAAGGCCCACGTCCAGTGATAGCCTCAGAAACGGTTGTGCCGACAGGGGCATCAATCAACGCCATGGCGCGAAGTTTGTCGGCAACGGCAAGCATCTCCACAGCAACGGAATTTTGTGTGCAGAAGCCGGGGGCGATGATCATTTTTGCAACATACCCGAACAGGTTGTAGGTATCGATAAGCGATTGCAACCCCGAGCGATTCCCGTCTACATCAACGTCGCCGATAATATCAGCAGCTAATACCGTTGACGGATCAAGCCATGAATAATCAACCTTTACTGTTGCTGCCGACGCAATCGCTCCTGTTGTGATCCTGGCGATTTTTCCGTTTGCTTCATCAATGATGTAATCGGTATCTGCAACATAGGTTGTATCACCGGCTTCATTTTTCACCACGACACTCGACACCTGCGAATGGTCAAGAGTCAGGGTTTCATCAGCAGGAAAGGTCTTGCTTTCTGAAGTAACGGCAGTCACATTGCTTGCAGGATCAATAGTGTTGACCACGATACAGATAGGGCCATTGCCTTGATCGAATATGGCATCAAGAGCTGCCGGAATGGTGAAACCTGTTCGGTTTTTCCCGAAATACCTTGCAGCATCAACCGGGTTTCTGACAACGACCGGCTTGTTCAAACTCCGGTCTATGCTGACAACATCCAGCATCGGAGCGGTTCCCACAAGGCCGATTACAGCAGTTTTAACGCCAGTGATAGGGCGCGGGCCTTTTTCAATGATTATGGTTTCGACACCATGTAAATAATTCGCCGGCATTATTTTCTCCGTTTTGTTTCTCTTGAAGACATTTTCACTTCCTGCAACCAGCCTTTCCTGATAAGGCGCTTCGTGTACTCGTTATCAGGTGGCATTGACACTACTCCGCCGGGAATAAGCATAACGTCGCCAAACTTTTTTGAGCTTATGCCTGACAATGGCCCGCTGTACTTATAGTCTTTCCTCATTCTTCCACCAGTGTTGTGTTGTTGTGATTATCAGCAAAAGTCATTCTCGTAACCAATGGGAATACGTCTTCTTCAGTGAAGTTCAGATATGCTTCCTGCTCCCATTCGATAACCCACACGAGATAACCGTCCAGATCAGGCTTAAAAGCATCTTCACCGGCATGTTTCAGGTTTATCGGCCCGACATTGGCGGTCTGAGGCGTCCAATCACGTAAAGCACACCATGCGATTGCCGTAAACTCCTTTAAATCAACCCAACCGTTCTGGATGTTCGGGTCAACAACAAGACGCGCCTCGAAATTCAGATAGACTCGGCTGCGATCGCGGGCATTGCCAAAATCAGAAAACGGATCAATGTCGACCATCTCGATCAAGCAACCCGGAAGAGGTATGGTCCTGCGTGTTTTGATGGCAGGTGTAAAAGCCTCTACTGTAACTCCGGGAAGTTTTTCAGTCAAGTAATCGATTATTTCCGTGTGCAGTTCGGAAAGCATTACAGCGTCCCTTTCTCTTTGTGCGTTTCGTACCTGAGCTCCCGTATTGCCAATTCCCGCAGCCTTGCCGGAATCAAAGGCTCTATTTTTTCCATTGCCTTGTTTGCTGCCTCATCGATTTCAACTTTTGAGCGCATAATCGGGAGTCGTTTTTTCGTCGTTCTCTGATAGAGTTTTCCGGAATACTTCGAGTTTTTGGATGGTATAAACGCGGTCGGAAACTTCCACTTTTTCACCCTATAGCCTTTTGACATCTTAATCGGCCTGGCTATCTGGTCGGCTTTAAGCGGGTCGATACCAAACCAGACCTTTGCCGCCTTACCGCCTGTAACGCCTTCCCGCCAGTTTTTATTGTACAACCTGACGCGATGGACAATGATTTTCCGCTTGATACCGATATCCTTTACCTCGCGCAAGAGATGGGTTCTCACCCACATGGCTGTTTTTCGTACAGCTCTTTTCAGTGCACGATCAATTGCTGATGGTGTCAGCAGCTCAGAAAATTCAAAGAACTCTTTATCGTCAAAATCAATCTTAACTGGATTCATCAAGTCTTAGCTGAAGCGTTGTCATACCGGTTCCTTCAGGGTACATGTTGACAACCGAATACGTCTTCTCGTAAGCAACAAGTACAGAACCTATTGCAGCAGAAGCCGCCTGCTCGTCAGACAGACGGAAAGTGTGCCCCTGCAATCCCGTCGCACCCCCTGAAAGTCCGGATGACTCAATAGGGACAGCAAGTTCACCATGCACCTCAACACCGTCAAGAACAGCATCGTCTCCGGCACGGGCAATAATCTGCTGGTCAGCCTTAGTAAAAATATCCCTGAATTGCCGCATTACTTCTTACCTCGTTTGGGCTTTCCTGTGCGACCTTGCTTTACAGCGACTTTCGTTTTCTGAGAGGACACTTGCGCCTGGGTTCTTGCTGCCTCGGCATATCGTTTTTCAGCATCAACTGCCGCGTCGCTTAACTTTTTCCGCTTTTCAGCTTTCAGTGCTTCTTCTGCGGCCCGCTTCCGAGCCGCATTAAAAAATGCAAGTCCCATAACAGGCCTCCTTACGCTGCAGCAACTCGATGCTTGAACGCAACAATACGAATGTTCTTGGGATCATACACCCTTGTCCAGTTCGAGCCGGTCGCCAATTCTGCCCGAGTTGGATGCCCGCCGTTTTCATCACCGGTTGATATTTTTGCTGATCCAACCCATTTCACACCGCGAAGATGCAGTACAAAATGACGACGTGTAATCAATATGTCTGTCCCCGCGAGGCTGTCACGGTCTGTCTCAGCTGGCACTTTCGGATTCCCCTCAGCATAACCGACAGCACCAGGACCAAACAAATAGGTTGTATATACCCCATTTGTTGCCGGGCAACCGTCATCAAGGATCACCCTTTTCCCCTGGTAGGTCGGGAATGGCTTTCCGTCACTGCCTTTGACTGTTTCAATCAGATCGTCAATGTACAGTTTTGAATATGTCTTTGAGTGCATCGCAACTGACGACAGCGATTCGTACTTGTCGCCAAGCACAAAACTCGCATCTGCAAAAGATGTTTTATCAATCACTGCCGCTCCGGCAGCCAAGCCGGAAATATCGAGGATATTGCCAGACATGTTTGCCGCAGCAAACACGCCTTTAAGAGTTGAGATAACCCTATACTGCATATTGCGATTCCAGAACCCGGCAACCAGTCCTGCAATTGCATCGGCTGGGTCTTCATGATCGACGTTGAGCGCTTCGGCCAGGTCGTTGGCGGCAAACGGTTTACCGAGAGCCATCATAACCGCTACGTCCTGACCTGTACCGATTTTTGCAGGTGTCAACGGCTTTTGATCTGAAAGCTCTTCAGCCTCATCCTCGAGGTCGTTCCAGAAAGGCATGTTTACCGTTTCGCCGCCCTGACGAGTCCCGACTTCGATTCGCGCATCAGCTTTGACAAGCCCCGACTTAAACAGGGCGGATGTTTCAACTGATTTCTGAACCACATAAGGCGCCCAGACTTCAGGGACGATAATATCCGCAATTGCTGTTTCAGGCATTGTTTATTTCTCCTTCTTTTTTAGGTGTTCAATCGCTTCATCAACTTTATTTACCGCCAGCAGGGAGCGTATCGTGAGGTTGGTTTTTGCGGCCCTTTGTAGCTCCTCATTGAGATCCGGTGCAGTTGTTACACCGGCCGGTGGCAGAGGCGTAATTGATAACTGTGCAAGTGCTACGCGTACCTCTTTCGGTTTCTTACCCTCTTTCAGCCATCCTGCAGCTCGGGCCGATTGCCCCGCGATCTGGCAGAGCTCGACTATTTCGACGACTTCTGCATTTGAGATATCAGCAGGGATCTGGTTATTATCCGGATCATCACCGCTTTCAGGAGGATGTCCTGGAGTTATTTTTGCCTGTGGGGGCTCAAACTTAACCGGGCAAGTTTCAGCCAGACACTTCGGCATACGAGCAAGAGCGGCTATTTTGACGGCATCAACAACAGTGTCGGCAAAACCCATTTCAACAGCCTGAGCGCCATCGAGCCACGTTGATTCATCGAGCATGGATTGTATTTCATCAACGTCTTTGCCGCTTCTGCCGGCATATACCCTCGCACACGTTTCCTCGAATTGCTTAAATAATGATGCTGCTTCTTCAAAATCCTTGCTTTCACCACTCACATAACCCCAAGGGTTATGAATCATGATGTAAGCGTTTTCCGGTATCTTGATTTCATCGCCTGCCATTGCGATTACAGACGCAGAACTTGCGGCGAGACCCGCTATTGTCACTGCAACCTTTGAATCATGCATTTTCAGGGCATTGTAAATTGCAAGCCCATCCATCATGTCACCGCCAGTAGAGTGGATTGACACATTGATATCCTCGCCTTCAGGAACAGATGCAAGCTTTGCCATTACTTCTTTCGCGGAAATACCGTCCCACCATCCGCCTATTTCCCCATGAATTTTTATATCCATTTTTCTCCCATGTTGAGATTTTCTGTCCTCAGTAAGTCAATTCACTCATCAGGCGGTAACTTAATCACCTTCTTTTTTTATTTCCTGTTGAGAGATTTGTAGCTCCCGCTCTCTCTTTATATCAGCAGCTCTTTCTTTATCCACTTGATCCGGATCATCCCCACGTTCCATAATCTTTGCCGTCCTCGATGTGAGACCAGCCTTGATTTCTCGATCTTTTGTCTGCACATCCTGCAAAGGATTGATGTAAGGCCATGCCTGAGAATTCCATTTGACTTTAACGTCAATAGAACTTTTTGGCACAAGATCATTGAGTACCGCAATCTGAATCCATTTGCGCCAGACCGGGCGGCAAAACTGATGAACAACGTTAAGTCGTTGGTCTTGCTGCAACTTTCGGCGAAAAACTCCAAGAGCGACTCGAACTGTGCGATCATTGACCGCGCTATAATCGCCTGTCAGTAATTCATACGGAAGAGCATTGCCAGAAGCTATTTTCTGATTGTGGTGTTTGACGAATTTCTCGTACTCTTCGCCGAGCTCGGGAAGATCCGGAAACGTTATCTCTTCTCCCGGCAGCAACGTATATCCCGACCCTGTATGTATCGTCGATTCCTGTACCACTTCAGGGTCAATTTTTTCTCCTGTGATTGGGTCTATTCCCGGCTCCAGAGGCTCTGGACGGCGAATAAATGCCGTTAAGGCCGCTGCGATTTTTTGTCTTTCCAGGGTGGCTTCGTCGAAATCATCAAGCTGTGAGATTGTCTGTAGTGTTCCGGATAGCCTCGGAACCCCGCGTAACTGTCCCGGCCTTCTTGGTTTATACAAGTGCAGCATTTCATCAGCGGGCACCCGAACCATCTTATCTTCTGTGTATTCAGCGACACCTAAAACGCCTGTACTGGCTAAAGGGAAATCTCCGGGATGCTTTTTCAGCATCCAATATGCGACACGCTGACCCTCTTCGAATTCGATACCGTTAAGGATTTCGTTCCCATTCGACGCTTCACCATTCGCCAGCGGAATCATATCAGCCTCAATGAGCTGTATTCGGAGCGGTACTATGCCGTTTCCTTTATAAGGCAGTACAATTAATCGCGCGAAACATTCGCCCGATTCTTTCCATGCCCGAACAGCCAGATCCTGCAAACCATAGAAATCCAGAACACCATCAAAATCAGTATGCTCCTGCCACTCATTCCACAAAGTGGACAGCTCATTCTTAACTGTGTCGTCAGCATCCGGTAGCGGGGTTATCCCTACGCCGATAAGTTCCGAGCTGTAGGTATCAATCGCATTGTCAGCAACAGGCGCATTTCTCGCCATATCGCGTGACCGTGCACGTAAAAGAGGGAGGTATGGGAAATTTGCCCGGTTCGGGCCGGCATTACTGCTTGTATTGGTTCCGAAGGATCTGTTTGTCCGTCCAGCTTTCCAGTGAGCCTTCGGTAATACAGGATTCTTTTTCTGGTTTTTCTTTTTGTGTTTTTTCCCCATCAGAGCCCCCTGTACCTGATCGTTGTTAGACGACCGGACGAAGTCGGGAGCTGTGATTTTAGCCTTGTGAGTTCTGCCTGCAGTTCAGGCAGACTGATTTCAGAATACTTGATCGTACGATCAGCGAACCGTACTTCTGATACGCGATCGCCATTCGCAAATTCCTTAATAGCGGTTTCAACAGCAGCGATGTCGGCTTTAAGTACGGCAAGTTCCTCGTCTGTCACGGATACCCCTCTTTTTAGGTTTTACCCATAGCATAAAAAGAGGGGCAAAAAATTTCCTGTGTGGAAATTACCTCTTGACACCAAACGAACGCCTTACAACTCTACGCTCCTTTCGTGCAGCTTTTTTTTCTGGTTGTGGTTCTCGTGGAACAGGGGGAAAAACAGCAGCGAGTTTGATGAATTTCATACGTTGTACCGCCTCCAACGCAGCAAATCCGTATACCATACAGTCCCATGACTCGTTTCGGGCACCAGATTTTTTCACCCAGGAACGAACCGGGCGACCTCGGCGGTCGTACTTGACAACACGACGCTCCACGGTTAATTGCGAGAAAAATTCCGGAGATAAATCAGCAGCGAACCTGATCCTCGCAGGCCCCTCCACAACTGCCAAACGAGCCCGAAGCATGTCTTTTACCGTATCAACACCGATACGCCAGACCTTATGTCCTCGGTATTTCCGGCTTTTGCTGGCCCGATCCGGCCAAATAGGCTTGGGGCCATCGACACCTTTTATCGCATAAACATCCCGTCCGTACCGTGCCGTACAGAAAATGTACGCCTCATTCGTGTGGTGACCACCGGAATCAACACACGCAGCACGGATTTTCAAAAATCCTCCGGTCTCTGTCTGCCGCTCTAAAAGCAGCCATTCATCAAGGGTCTGCCATACCTGGGGAAACGCGGGATTACCCTCAAAAACTCGCCGGGTAGCAACCAAGCACTGCCCATTTTGAGCCCATCCAAGAAGCACGGCTTCAAGGCGGTCGTCTTGAACATCAATACCGGCAGTTAGGAGCACGGTTTCTGCAGGAAGCATGAGTTCCCGCCAACTCTCCCGCCGGGATTGCAGCACATCAGCAACCAATAATTCGCCATCTTTGTCCTCCCATGGCAACCCCATAGAAGTATTCCACCAGGTTTTTTCACGCTCTGGCTTTCCCTTTGCTTTCAGATAATCATTAACAACTTCACTCCATTTTTTCCACGGACTATAAAGCTCATTAATATGAAACCCGGCAATCCCCTTGAATTCCGCAGTTGCAAACCATTCACCAGCTTTAAGCATTTTCGATTTCTCGGACTCTTCGATCAGGACACCGCATTTTTCACATGCATATGCAGCTGTCTCCGGCTTCCTATCCTCATAGACAACACGTTCCCATTCAAGTGTCTGCTTGTGACCGCAGTACGGACAAGGCACGTAATACTTTCGTTTGTCGGATTCATCATAAGCCGCCTCGATGCGGCTCATGTCTTTGATGGTGGGGGTTGAAAATAGCCCGATTTTATGGTTCCAGAAGTTGTTCGTACGCTTTTGCGCCAGCGTCACCGGATCCCCTTCCGTACCTGCACTTTCCGGGTAACGGTCTACCTCATCGTTTAAATTGATTCGTATAGGTCTTGAAGCAAGGCTTGCTGCAGAATTTGCACCGGCAAGAGTCCAATGGCCACCTGGAAACTGTTTGTGTAATAGAGTGTTTCCGCTATCTCTTGCTTTCGGGTCTCCAACTATATCCAGTAAGACAGGAGTATCACGCACCATAGGAGCAATGCGATCTTTCGAAAATGCCTCCGCCATATCCAATGTTGGTTGAACAATCAGCATCGATGACGGGTCTTGATGGGCAAAATACCCTGAGACATTAAGAATGATTTCGGACTTCCCTACCTGAGCCGAACTCATCATTGTGACCGTATGAACATCTTGCTCATTGAATGCATCCATTATTTCTCGCTGGTATGGGGCTCGGTCGGTATTCCACCTACCAGGTTCCGCAGAGGCTTCCGGTGACAACCGTCGACACTCATCAGCCCACTCGGATACTTTCAGATCTTTTGGCGGCGCCCACATACTTACTACCTGCCTTAATACCTCAGTCACTGCAAGGGACACCATCGCCTCCTTCTGCAAGTTCTTTCAACGCCTCATAAATAATTGACTGCGCTTCTTTCTCAAGTTCACCAGCTTTTTTTTCAGCGCATGACGAAGCCAAGCGAGAAGGGAGGGCAAGTAATTTCGCACGAGCTGAAGCCACGATATCAACCCACGCTTGCCGAATTTCTTGAGCTGGTATCAACTCTCGACGCTTACGCCGCTCTTCCATTTCCGCACTATTGGCCTGGTGAAACGTCAGGCGAGCACGTTCACCATCGTAATCGTATACAGTGCCATCTTCAGAGACACCAAGACCTCGTCGAAAATCATCAAGCATCCATTTTCCAAAAGCGTCACAAGGGTATTTTCCGGCCTCGTTTTTCGGCGGGGGGCTCTCTTCTTTGTCTCGTTGCCTAATCCGACGAGGTGTTACTCCAAGAAGTGCAGCAGCCTGAGGCTGTGTTAGTCCATGTTCATCGGATGTTAATTCTGAATATTCTTTTTGCAACCACCGAATATAAGCTGCCGCACATTTTGTCGGATCCCATTTATTGTGACCGGTTCTCTTCAGAATTCCTTTTTGCTCCAGTTGTCGAAGCTTGGCCTGTGTTATGTTCAGGTAATTTGCCAATTCCGCGGTTCTGCATTCCAGAGCCATCACGTACAGATTTATCCGTTAAACGCTTCTCCGTTTCTGAGGATTTGAATCCCAGGAACCAGCTTTCGCATACGATCAACAATAATCTGGCAATACTTGGGGTTCAGCTCCATTCCATAACATTTTCTGCCAAGTTGTTCTGCAGCTACCATGGTAGTACCGCTGCCAAGAAACGGATCGTACACATCACCCTCATGATTCTTGATCGGACGCCCCATGCATTCAACAGGCTTCTGTGTGCTGTGACCGGTCTCGCTTTTGAGCGGTTTGTCAATGAACCAGACGGTAGACTGTTTCCGGTCTCCTATCCAGTTCGCCGTGCTGTCATCTTTAACAGCATAGTCAAGCAACAAGTGATCTTCCACATAACGCCACTGATCGTCGACGTCTTCCTTCTGTGCGAAAAATGCAGGTTCGTGCTGTCCGTGATAGTGCCCACGGGAAATCACCAGCTGGTTTTTCACCCAGATGATCTGCGCCCGAATCCTGAAACGCACAGACTTGAGGGAGTCGATCACAGTTTCGGCATGCAGACTCGCATGCCAGACATAGGCGACACCGCCAGGAAAAAGCGACCAAGTTTCGCGCCAGTCTGCATTGTCGTCGTTGAGCACTTTGCCTTGGGCTCCAGCAGAGCTGATTCCTGCCTTCTGCCGCCAACTGGCATCGTAGTTGACACCGTAGGGAGGATCCGTCACCATGATGAAGGGTTTTTCTCCCTGCAGGAGAACATCCACATCGTCGACATGGGTACTGTCACCGCACAACAGCCGGTGCCGGCCAATCTCTATCAGATCCCCGGTCACGATATCGGTCTGAACCTCGTCCTCGTTAGGCGTTTCGAAATCATCCTCATGGACCTCCTGCACACCGGTAAACTCGGGCAAGTCAAGGCCCCAGTCTGTCAGCTCGTCCAGATCCCACTCGTTGGCAAGAATATCGAAATCCCACTCACCGAACCCGACGTTGTCCTCGATTATGAACCGCCGACGCTCGTCCTCGGTCAAACCATCCGCCCGCTTGATCCACTCGTCCGGAACCTCCTTGTAACCGATGTGCTGCAATGCCTGAAACCGCATGTTCCCGCCAAGGATCATCCCGGTGGAATCCACGACAATAGGTCGCAGCGCCATCATTTTCGGGAAGTCCTTGATGGAGCTACACAGCTTTTTGAACTTGTCGTCCTTTATCAGACGAGGGTTATCGGGGTTGATCCGCATATCACCGATATTAATCATTCTGAAATCACCTGATTTTGTTTTTTGTGGTAGGAAGTCGGGGAACTTCTGTGGCTAAAGCTTTTTCGAGGGTCACCCGCCCCGCACCCCGTTTCACTCCCAGGGTCCCCAGCGTCCTTAAGGCGCTTCTGCTTCGACCGTACAAGAGCCTTATGCTTGCTCACGATCTGCTTTACACGCTCTATGGACACCCCGAGAACTCTCGCGGCTTCCCGTGTAGTCAGTCCCTTCGACACCAGCGTTATAGCATCAACCTCAAGCTTTATGTGCTTTAAGTTGAGCTTTGGCACTGTTATCGTTTGAGCTCCGTAGACGCTTTCGAGGCGTTCAAAGGCTTCGACCCCAATCACCTTACATATGAGGTGTTGGGTATTTACCTTGCCAGGGACGTAAAGCGTCTGCCCTCCCCATCCAGCTATGATCCGTAACGCCGCATCAAAGCCAATGTCATTCACAAGTTGTTCAGCACTATTCATTCGAACTTCAGTTTGAGTTCATTGAACAGCTCAGGCATCGTCTTCGCCGTCCCGCGTGACGCGATCTGCCTGATCTCCTCCACCACCGGCGCGGGCTCGACGATCTCTGCTGCAGAATTCCGCAACCGTCGTGTTGCGTCCCGTGCCTGATTAACCAGCTGAACACAATCGGTGTAATCCGGCAGCGGAGTGAAGCGATCACCGTCGAACACCGTCTCGAGCGCAAACTTGTACCACTCGGTCAGGTCAGCAAGCGTCATACGTTTGACCTGCATCATCTCACAGATAGCACGCTCGATATGAGTCAGCTGGTTTGCATCGATCTCCTGGCCATACATGCGCTCAGCCACTTCCGTGTATGTCCTACCCTTCATGATCTGCATGCGCTTTAATGCGGCTGTGATTGTGTCTGGTGTCGCTGCCTGAACAGCCCACTCTGCGGCCTTTCGCTTCTGCTCTTCGGACTCAGCCCGGCCCGTCACGAGCACCCTGTGCGCTTTCTGCAAAGTCGCCTCGTTCCAGTGCTGCAAGCATTTTTGCGTTTGCGATAGCGTGCGGGTTTCCGTTCGTTCTTGAAGTGCCTTTCCCATGGTTCTTCGGGTTTGAGTTCTTCATCTTTTCGATAAACACGTCGATGTACATCATCCCGTCGTCATTGCGTTTCCGCAGCTTCAACGGGCTCTGGAAGTTGGTGCTCCAGAATGGGTCACCTCGAGCCCACTGTATCGCTCTGAAAAGCTCCTCCTTATCCGTCCGTCTATCGGTTTGCCGGAGGTGATACCACACCACGGCCCACTTGTCACGGTCGAACTTCACCTTACCCGGAGCGATACTCCTGAACCAGTCGGCGAACTCGTAGGCCTCATCGTGGTAGGCTGAATCCAAGAACACTTTCGGCAAATCGCTGCCACTCTCCGCCTCCCGCGACGACATGTCGCAGGGAGAAGATTCTTCCTCTTCCTTTACCTTTACCTTTTCCTTTGTGGCATTTCCGCCGCCGGAAACCGGGGTTTTTCCCGCGGAAACTCCGAGACCATCATTTCCGGTTGCTAAAACAGGGTTTTCACCGGAATAAACGAGGTTATTGTTGTCGGAAACATCGATAAGCAGATAGTCGCTGACGACGAAAATCTCTTTCTTTTTCTTCGCTGCCGCGAAATAACGCTTCTGAATGCCGGTGGAAGAGAGGATTTTGTGCACTTCATAGAGCGTTTTATCAAAAAGTCCACGTTTAATTGCGTTTTCGATGACGGAAACTATGGTTTCCGGCTCCGATAAAGATTCCTTTCGGATTAGCCATACCAGATCATCATCATGACGAATGAAATACCCTTCCCCTTTGTAAATCATTTGCCAGAGCATCACGAGAATGCCAAAACCTTCGGCGCCGTTTTCGGCTATGAACAACTCAAGCTTGGCTTCAGGATCACAGTCAAGGCTGAAGAAGTCGATACCCTGTTTTGTCGGTCGAGCCATGTTTATCGTTTTGTAAGGTTGTCAATTACCTCCATAGCCGATTCTATGAACCCCTGCGCAACCTGAACAACAATCGCATCGCCGTAACCGCACACTCGCAGTACACGGGAGGGAGTCCCATCAACCAGCGGGAAAGAGCCGGGTTCAACTGGCCTGTATTTTCCGTCTTTATGCCGTATCCAGTCACAGTCGCCCCAAAATCCGTTGACAATGCCAGCTGTGCCACGACATCCAACCTGTCCGTGCTGAATTTGCCTTTCCGGATTCTTCCACCCTGATAGCCTCCTTTGTAATCCGTCGTTGTTGGTGTCGGTTGCGGCGCTATCGCCATTGCTGCCAAATCGTTGAGCGTCAGACCGTTTTTCATATTCCTCTCCCTCTTCTTCTGTACATCTTCCGGCCCCCTGCTGTCCGTTTTTGTGGTTGTGGCCCAATAGGAACAACCGTTGCCTGATGTGCGGGGCACCGAAGGAGTAACCCTCACTTTCCAGGTCAGCCTGAACAAGGTCGATCCAAGCGAGGCCGTCTTTGCTTGCAACCTGTTCACCAAAGACCGTGACAGGCCTGCAGTGTCTGATAAGCCATCTCCATGCCGGCCAGAGATGACGCTCGTCATCAAACCCATCTCTTTTGCCTGCCTGGCTGAAAGGCTGACATGGACATGATCCGGTCCAGACCGGCCTGCCGTCGGGCCAGCCTGCGAGCCTGAGGGCATAACTCCACACACCGATACCCGCAAAGAAATGGCATTGGCTGTATCCCAGAAGTTCAGCTGGACTGACATCCTCGATACTCCTTGTGTCGACTTCGCCTTCCGCGATCACGCCGACATTCATCAACTCTTTCAACCATAACGCCTTCTTTTTATCGATTTCGTTGTAGTAGATCATGCTGGTTCAAGACGCATCACTTCCTGCCTCAAATTCTGCACGGCGATATCGAAGAACTCTGGTACAATCTCAATACCGATAAACCTCCTTCCCAACTCTTTAGCAGCCCTCAGAGTCTGACCCGATCCAGCGAAAGGATCAAGCACTAAATCATCCGGTTCGGTCCAGTTTGCTATAAGCCATTTCACATGTTCGTATTTTCGAGGACACGGATGATCGTTTTCGCGGCCTTTTGCGTCATTTGAGGTACATCGCCCGGGAATCAATTGCTTGCCGGTCTTTGCTGACGGCGGGTTGCCGTATAGAAATGCGACATCACCCGAATAAAGCAGCCGGCCTTTGTACCCAGGTTTTACAAAATCAAGCCATGCGTACCGGAAAAAAGGCATCTTAACGCATTCAAAAATCTTGGGGTCGGAGTCGCATCCAATTTGACCAGCAAACCGAAGCGGATTGATTTTCTCTATTTCTCGCCATACCTCTCCGAACAGCATGAACGGATCGATATTTTGAAACTCAGGGACTTTGTTATTTGGCCACACAGGATCAGTGATAACCGTGACTTTTACCCCCGTCAACTCAAGCTTGGGAATAATTTCTCTGCTATCACCACATATTATTTCATTGATCGTGCTCATCTTTTATATGCTCAATTGCCTTGCCTGGTTCTGCCGTTCTCCAATCAGGCCATTTCCGGCGCTTGTTTTCCTCGATCTTGTAGAGCAGTTGTTGGACAATGAGTTCCGGGGTATGCGGTCCGCATCGCCAAGCCCCATCAATGCCGAGAATGATGACATCAATCCACTCGGCGAGTTCAGAATCGCCATCCTCAGTTTCGAGTATTTCGTCGAGTTCCTTTCGGATATGATCAGCAAGACCGAGCTTGTTGTTGTTCGGGGGACCGAACGTTTTGAGGGAAAACTCTTTTTGGTTTTCGATAATGCTTTCCAGTGTGCGATTTTCAGTGCTCATAGTACTGTCAGAATAGTTCTTGGATTCTGCGCGTCCTTCTCGTATTGCTCAGGAAGAGGTATGAGATGCCGGGCGTCGTCGTCCGGGATGTATCCGGCCTTCACCATGGCGTCAAGCAGGTTCTGCAGGATATTCACATAATCGAACTTGCCGTGGGTGCTGCGGTAGATTTTGAACCTCACCCTGAGCGGATATGCTCTTCCCATGATCATCCTCTCCCACTGCCGTCGAAGATCCTGTTGCGAGAGAATCCACACCAGCTCATCAAAATGCTGCTGCGCCCGGTCAGACTTCACGTTCATGATCTTCTTTTTCCCTGTACTCCTGCTCCTGCAGATCTTCGGCTGCCGGTGATTCTTCGACGAGTAGAGCTCGCCGGGTATTACGAGTTCTATCATGATTTCTAATTTTCAGCTGCCTCCTGCGGTATCGGATTATCTCCTTCACAATTGACATCAGAGCCTTCCGTGTCCGCTTGTTCTTTTTCTATTATTTCTTTCCCGCAATAAGGGCAGTATGCCATCTTATTGTCTTTTATGCCGCCGTTTATAAAGCAAAAAGCACGGCCGCAACTTGTTTCATACATATCGTGCGATTCGTCTTTTATCCAAGCGCATTCCTTGTGTTTTATCCCGAACATCTCACGCACTTTGGCTTCGAGACGGTCAAGAGACATGTCGTGCGCCACGGCATTAAGCGGAATTGAGCTAGGATCAAACCACTTCTCGGCATCAAATATTTCCTTTAGCTTATCGGTCATTGTTTATTCTCACGCGCTTGCGGTTGCCCCACGTTAAAACATCTTCAAGCTCCTCAGCGCGTATAACCACAACAGGGCAGTAATCCTCATCACCTATATCCTCGACGGCAAAATATTTAAGTAAAAAATTCAAACGGTCGGTATCCGTTAAAAACTTGGCAGGCATGTTTCAAATCTCCTTATCCTTCATTCATTGTTTATAAAAAACCCGCCCCATGCGGCCCCCAAACCGCCTTTAAGCAGTGGATTAGTCGGCTTAGAGTCAGGGCGGGGAAGTGCTTACAAATATCGGCCATATATCCTAATAGCCTCTTGAATTGTAGGATGTCGATCATATAATTGTTCACCCCCGACTTTTCTCGGGTGCATATTGACCGCTATTCTCTGAAAATTCACAGGCTCTATCTCAACTCTTATGGCAAAATGATGAGCGCCTATTACAAGCGATGTCAAGCCATTAAAATCAAACGTCGAAAGTCTCATAGGCCTGATAACAAACCTTACTCCACAACCAAATGCCCAATTTGCAGTTTCGAATGTCCTTGCAAAATCATAAGGTCCGCAACCTTGCGCTTGACATATAAGCTCTACACAAGTTCGTTGGAAAGTGTTTAATTTTTTACCCACATACCTTTCAACCCATTCTGCCCGACTCATATTCATATTACCTCCACCTTATATGTTCGTCGTGTAGCTGGCCGTCAAGGTCGCGGCCTCCTTTCTTCTCGAATCGGCAGAACCCTGCGTCCTGTTGGGCGTGGCTGTTTGCCGTCTTTTTGATATCCCCCCATTGCTTGAAGTTGAACGGCACTCTTGCCTGCCGACACTGATCCCGGACAGAGCGCACCCACTCAGGATTCATCGGTCGTGCGTTTGGGCCTGACTCGCCGCCCATGATTATGAGGTCAAGGTCTCCTTCAACGCCTGTTCCTTCGCAAGCCACACACATCTTTCCGCCTGCTCCGGATCTGTAATCGTTGGGATCGAAGGCGTCTATGGACCCGTCACCGTCGCAGACCCTGCATTTTACCCGGCCGTACCTGCCCGGTACAAGATGAAAGTCCACCGGCCCCAGAGCAGGCTCGTAACTCACAAACCTATATGCAGCTGGAGTCTGTAAAAATGACGGAAGCCATCTGTCAGCATCTTCCTGATTGCTGACGGATACACCAAGAGCAAGGTTAGGAGGCGTTGGGTTGGCAGGGCTTATCGGCAAATAGTCTGGTACATTACCATCTGGAAGACCTTTAAAATTTTTTGCCCATCGTCTCCATAGTGAACAACGTGATGGTGCGTTATTGTTTGTGAAATACCGCAGCATCCTTTCGGGTCTTTTCGTAAGAATCATGAAGCGATGGTGTATAGCCTTGCAAATCACAGCCATTACCTTATCGATCCACCCGTCCGGCACGCTCTCGTGGAAGAGGTCGCCCATCGAGCACACAAAAATCGTCCGAGGTTTCCTGGCGTTTAGCGGATTGAATTTGGGGGTTTTTCGAACCGTATGACCTGTCCACAATCCTCCACCTAACGGCTTGGTTAATGGCACTACTACCCCCTCGTAATACTCCCCTTTTTGACAAAAACGAGATGCCATGGAGGCTGCATAACAGTTCAGACATCCTTCGCTAACTGGTGAGCACCCGATAACAGGATTCCACGTGGCGTCTACATAACCGATATTTGTTTTGTCACCCATAGCAGACCTCCTATTTCATAGCATCTCTTGTGTCATTTCAGCACCTCAGGTGTTGTCTCTTCGATTTTCGCCTCGATCTCGTTGATGAGATCAAAAGCCTGTTCTTTTGTCAAGCCGGTATTCAGCCGGTCAGTGATGTACTGGACGAAATCCCCTGACAAGGAAGAATGCGACTGCAGCTGCTTTATGTTGTCGATCTGGGGCTTTGCCGCATGGCTAACGCCACCGCTTTTCTTCTGTGACGGAGGCTTTTGTGTAGAAGGTTGCTTTCCCCGCCATCTTGAGGCAGGTGTTGTAGTAATCAGCAGGGTTGTCATGCTCGACCCTCCCGATGTTCTGATTCTCGATACGCGGATCCCCGTCCTCGAACTTCGAACCGCATCCCCCTTTTCTTCCGAAACAGATCCAACCGCCGCCGTACTCCTTCTTCCCACGGATGATCGTTTCTTCAGCTCCGCACTCCGGGCACTTGTGCCCTGCTTTTCTGTAACGGTACTTGCTCTCCAGTGTGGAACAGGAACCGACACCGGCGCCAAGCTTCTGGCCGCTGGGGGCGCTGAGGGTGACTTTTACCCTGAATTCCTTGTGCTCATTACCCATGTCGATCACCTGAACGTCCGTGTCGTTCGACAACCGGAACACCATCATGATCTTTTCCGCGCCGGGCTTCAACAGGGACCGCTTGTCGCCACATCCGGGAATCGTCCCGTAATGCTCACCGGGTTTCATCACCTCTTTCATGACCTGCTGAATAATGCCGACCTGCTGCCGGATCTGCGCGACCGGGACAGCCATATCGGTTATCCCTCCCTGAAACTGCTGTAGTGCTTGTTCTGACATTGCCTTACCTGTTTTATGGTTTGTGATGTTCAAATGCATCATGTAAATACGGTCTCTTTCCCGGGGAACGTGGCCTGGGCTCGTAATACCCGTAGCCTTCCCGCTGCAGGTCGTGCAGCAAATCTGCTCTTGCCAACTCGTATTCCATCAGCGCGTCACGGATTTCTTTTTCGCTCGCTTTGCGCTTGAGCGCCTCTTCCCATCGCTTCCGCGATTGCCGGACCGCCTCGTTTTCATACATCATCGCCTGTTGATTAAGGTTCTCCGTGCAATCGATATTCAGCCGACTGCTCTTCCCGCCATTTGTCGATATCTGACTTCAAGTACCAGGGCCTGCCGCCGTCACCCGGCTGATGCCGCGGAAGGCCGGCGTACTTCACCCTGCGCATGAGCGTTTTCTGATCGATGCCCAGATACCTCGCAGCCTCCTTGGTGCTGAAACGCTTCTCTCCCCCGACTTTCTTCTCGAGCTCGTCGATTTTCTCCGTCTGCAGCCGGATCAACTCCACTGCTTCATCGAGCTTCTCATTGAGCGCGGGAATACTCTTGATGGCCTCGTCAAGTGTCATGATGTCCATACCCTCACCCCTTTTTTGTTGAGTCATAGGTCGCGTTCCATTCGTAATGCCGGGTCTTGCCGATCAGCGGGAAATATTTCACCCGCCGTACGATCCTTTTCAAGACATCCTTCACACGCCTCACATCACGCATGAAGGATCCTGTGTTGAGATAGGAGTACCCTCCGACGAATGAAACCCAGCCGACCATTATTCCGATGAGAAATGCTGCCATGGTATTGTCCTCCGATTAATCGTTATGAAACCTTCTTACGCCGCTTGCCACACTTGACCCATTCCATCACCTCAGATTCCAGGCAATACGGATTCGCGCCCGGATTACGATGGACAGGGAAATCGTTGTAGTTGATGTACCGATGCACGGTTGGTGAAGAAACACCGATAAGCTCTCCGGCCTCCTTGATGGTCATTCGCCGTTCGGGCTGCTCGACTGACGTCACATGCTTGAGAAGCATGTCCACCTTTTTTGTCAGCTTCACCACCATTCCCGGCAGATCCTCAAACCTGTAATTCTGATCGCCGCTCATATCGTGATCTCCTTCTGAATTGTTTTATGAAACCTCTTCAAGCTTCTTCGTGGCCAGCTTCAGCTTATCGGCCGCCCGGGTGTGATCATCGATCCTCTTCTGCAGGATGTCCGCGTATATCTCCACCGCCAGAGGATCGCTCTTCCTCCGGATCCTCATCCTCACCGCCGGGACTTTCAGGTCAATCCCCTTCTCCTTCATCTGCCGCTGAACCTCCTGAAAAATGCCTCTGTGTAAACTCTGTGTACTTGGCATGTTCTATTTTGTTAACTTTGGTTAATAGTCGTTCAAAAGAAATATCTCGATATATCGAGAATATTCCAAATATTTCGAACAAATAAATCGATAAACCGTGAAAAAAGTCGAGAAAATTGGAGATAGAATACGAGCGATTAGACTCAAAGAAGGGCTTACACAGACCGAATTTGCCCGAAAAATAGGCGTTTCAGGCAATCGACTGTCTGAATACGAAACGAAAGGTGACCCACCGAAGTCAAATATCCTGACTTCGATTTATCGAAATTTTAATGTCGACGCATTGTGGCTTTTAACTGGTGAAGGCTCAATGGAAAAGAAAAAAGAGGGTTCCGAGTTTTTATCAGAACAGTTAAATAATGTTGAAAAAAAGATTGATTACCTGATAAATAGAGGGCATAAAAGCACTGGTAAAAAAATAACCTCAATCTCTCTCTACCAACACGCCATAGCAGCAGGCCCCTGCACTGACTCATCTGGACCTGTAGAAGATCATCTCGACCTGCCCGGCCACATGATCCCGCATCCGACAGAAACCTATGCAGTGAAAGTCACCGGGGACAGCATGAAGGGGGACAATATCGAGGAAGGAGATGTCCTTATAGTAGACTGCGCCTTGGAACCAAAACACAACAACATCGTCATAGCATCGGTTGACAACGAGCAGACGGTTAAACGGCTAAAGAAGGAAGGCGGGAAAGTCATGCTTATGCCCAGCAATCACCACTACGAGCCAATCGAGATCACCGAACATACGAAGTTTGATGTCCAAGGGGTAGTGACATGGGTGATCAGGAAAACGGGATAATCGAGCCCGGATTTCTTCGATAATAAAAAGTTGTCATTGAGAAATCTCGCATCGTTTCTGCAGGTATGCTATTGCTTCAAGTTCTGCAGGTTTTGAATTTTTGTTGGTGTCGGACATAGCCTGAGCGGCATGCAGAGTCTTTTTGATCAAAAGCTGGTCTTGCCTTGAAATGCGTCCTACAATCCGCTGAAAATCTTCTTGAGAAGGGATGTCAAGCCGATCAACCCATTTTTTCAACAAAACCTCATCAATATCCCGTTGTTCAGCAAGGTCTAAGATAAAATCATACAGTACAGTCCGCTCTCCCTTCCGAAGCTGTCCGTCAGCTTTCCCGATATAATATAATGCATGAATACTATCATGATACACATCAAAAACCCTGTCAAGAATGGCATGAGGTGAAGACTCGTATTTCATGCGCAAATATTTACCGAGATCGCCAATCACCTCTCCGGTTTCGCGATCAATAGCTTGCTGCACTCTGGAAACCCTGAACGATCGCCTGTCATCTCGTAAATGACATTCCCCCATGAACAACGGATCTTTACCTTCGAACTTACAATACTGAACATCAACTGCCCGTTTCGTAAAACGGTCCTCATAATCGACATATTCAATGTCTAAAAAAACATCACAAGGAACATACTCCGAAAATGACCTATAACCATCTTTTAAAGATTCCGTCTTTTTTTGCTCATCACGCGACCGAGAAATAAAATTTTTGAGAAATGGAATAACCGGAGGAATTATTGCCAACCCAATTACGATAAAAGCGATTGCGATACCATGGTCTACAGAGAAGCCTCCCAAACCAGATAAGACAAAAAAAATCCCCAAAATCCATCGAACCACTGATATAACCAATGACATAATTCACCCCCTGTTCAATCAGAGCCAAACGCAAAATCCTGTAGCGTCCATTCTTCTTCTGCCGTTTGCTCCACAACACCGGTATAATTCGTACGGATCAACGCACCGAATGAGTTCTGCGCATCAACGTAGCCATAGACCATGTATTTCTGGCCCGACACACGAACGACTCGTACCTGGTCATCCCACGCCAGTGACGGAAACTTTGCTGTCGCCGGAGCCTTGAGGTTTCTTTTTACAAAGCCCTGCATCATCACATAAGCCATAGTAGACTCATCCTGCTTCATCCACTCAGGTATGATGTATGGCGTCCCTTTTGGTGTGATGTTCACCAAGGCACCTTTATCGACCCATGCTGAATCAACATACGCGGCTCTTGTGAATCGCATTGAATACTTTTTGTCTGGAGGCACGTCAAAAATCATATCAGCAAAAACCTGCTGTTCTGGTTGTACTGGCATAGACATCTCACTTCCACTTACCAAAGCCTTGCTATACTGCTTTTCATCCTCATCAAAAAGATATATCGGATCAACAAGCAACTGATCGACTTTCTCGTCATTTTTCGTCGTTACCTTGACAACCAGCCAGCACTCGTCAGGCGTAACGTCTTTCTTGCTCCCCGGCAACTCCTTCACCCACTCAGAGCTTATAACCTGAAAAGTCGCTCCCTGTAGATCTACTTGATCACCCTCATTAAATACAGGGTAATCCGCCATAGAAACTTTCTCGGTATCGTCTTCCACTTCGGGCAGTAAAGAACCGATCACAAGAAGAGCAACAAAAGCCAGCAAAAGCCAACTATACCAGCGTAACCGGGGTTTTTCCTTCATAATCTTTTGGGTTATAGGCTATCGAAACAGAAACGCCTCAATATACGTAATATTTTCGCATATTAATATGTAAAGGCTTTGCAAATAGCCTGTTACGCAATCACCACGAACCTCTCGACGTGGCGATGGAGCTTGACTTCAGAACGTTGGGGGAGCGTGGGTAATCAGAAGGACGGGGTGATACTTTTATTTTTTTTTACTATTTTTCTAAAATTATAGATCATTTTATAGAAGGTAAAAGAAGTACATCATGAAAGTGTATTAATTTAATGTAAATAAGCAAATAATTATTGTAAAACTTTTAAATATAGTGCAACAACCATGACAGTTAAAAAAGGTATTCCAAAAAATAGTGCTGAAGAACTCGAATTACCCCTTAGAGTCCCCAAGACAAAAAAAAGACACATCTCAAAAGCAGAAGCAATAGCCATTCAAAAGAAACTGGGTTATGCTTCAGTTAAATCATTATTGAGTGGTAGATCAACAAGACATAGCAGAATAGTACAATCAGCTGCCAAAGCAGGTCGTATTTCGCGTTCAGAGGCTCGTGCTGCTATTAAGAAAATCAAGAATATTATATAAAAGATAATAATGGCAGTCAAATCATATAACAGCAATGTATTCATTAACTGTCCATTTGACGAAAATTATAACGATATATTTTATGCCATTACTTTTGCTGTCTTTGACTGTGGTTTCGTGGCACGATGTGCACTAGAAGAAGATGATGGAGGAGATGTAAGAATAATTAAAATAAAAAACATCATATCTCAGTGTAAATATGGCATACATGATATTAGCAGAACCGATCTATGCATTAATACTGGCTTACCAAGATTTAACATGCCACTTGAATTAGGCATATTTTTAGGCGCTAAAAGATATGGTGATGCCCACCAAAAAAAGAAAGTTTGCTTAATCACTGACAATGAGAAATATAGATATCAATCATTTATTTCAGACATTGCAGGTCAAGATATACGTGATCATGATAACAACCCAGAAAAAGCCATTACAATAGTACGCAATTGGCTCAATAACTCATCAAAAAGAACAACAATTCCTGGAGGCTCTACTATAATTGGTCGATATAATAGATTCAGGAGCGAATTACCAAGAATCTGTGCTAATATTCCTATCAATGAAGATGAACTCACATTCAACGATTACGCAACATTTGTATCGGAATGGCTTAAAATCAATCAAACGTCTAGCCCCTGATACATATGACGAATAAAAAAGTCACGGGAAAAAAAGCGGCAAGTAAAGCCTCGAAAACTTTAACAAGCAAATCGACAGGCAAAAAGTCAAAAACTGCTGCTGGCAGTGCACTATCCCAAAGAAAAGCACCTAAAAAGCAAACATCGCCAAAAGCGGCTACTGCAGCCTCTAAAACCCTAAAAGATGGCAGAACAAGCAAGACATCTAAATCCGCTGCGGGTAGCGCTCTAGCCCAGAAAAGCGGGAAAAAGAAAAAATAGCCCTCGTCTTACAAGATCGCATCTCTCCCTTTAGCTTTTCAGAAGTCCAGAAATTGCTAAGGAACGTAAAGCTCATACCCGAGAATCCTTAATATTTGACTATCGATGAAACCAAAGACATGGATTTCCGGATGCTGGGGGTGGTAACGTGGGTGGTGAGGAGGACGGGGTGATGCAATGCTACCTTTTGATAAAAACGAGCAAATTGTTTCGTGCAACGTTCTAATGAATTTTTCGTATTTTTCTTGCGTTTACATCAGCAGAACCATTTTTTCTGCCCTTTTTTCTAAGCGAGAACCAGATCATAACGCTGGAAGCTTGTAGACCGTCACTTAGGACTGTCTACAGCAGTGGCACTCATAATCACCCCTCAATACGTAACAAAGCACTAGATGAGCATGACAAGCGGTACCACTGAGAAAATTATTGATTATGATGGCGACATTATCTTTTATCATGGCGACATCAATATTGATGGATACGGTAAAATATCTTCTATTATAGAAAACAAGAAAAAGGACAAGAAGAAAAAGATATGCTTAATTCTTGTTACGCTAGGAGGTGATCCAAACGCCGCTTACAGAATTTCTAGAGCATTATATCATCACTACAGAAATAACATTGAGATACTTATACCTGACATCTGCAAATCTGCAGGAACACTACTTTGCATAGGAGCCTCAAAGCTTATAATTGGTGATAGGGGAGAACTTGGCCCTCTTGACATTCAGCTCAGAAAACCAGATGAAATGTTTGAGCAAATGTCTGGCCTTAACATTATGCAGACCATTAATCAACTACAACAACAAGTATTAAATTCTTTTGAAGATTATTTAATAACGATTCGTTCTCGAAGCAGAATCTCAACTAAAATGGCGGCTGAGATTGCCACTAAGCTGTCTGAGGTATTCATAACACCAATAAGCGAAAAAATTGATGCATTAACAATAGGCGAGCATCAAAGAGCAATGACCGTCGGTTTTGAGTATGGAAGCAGACTTAATAAAACAATGAAATCCCTAAAAGAAGGGGCTCTTGAAAAATTATTAACAAGCTATCCTTCTCATAGCTTTGTTATAGACAGAAAAGAAGCATCAACTTTATTTAATAATGTTTCTGCACCAGCAAATACAACTCTTGATTTATATAATACAATAAAAGACATATTAGCAGAAAAAGAAATGCCAGCTTATACACCTCAGGTAATAGATATAGCCACCACCACCACAAATAACAACAACAATGGCAAAACTAATAGTAGTACCCAAAACAATGCCGCATCAAAACAACCTGGCCTTAAAAAAAGCAAACGAACTGATGGCCTCTCAAAACCAGAAAGTCAGACTGATGAGCAAAATTCTAAATAATCAATCACAATCAAAACTCTCACCAAGCGGCACGTCTGATAACAAAAAGCATTCACATACCGACAAACATCACTAAAGCGCACCAAAACAAAATATTACAAAAAACACAAAAAGTCTCGTTCATGAGACTTTTTGTGTTTTTTTCTTTCTCTGGCTACACTCTCGCACTCATTTATCCTTTAAATTCAATTCTTTTCCAATATTTTCTTCATCTATCTCCCACTGGTCCGCCAAACGTTTTTCATACCGGACATTAATCTCATTTAGATCGTATTGTTTAATACGATCTAAACTTGACCTAGAAAAACCATAAATATAATTTTTTGATGTTTTTTCTAGTTCTTCACTTTTTAAATTACGCCCTCCAAGTCGTTCAAACATTACTATCTCCCGATGAATTTTTGTATTCGGATACTGTAGATGAACCTTCAATATACATTAAACGAGTCAATACTATAAGGGACAATAGGTCTGCGAATACATACATCACATTTACATCTATATTATAAAAACATTTAGGATCTGGATCATCAAAATAATATGTATCGGCATTTTCAATATATATAATCCCAAGAATAGCACGTCCATCTTTTGGCATTTTCAGCAGCCTTATAATTTTAGATTCAAGAGTATGTCCTATCGCATGCTCGCGAAAAGTAACAGGAACAGCAAGAATCGACTTGTATGTAGATAAATAGTCTTCTGAGTCGCCACCACTTTTATCTATCCATTTCTTGTCAGGCTTGTAATTTTTTTTCCACAAGTTATGCCATAATCTTGAAACAAGTATCTTATCCCGATGCCGTCTTCTATAACCTGTTCGTATTTTATCGACATCTATCCCATGATGTTTGTCATATTTATATTTATCATCCTTTTTTATTAATTTCGGCAAATCATTTATAAGAACAGGACAACCATCTTCCTCTATTTTCTTTAATACAGGATATTCATCTATTGTTTTGTACTTATTATCATCATGATCATTTGTGTTAGACATCTTTATACTTGTGACACCTTTTGGGGTGCAATCATCTGCCTGTAATATCCCAACCCTGGGCTGATCTTTACAAAGATGAGTCAAGGCGAAATACTCTTGTATGTACTCTATGATCTGAGCACATAGGCGTTTATAGTGCTCTTCTACGTGTCTCTCGAGCTCTTTATATTTTTCATCTGTATCTGCTTTACCAGCCTCAAACGATTTCTTAAACTCCCTATGCAATCGAGAAGTCAAAACTTGATAGTTTGCATATTCAAACTGAAACTTACAAACTTTCCGACGAATAATTTCAGTAATCTTAGGGACCGTAGTACTAACCGCGCTAAACCTGGAAAATCGCACAACTACCATGACGATACGGGCCAAGATTCCTACATTGTTCCCATCTATAGCCATGCTAAATAGAGTGCTGATTATTTCTAGTGATTAATCTTGCCAATAATATTAAAGTTCTAAATTAACAATTTTCAACTATTAACCGGAATAAAAAGTTGCCATTATTTATTCTAGAAGGCACCGTGGCTTAATGATAGTAAAAGGCCTACAAATCATTTTATACCGCAAGCATCAAACTTTTCCTGAAGAAAATCATCATCCTTCAACTGGCACTCCCATATCCGTAAAACAGACCAACCTTTTTCTTGTAACCTGAGAGTCACCTCTTGATCTCTCTGCCGATTCCTGGCTATCTTTGCAGTCCAGGGTAGCTATCACGGGTCTCGCAATCAAGCGGCAATTCTCTTGGCATAACAAGTCATTGGTTCGTTTCATCAGCGACGCGGCTTAACCGCATCTGCAGCATTTGGCTTGTTTGTCAAATTGCGAATTGTTTATGTCATTGATATTTCAATCAATAATTAATCGCCTACCTGCGATGTACTGTAGTTCCTCTACCCCATACTGTATCAAAATGGCTAAGTATTGATTCAGCGACACCGGCATTTGTTTCACTAAAAATGAGTAATATATTATTTCTGCTCTGCTGAGTTGCTGAAACAACTTGAAAATATATTAAGTCATCTATTCGAAAAGCAATTTGTGTTGGAAATTCATTATATGTCATAATTCTACATTCTTCCGGAAATTCCATTAAAGTTTCGCTTGCTTTTTCTAAGGAATCGCGCAATTGATCACGAAAATGCCGGGTAGAAATCCCAACTTGCCTAGCGCGGTGTGCAGCAAAATCACTTTCAGGGTCAAGAGTAAGGATACGAACTCTTAAGTTATTTTCTTTTTTAAGTTGCTCTCTGATATTAACTAAATGCCCTGCAGTTACAAGAGAGTGAAGGTTGGTTGTTAGAATATCAACCCGTTCTTTTGCTGACATAAAATGCTGGGAAAGATCAGATAGCACTCGATTTGAAAACGCATTAATCAAATAGTTTGATTGGTATCTTTTTGCAACAAGGGATTCAATTGCACCTTTAAGATAACCTTGAAGTTTTTGTGGGATTAAACTCATTTCATCGACATCATATTCAAAATAAAGTCTCCCTCCAAAATCGGCAGGAACTCTTACACCCTTTTGTACAGCAATAATAACAGGCTTTCTAATCCCTATTGCATATCCCATTTCAAAAAGAACATTTGGGTTTAATTGGCTTATTTCAGCGATTGCAAAATCAGTGAACTCAATATGTTTTTTAAGATGATCTTCTAAATTTTCAATATCAAGAGGAGGAGTTAAATCTGCTCGATTTAACTCGATATTATGTTCAGTTGTATCGTTAAAACGATTAATAGAATCTTGCACTTTATGGAAAAACTCATCTTGATGAGGGCCATTAAATTGCATCATTAAAAAACATGAAATATTCATAAGCATCTCCTTATTATTACCAGCACATACTACATGAATATACGTAAAATTCCGCGAAACAAACGAACCAGACAGGAATTTTTACATCATAAGACATGATATTGCAGTGCTTTAAGCTCAACCAATCCCTTGTAGCCCAGAATTCAGAACAAATCTCAAATACTGCATTAATTCACTTTTTCCTTTCACGCCAAACAAGAATTTTCTACCTTGTTGAAGAAGAATAACTCTATCCCCTCATGATGCCAAACTCAATACCTGCTCAGCTCTTAGCCGACCTGAGTATTTATATGTCTGTTATTTTCGGATTTGCCCTGCTTCTGTGGCAAAGAGACCGGAAGAGAAAAAAAATGAGCTCATCTCACAACCCACATCTGTTCACTCATGAACGTCAAATCCTTCCAGATCAACGGCTTTCAGGTCGAAATACGGGCAGAAAAACTGCCAGGTAAGATGGTGGGGGTGACCTTGTATATAAGCGATAGTAAAGTCGACAATGTTGATCTGGACGTCAAGGAAGAAGAGCTGGAGAAAACTGCAGACAGGCTTGAACGTTTGCTGAAAAAGAACCTTTCGATGTAGGAGAAACGCAATAACCTCAAAATCCCTTCAATACTAAATGGTCTTTTTTCGTTAAACTTAAAAAACAGAGGATATTATGAGTAGAATAAGTGGTAATATCGACAACTACGTTCTTAGAGTTCTAACACCAAGCGTAAAGAACAACTATAAACGGGTAATTACACTCTACGGTAGTTTTGGAATTGCGCTTTTACATTTTGTTCCGGAAGGCGGGGTTTTGGGCACCAACAGGAAAAGGAGGGGAATGGATGTGTTCTATGTCTTTTTCTGGGAAAGTGCATGGGACTCAATTGTTGATATAATTCGCAATGAAGATCCCACTACATTCTTTTTCCATACCGAGCATAATTACGCATTCATAACTACTGCTAGGGAGCCTGCAGGTGAGGAGGAAATTATAAATCCTGGTGATAGAGACTAGATATTCATTTTCATATTGCCTAAATAAAATCACAGCACCAGCGTAACCCTCTCCACAGCAGCCCGTTTCGCATCGTCAAGCACCTTCGCATAGACCTGTGTTGTACGTACATTCGAATGATCGAGCAAATCACTCACAGTCATGATATCTGTACCGGATGCCAGCTGCAGAGTCGCGAAGGTATGTCTGAACCCATGAAATGAAAATCTTGGCTTGTTGATACCGGCACGCCTTACCCAGGTTTTCACCGTTTCGCTTATTGTTGACTGCTCCGGAATCCAGGGAAACACCAAACCTTTATCTCTTTTTCCAAGAAGCTCCCGCGCCTGGCTATTGATTGGCTTGATCACGTGCTTACCCGTTTTCACCTGGCGATAGTCAAGGGAGGACTGCCCATCACGATCAATGACATGAATCCACTGCAGGGCCCTGATATCCGAGATGCGGAGCCCGGTCAGCGCAGAGAATAATGATACCCTTCTCGTCACATCGTTTTTTATCGGAGTGGCGGCAAGGCGCTGCAGTTCCTCCATGGTGAGAAACTCACGTTTCGACCGGCCCTCCGGCAGCGCGTCGAAACGTTCGAGCAGATTGTCATGTATGATCCTCGACCGGTAGGCCTGCCGCAAACCGGTCCGGAAATAGCGCATGTAATTACAGGCCGTATGATCACCCAGTTTCCCCGTGTTTTTCAGTTTGAGCAGGTAATCACGAAACCGGTTGCAGGCTCTCACATCGAGCTGTGAGAGCTTCACGTTTGCAAGACCCGCGATACGCAATTGCCTTATCATAAATGACCACTGACGGGCAGTCTGCGGTTTTCTCACCGATGCCTGCTGCTCGAGATATTCCGCAAGAGTAGTCTTTTTATCCTCTCTCATCGGATCATACTCATCGTTCCGCACAGCCTCTTCCCTTTGATTCCGGATGGATTCGGCAAGCGCTTTCACATCGCGGTTATGCTGCCGCTCGTGAGGATCCCTGGGTTTGGAGTAGATGTAGAGTCGTAGAGATTCCCACCGTGACGTTGTACCGTCCGGCATCGTCCTCGGTGGTGTGTAGTCAAGAACAAGTCCGATATCGGGCTTTCCTTTTCCCGGCTTCAGTTGCCTCGTTCGTAAATGAACCCGCATAGTCAATCATCTTTTGTCCCGCGATACAAATACGATACAAAAAACGATACAAAAGGGTGACTATTTATTCCTTTTCTAAATAGGACTATTACGGAGAGGATAAGCTATCATGCATTATTTAGGCAACTTATCCCGAATTCGACAACTCACGAAATGAATAAAAAACCATTTATCAACAACTGGGCGGATTATACAGGCGACGAGTAAAAAAGCCCGGCACTAACCGGGCTCCAGGATTTCATCTCTTTATCTTCTTCAACAACAGGAGTGTTCTTCGCTCTCTGCCTTCTCCTGCTTCAACTCAACAGCTTTAATCACCGGGACAACACGACCCGATGCCTTGCAAAGCTGATCATAACTGTCCCCGAACTTCCTGAGAAAGTTGAAGAGAACTTCCCCGCAGAACACATGGATTTTTGTAACGATCTCTTCATCACCATCAACCTCTTTTGCCACCGTGACCAGTTTTTCGAGTTGCTCCTGAACAGCAAATACATGCTGCTTGATTTGCGACGCTGCTGGCAGCGATGTGTCCTCGAACATAAGCGACATGGATACACCAAGCACAGAGGCGTAGTCAATAACATCCCCCATTTTCAACTGCAGGTCGTTACCTGCCTCCATCCGGGATATCTTGCTCGGATCACACCCCATGAGAAGAGCAAGCTCTTTCTGTGTCTTTTTTTTGCAGACACGCATTTGTATCAGGGTATTAACAAGCTGACTGTACTCTATCTCCTTTTCAACCTGATTTTTCACCTCTTCATCGTCGGCAAGAATTGCCGCCGCATCACTTACCGACGTGAGACGTTCTTTTTTTTCCATAATCCCTCTCCTGTTGTTGACAACCACTTCTTCAACCAAGACGCTTTATGATATCTTTTGCATGAGAGCAATGTCATCCCGCTGCGTCTCCTTTGTCCCGCTCCCAAGAATGTATAAGATTTTTGTTTCTGTCTCTGGATAAACATAGAGCCGTAAAGCCTTTGCTGCTTTCATTCCTGTATCACCGATCCTGAACAGCCCTTTGCCCTCTGATCGAAAAAAAGCCGGGTTATAATTCAGCTCCAACAGCTTTGAGCCCTGTTTGAGTAAACCCTTGATTTTATTGAGGTTATTGAAGCACGCCACATACTCCCTGTCGTGGTTCTTTCTTATTTGCTTGAACCTTGACTTGCTTGCATGTTCAATATTTATAACCCAATCCTCTTGCATAATAACCAATCTCAACCGCAATTAATTGCTATTTCTGCATTTTTATTTTAATATACACCTATAATCGCATGGCGACAAGAGATTTCGTCATAATCACGCATGAAAAAGACTATTCTGTCTCTCAACTTGTAAGGAGATATCGAGGAAAAGGATATCCTGATCCCAGACTGCGGCCTTGGAACCACAGCACAATAATATCGTCATAGCTTCGGTTGATAAGGAGCAGAAGGTAAAATGACTAAGAAAGAAAAGCGGCAAAGTCATGCTCAACAACCAACAGTTCTGAAGGTTATGCACTGAAGGTATGAAGTCCCCATATCCGAGAGCCAGTCATGAGTTGATGGAGGGTACTACTCTGGATACTGCTTACTGAAGAAGATACGCAAAATTCCGCGGCAGAAATGGAATAGACAGACATTATTTACAGCATAACGTGTTATTTTGCTGTGCTTCAGCTCCACCTCCCCATTGTAGCCCGGAATTCGGAACAGCCCTTAAATACCGCTTTTTCACTCTACTTCTTTTTAAATCAAACAAGAATTTCATAGCTTAACAGAATTGAAAACCCTATTCCCTCAGCATGTTAGACTTTATACCTGTTCAGCTCTTAGTCGACATGGGCCTGTTTATGGCCGCTTTTGCCGGTTTTGCCATACTTCTCTGGCAGAGAAACCGGAAAAGCAAAAACTAAGCAATCCTCAATCCGCACTTCCCCACGCATGGACATCAAATCATTCCATCTCAACGGATTTCAGATCGACATCCGGGCAGAAAAACTGTCAGGAATAATGGTGAGAGTAACCGTGTATATAAACGATAGTAAAGTCGATAATGTCGTTCTGGACGTCCCGGAAGAAGATCTGGAAAAAACAGCGGATAGGCTTGAACATTTGCTGAAAAAGAACCTTTCGTTTTAGGAGGGAAAACTACAATCACCTCGACCGATTTTAAGCTTTTCTCTCATCCAAAAAAAGAAGAAACCCGGACTATGCCGGGCTTTTTCTTTTTTCATTATAGCTGATGGGAACTCAACCAGAGAGATGCAAGTTATGAAGTAAAAATTTCGGTTTGTTGATTCAGAGAAAATAAAAAGCCCCCGCATCCGAGAGCCCATCACGAGTTAATGGAGGATACTCCCAAAATCGCTTAGAGTAAAAAACAGGTAATAATTCGCCATACAGGCGGAAAAGACCGCAAAAATTTACAGCGGCACCCTCGAACCGGCACTACTTCTGGCTACACTACACCTCATCGCCCTGGATTTACTGCTTTTTTTCATAAATAATTTTTACGCCAAAAAAGAATTTGGTAGCTTGTCCTGCTTGTAACCCCTATCCCTTGTTTTATGATGCTAAACCATGTACCTGTTCAACTTTTGGCCGACATGAGCATCTTCATGGCTGTCTTTACCGTTTTCGCCATACTTCTGTGGCTGAGAGACCGCAGGAGAAGTAAATGACCGCTCCTCAATCCGCATTGTTCACTCCCCTAGAAACATCATATCGCCCGGCTTCAGCGAATTTCAGATCGACATACAGGCAGAAAAACCCTCAGGTAAAAACGATAGGCAACCAAGACAAGCATTTCCTCAAAATAAATAAAACATGATGGCATGATGAACAGACATTCAATGCTTTTGGGCCATATCTTTCTTCTGCTCTTTACCATGACAGCATGCGCGGAAGAAGATCCAACATCGCGATTCAAGGTCGTCGCCGACCGTATGGTCGATGCGATCAACAGAGAAGATTATCCCCGGATACAACAGGATTTCAGCACACAAATGCTGGAGGCTTTTCCTTTGGAAAAATCCACTCCTTTTTTCAAAAAGCTGACGACCGAAGAGGGCAAGATCGGGAGCCTTGGAAAACCACGGTTCATTCCTCCGAATCAGGCAGTTTTTCCTGCTCACTTCGAAAACACCATTCTCGATATCAAGATCGTTCTTGATGGACAAAACAAGATCACAGGCCTTTGGTTTCTTCCTCACACGCCTGCAATCCCTGTTCCAGAGAAACACAGCACCGAGCTGGCGTTACCGTTCGAAGGACAATGGTTCGTAGTCTGGGGAGGCGACACAAAAAAACTGAACCAGCATCATGGTGTACCCAACCAAAACCACGCTTTCGATTTTCTCAAGGTTGACAGCAGCGGAAAAACCCATAAAAACGAGGGAAAAAAGAACGAAGATTATTACGCTTATGGTCAAAAGGTGTTCGCCCCAGCGAATGGAATCGTCACTGACGTCATACGAGGCGTCCGTGATAATGCGCCCGGCTCGATGAACCCGTATTCCGCTCTGGGCAATACCGTCATCATCCAACACCGGGAACATGAAGTATCTGTGATTGCTCACTTCAAACTAAACAGTGTACAGGTCAACGCTGGAGAACGGGTCAGAAAGGGACAGCTTTTGGGGCTATGCGGAAATTCCGGAAATTCATCGGAACCACACATTCATTACCACCTGCAGAACACCCCCATCATCCAGGATGGAACCGGCATCAAATGCAGCTTCAGCAACGTTGCAGTCTCCGGCAGCGGGATTACCCGGTCAGAAAACAACTATTCACCGATAAAAAACGATGTGGTTGAAAACCAATAGAAACAAACGCCCGCAGTCGTTTCACCTGACCGTGACAAAATCCCTCCCATAAACACTGAAACCCGGACAGAACCGGTATTGGCTGTAGTGCTGTTCTCTCTAGCCACGACAGCCTTCCGCCCCGGCCATCTCACAATGAGTCAACAATCCGGAATTGTCTCATAATATGATTTTGAAATATCAGATTGACATCCGCAACTTTCTTACAGCCTCGAAAAAGGCCAATAGCACGTGACATCTACATCAAAAAAGTCCTTTTTCCCGAACTGCAGCCTTTGGCATAATCATTGCAAAAGTAAGAGTAAGTTTGCCTCACGCCCGTGAGGTATAGGGTTGGAGTAATGGGGGACTCCTTCCTATGTTAAAAGCGGCTAGGTTTAGCCGCTTTTTTCATTTTCTGATTCTCAGCATATCATCTGCTTCATTTCCTCGTCCGGACGCACTGCCTCGGATTTTCCCGCCTCAAACACAAAATTTTTTGCTTCAGATATTTTTTGCTAAGTTATAGAATTAAAAGACCCTATCGCATAATAAAGAAACACGTTACATTCTTCAGTTCTTAGCCTGCACATGTCCTTGTATGGCTTTTTCCGCCGTACTTTTGTGGCTCGCGGATAGGAAGAAAAAAAAACAAACAATCTTCAATCCGCATCTCTTCAGCCATGAACATCAAATCATTCTACCACAAGGGATTTCAGATCGATATCTTGGCAGAAAAGCTCACAGAAGATATGATGAGAGCAACTGTGTATGTCAACGGTAGCAAGGTCAACGACTCGGACCTTGATATTCCTGAAGCAGAAATAGAAGAAACTGCAGACAGAATTGAGTCTTTACTGAAGAAAAACCTCTCGATATAGGCTGCGATCATCCCCATTGTACCTGTGGTATCGAGTCCCGGCCACGGCAGCAGAAACTCCTCTCTTCTTAGACATGACCGATATCCCGCATACCGGCTCACATGGTTCATGTTTATGCCGGGTACTGCGTATATTCAACACTGCCCTAAACTGAGCGTTTCAACAAATGCTTCATGAATTAAAACCAATCTGTTATGCTGTCCAAAAGGTGTGATTATTCGTCACCCTCGGGAGCAGAAAAAAAACGATAAAGAACCGCATTTGCTGAAATCCCGACAAGTCGGGAAATGTCGATCAATTCAGGTGGAAATCATCGTGTGACCGGCCGTATACCGACAGCCTTTCAATTCAATAACAATATTAAATTCGTGAAACGGTTGAGAATAATGTGCAAATAACATACATTATTCCCTGTACTTACATTACCCTTCAGCAGTAACGGCTTACCATTAAAAATGCATCTGCATACAAGGGTACCTGTATACTATCCCCTAATCAGTTTCTCGCAGTACCACCATGAATCTCTTCCAGGAGTATCCGATTATAGTGGAAGCCGGAGCGTTTTTACTGGTATTCATCACATTCGGCCTGCTTTGGCATTTCACGAAATAGCATCAGCGGCACATTATGCCTTCATACAGACGTTTCTATGGGACTCATAGGCGACTATACCAGCGGAAAGGTGCTGGAGGATATTGCAAAGGCCCTCCATGTTTTAAGGACGCATAAAGGCCCCCTTGGCGTTACAGACATCGGCCTGCGAATGCAGAAAAATATCACTGCATTCGATCCGATCGTGATCAGCCTCGAAGAAGCGTTGGCCATTATTCACAAAGCCGGCATTATTGCTGTAGGAGAACGAGTTTGCAAAAAGCTTCATCAAGACTCCTGCCACACTGAATCGGTGTTTCTTGACGATCTTGCCGAAGCAATGGTTCAACAAGATTTAGCTGTCTATTCTTCAGCAGGAGAAGCTGAAATAATATTGCGCCGCTATCCCCGACATCCGCTTATCATCTCGAAAGTTTCGGGAAATCACCAGGAAATCTGTCGGTCGAATCCCCCTGAATGCATTTACTGGTTAGCTGAAAAAAAGGGCCTGCGATGTCTGAAACGGCAGCAATAGTTCATGCAATTTCAGCTCTTGTACAACAACACTCACGTCGAACTATCCCTTTTCTCTACCTCGGGCAGGCACCCAGTAGATTTCCCTGTCCTGCAGGATAACCGTTTTGAATTTTCCGGACCCCAGCAGTTGTTCGATGATCCTTTCCACCTGGTCGGGCTCATCGGGAATAAGCTCATCGAGTGCATGACGCAGCTCACGCTCCTGCAGAGGATGGCGTTTGGTAATGGCCGTGACCGTTTCGATAATATCACCCGGATTTCTCAAACTCATATTTCCTTTCGCGGGATGTACCACTTTCGCCACACGTGAAAGAATAAGACGGGCTCTGGCGACTGCATCGTCGGACGGAAGACGAACATCTTCTTCTCCGGACGGACGGGTCGGAAGCACCAGATGTACGGTATCAGGACGGATTGTCTGAAGCGCAGCAGCGATATCCTGCAGCGCTTCGGGAGAATCGTTCAAGCCATCGATCAACATCACCTCGATCCAGAGTTTTCCCCGATAGACCTTGCGGAATTCGACAAGTCCCCCGACATGGCGTTCATAGCTGAATCCCGGTGCCGGACGGTCGATTTTTCTGAAAAGATCGGCAGAACCCGCATTGAACGAGGGAAGCACCGCATCGGCATGAAGCAGCTCTTCCCTGACCTCTTCAAGAGACAACAGTGAACCGTTGGTGATGACCGCAACAGGAATGTCGGTCATCTTTTTTGTTTCGTCTATCAACCACCCAAGTCCTCTATAGAGCGTCGTTTCCCCCGAACCCACAAAGGTGATCCAGTCAATTGCCTGAGGTTTTTCTATTGCCTGCCGGATTTCTTCCAGTATCTCCTCACGCGGGAAAAATTCATATCGTTCGATCACATACTCCCCTGTTCTCCCCAACTGGCAATACACACAGTTCCAGCTACAGCTTTTCGGCGGCAGGACGTCAACACCCAGAGACTGTCCAAGACGTCTGGAAGATACCGGACCGAAAACGTGTTTCATGAAAGGAAAGACTGTTGAATTTTTGGGTGAGCTTCGCTCAGTGACGAGTGACAAGTAACAAGTGACCAGAATAGATTCATACCTAAATTGAGCGATTGTCGAACATACCGCAGATGTAAGGCACAGAACACGAAGCTGTATAAGGAATACCGCGAGTGTTCTGTAACGCCGCAACTCCTGTATGCCCGGCACGTATCCAGCCAGTCAGTCGGCACCGGAGGCCGCCAGCACCTCCCCGATCTTCACCTGGCTTTCCGCCTCGAATTCATCCTGTGATATAAATGGCAGCAGAATACTGGCCACACCAAACGCTGCAATTTCAAGACCGAAAATTGTTGCGTACGACCACATGTAGTTGTTGGAAAACGCATAGACGACGTCCCGAATGATCCCGGCCCCGAAATGCCCCATGAACATGGCAAGGCTTTGTGCCGTCCCCCATAAGCCTATATAGACACCGCTCCGCCCTGCAGTCATGGTCATCATCATTGTAATGTTCGATACACTTGCGGCGCCTAGCCCGATTCCTGCCACAACAAGACCGGCCCGAAGAATGGTTTCATCCAGGGTAAAACCGGCAACAATTATGATTGAAAATCCTGCCATACCAAACAGGTTACCGATCAATGCGCCTCTTTTTTTACCGATCCGGTTGAGAAGAAAACCGACAAGCAGCATGAAAACAAGCTGCATCCCCCCCATCGTCGGCCTGAACAGCTTGGTGGTCTCTCCTACCGGCATACCGAAAACATCCGCCCCGAATGGCTCCATGACAATTTCACAGGAAAAAAGCGCAAGGATTGCAACAAAAATATAGAGCGCAAACAACAACGTTTTCGGTGATGACGACAGCAGCTTTATCGACTGGGCAAACGTGAGACTTTCGGATTTTTGCTCACGTTTTGTCTCTACATGACGTTCTTCGACGCCGGTAAAGGAAAGCAGCGCCACGCCCAGCGCAATAAGCCCCCCGATAAAAGCGACATTCATCAGTCGTTCGGGCGAGTATATATCGAGATAGGAGCCGACTATACGTGCGGACACGATTGTCGTCAGCACCATCAGGGTCCAGCTTGCCGACGTTACCTTGCCGATATGCTTATCCCCGACATAATCTGCAAGCAACGCATAATAGGCGGTCGTGGCCACCTGGAGACCGAAACCGAATACCAGAAATATAACGACGAGCTTCAGCAACCCGACATCTCTGACCATGGCCGGCAGCAGTTCGGCAAAACCCACCCCGGCTATGGTCACTTCATAAGCCGCAACAGGAGATAGCATGAAAGAAAAAACACAGCTCAAAAGGCCGAGGAGAATAAAAGGCGATCGCTTGTAGCCGAAAATACGAGACCGGTCTGACATGTTCCCTGCCCAGACTTTCACACCAAACACGGCAAGGAGTTCTTTGAGGCTGATAAGCCCGAATACGATTGCCGATGAAATACCGAGGTCGGATGTCATCACACGGTTCAGGGTATCATGAAGAAATCCCAGCATGATACCGAATCCCATCTGAAAAAACGCAAGACGAACCAGATTGAACTGCCTCATATAGCCTCTACTGTTATTGCTGATCCGGGAAAATCCCAACTGAAAAACAAGAAGCGTAATTTACATAAAAGCAGTTCTTTTCTAAACAGAAAGACCCAATGCAGGTGGCTGCCGACCGAGGATGTACACACGAGACCGGTCGCCTTCTCTTTGACGGGATTGTTACGGGAAGATGAGGCCGGACCTCAGGTCGACTTTTTTATCAGGCTGACGACATACAGAAGCAAAACAGCACCGACAACGGCAGTAACAAGCGAGCCGATCAATCCTCCCGCAGCTATGCCCAGAAGACCGAAGAGATAACCGCCGATCACTGCACCGATGATGCCGACGATAATGTTCATGGGCAATCCCAGACGTCCTCCTTTCATGATGTTTCCGGCAAGTCATCCGGCTACCGCGCCCAGTAACAGAAAAATGATCAGATCCATAGCTTTTCTCCTTTTTCAGGGTTGAAGTATTTCAATTCTGCTCATTCAGGAAACGAAATTCCTCCTGGGATACAACATACAGGTGATATACCATCCTTGAAACGATCACGTACAAGACTCTCGTCGATGCTTGCTTTTCCAACAGATGAAGAGCGCGGAGGCTTGCAAATCATACCAATTTTGGTTATCGTGCCAGAAGCGGATCATCTTGGGGGTGCTCAGTGGGTATTTTTCCCGCGGGCTGAGATCAAACCCTTATAACTTGATGCAGGTAATGCTGCTGTAAGGAAAGATAAAGCCTGTCGATCATCTTCATGCTTCTCACTCCTTTCGCAATCACCTGCCGGTTTTGCCGCTCTACGTAATTGCAACAAACCAGACACCATGACAACTGGATCGGATTCCCTTCTATGTGCCGAACAGAATTTTTACGGCCCTGATTCGGAAAAAATCTATACCAGCGGATCGATGCACCCGATCAAGGTCGGCATGCGCAAGATCAACCTTTCAAAAACCTATCGGATCCATGACCGGGATTTTTCTTTTTTTCCCCTCTATGATACCAGCGGCCCTTATTCCGACCCGTCAGCCGACATAAACCTGGCCAAAGGCCTTCCCTGTACGCGGGATTCATGGCACGAGCAGCGAAACGACGTTGAGCCTGCCCCTTCCACTGCCCCTTCGCCGATGAATGGAAGACAGCCCAAGAGGGCAGTACAAGCCAGCCCCGTCACACAGATGCATTATGCACGAAAAAGAGTCGTCACCCCTGAGATGGAGTATGTCGCAATCCGGGAAAACCAGCAGCTTGAAGCCTGGATAGAAACCTGCTCCCTGAACAAAAATTCGTTCAAACCCGTCACACCCGAATTCGTCAGGGATGAAGTCGCCGCAGGAAGAGCGATCATTCCGGCAAACATCAACCACCCCGAACTTGAACCGATGATCATCGGCAAAAACTTCAGGGTCAAGATCAACGCCAATATCGGCAACTCGGCACTCGGCTCTTCAATCGAGGAAGAGGTGGAAAAAGCAGTCTGGGCATGCCGTTGGGGCGCCGATACCGTTATGGACCTCAGCACCGGTTCGAATATCCATACTACCCGTGAATGGATACTCAGGAATTCCCCGGTTCCCATTGGTACCGTACCGATATACCAGGCGCTGGAAAAAGTTGACGGCATCGCCGAAGAACTGACATGGGAGTTGTATCGGGATACGCTGATAGAACAGGCCCTGCAGGGCGTCGACTACTTCACTATTCATTCCGGTATCCTCATCGATTATCTGCCGGCAGCAGCAAAAAGAACAACCGGCATTGTTTCCCGTGGAGGCTCGATCATCGCCAAATGGTGCCGCGCACACAACCGGGAAAACTTCCTCTATACCCGTTTCGACGAGATCTGTGAAATCCTCCGAACCTACGATATCGCCATATCGATAGGAGACGCCCTGCGCCCCGGCTCCATCGCCGACGCAAATGACCAGGCACAGTTCAGCGAATTGAAAACCCTTGGCGAACTGACACTCAAAGCCTGGGAACATGATGTTCAGGTCATGATCGAAGGCCCGGGACATGTCCCGATGAACCTGATTGCCGAAAACATGCAGAAGCAAATCGATCTCTGCCACGGAGCACCCTTCTACACCCTCGGCCCTCTGGTTACAGACATCGCCGCCGGTTACGACCATGTCAACTCCGCCATCGGGGGAACACTGCTTGCAAGCCTCGGCTGTGCCATGCTCTGTTATGTCACGCCCAAGGAGCACCTCGGTCTACCCGAAAAGGGCGATGTAAGGGAAGGTGTTATTGTCCACAAGCTGGCAGCGCATGCCGCCGACCTTGCCAAAGGAAGTCCTGTCGCATGGCTGCATGACAAACTGATGAGCAGCGCGCGCTATTCCTTTGCATGGAACGACCAGTTCAACCTCTCTCTCGATCCGGCAGGGGTCAGAAAAATACATGCTGAAAGTACCCCCGAACAGAATGGAAAAAATGCAGAAGACAACTTCTGCACCATGTGCGGCCCCAACTTCTGTTCGATGAAAAAAAATCAGGAAATGCCGGGTAAATAGAGAGAAAAAAGCGCCATTCCTCAAAAAACATAAGTCCTATAGGTCCTATGTGTCCTATAGGACTTATGGATTAAAATACGAATATAAACGAGCACGAGAACCAGCAAGCCATCTATGCCAGCCAACCGCGGCTAGCTTGCCGCCTTCACAATCGCGACGAAATCATCTGCCTTGAGGCTTGCCCCCCCTATAAGGCCTCCGTCGATATTGGGCTTGGCAAAAAGCTCTGCCGCATTGGACGGCTTGACGCTTCCGCCATACTGTACGCGTATCTGTCCGGCCGCAACCTCACCATACATATCGCTGATGGTGCTGCGGATTGACGCATGGACTTCCTCTGCCTGTTCCGGTGTTGCCGTCTTTCCCGTACCGATTGCCCAGACGGGCTCATAGGCCAAAACCACATCACCAAGATCACTGACATCCTTCAGTCCCTCGCGCACCTGCTCAGTAACGACCTTTTCCGTGACACCGCTCTCACGTTCTTCAAGGGTTTCACCAACGCACATGATGACCTGCATACCTTTATCCAGCGCTTTTTTCAGTCTGAGGTTCACTGTCTGATTGGTTTCACCGAAATACTGCCTGCGTTCGGAATGGCCGATAATGACACAGGAACACCCGAGTGAAGCGAGCATGTTTACCGATACCTCACCGGTATATGCTCCATCGTCTTCAAAATGGCAGTTCTGTGCAACAAGACCGACAGCACTCTTTTCGATAACGTTGCCTACCTCGGTAAGCGCAGGAAACGGGGGCGCTATACCGACCTCACAGGCGACGGCACCATCATCAAGTTTTTCAAGTATTGCTGCAGCAAGATCAGTTGCTTCGGCAACCGTCTTGTTCATTTTCCAGTTACCAACAACTATTTTTTTCCGCATGATGATTAATAATCGGTTACAATATCCCTGTAGATCGTTTCAATCTCCTCAAGAGGAATTCGATGCTTTCCCCTTCGGGCATCCCTCAGAACGACACCGGACTGATCGACCGATTCAATACGGCCATGCCACACCCTGTCCTCTTTGGTTATGAGGTTTACCTCCTGCTCAACCAGATCACCCCTCTCCCCGATCTGGTCCGCTTTATAGACAATCTGACGTTTTCCCATGGTTGTGTCGATATTTTGTGTGACTATTTAACAAAAATATCCAGTATCTCATAGTGAAGTTCCCCACTTGGCACATTTATCTGGACCTTTTCACCCACGGCCTTTCCAAGCAGGCTTCTGCCTACAGGTGAACGAACGGAAATTTTCCCCTGATCCGTATCTGCTTCTTCGGATGAAACAAGCGTATATTCGATCACTTCTTCATCGGCATCAAGGTTTTTCAACTTCACTGTTGTGAGTATATAGACCTTGTCGGTCCTGATATTTTTCGGATCGAGAATCGTAGCCCTCGACAGCTTGCTTTCGAGATCACCGATCCTGCCCTCCAACTGACGCTGCTCTTCCCGTGCCGCCTCGTATTCAGCGTTTTCGCTCAAGTCTCCATGCGCCCTTGCTTCGGCAATCTTTTCCAGAACTTCCCCCCGTACTTCACTTGTAAGCCTCGACAATTCGTCCTTCAGCCGGTTGTAGCCTTCCTTTGTCAAATAGACTCTGTCACTCATAGTGCAGTTGTTGATATCAGGAGCCCCGGTTTTGCAGAGAGGGCTGCCTTTTCGTCAATAAAAAAAGTAAAGCCAGCCATTCCTGCTGACTTTACCTCTATTCAGTTGTAAGAGCAATGTACAATTCTCAACTCTGCCCGCAAAGCAGGTTCAGAGGTTAAATATCAATCAAATCCGTTAACCACCTTTTATTTTTACACTTAACCAACAATAAAGCAGGCAATAACAGCAATTGAGCAACAATTTCACACGGAACTCACCCCAGTATCCTGTATCACTTGGATTTAGAGAGTTTAAATTCCTTATAGAAAATTCTGTTTATTTCCCGCGCACACCCATCGCGTTCATTGGATTTTATTCCTGCCCACAAGCATTTTTCAGCCAAAAAGTAAAGCCATTGTTGCTTGCCTGCATTACCAGTAAACTCTAAAATACCACTTTACTATTCCAATAATTGGATATAGCCACATCCCAATAAATTTCACTCACAAAAAACTGTCTATATTTATTGAATAAGGCAGATCAGTCTAATCTATGGCCGGGTCTATAAGGAGGAACTTCTTCATGAGTACGACACCCAGGATTCTTATCGTTGACGAAGAGCCTGATGTGCTCGCTGCCACGTCTCAGATCTGTAAGGAGGCAGGATACGATGTCCTGCTGGCCCGAAGCGGAAGTGAGGGTCTGGAGGTCGCTCTGCGTGAGATCCCGGATCTGGTGATTCTCGATGTCGTGCTCGGGGACGAAGACGGCGTCGAAATCTGCCGCCTAATCAAGGCGGAGCCCACGTTGCGAAACGTCTACGTGGCACTGGCCTTCGGGGAGCAGATCTCGGCCGGGGAAGCGGCAGCAGGGTTGGACGCGGGCGCCGTGGAGTGCTTCCGACGCCCACTCCAAAGTGCGGAGTTCGTTTTGCGACTGCGAACACTCTTCCGGCTCCAGGAAATCGAGAGTCAGCTCCGTGCCAGCGAAGAGCATTTTCGCACCACGCTCGGATCGATCGGTGACGGGGTTATCTCGACCGACACCAGCGGACTGGTCACAGGCCTGAACGTCGTCGCGGAATCTCTCACCGGCTGGACAGAGGACGAGGCACTGGGGCAACCGGCAACCGAAGTGTTTCGGATTGTCAACGAAACTACTCGCAAGGCCGTTGAGAGCCCGATCGTCCGCGCCTTGCGCGAGGGAGGCATCATCGGGCTCGCAAACCATACGCTTCTGCTTGCCAGGAACGGACGCGAGATTCCAATCGCGGATTCCGCCGCCCCTATTCGGAACAATAACAACAAAGTGACCGGCGTCGTACTTGTTTTTCGTGACCAGACCGAGGAACGCGCCGCCGAACGCAGGCTACAGCAAAGCGAGGCCCGATACCTAGATCTTTACGAAAACGCGCCAGATATGTTCGTAAGTGTCGATGCGCAGACGGGCCTAGTTAAAGAGTGCAACCAGACTTTGTTAACCAAGACCGGCTACTCGCGAGACGAAGTGATAGGCCAACCCATTTTCGATCGCTACACGCCTCGAAGTCTCGAGGGTGCGCATATCGCCTTTCAGCAGTTCGTGGGCAAGGGAGAAGTCAAAGATGCCGAATTGCAGCTTAAGTGCAAAGGCGGCGATGCGCTTGATGTCAGCCTCAACGTTACGGTCATGCGGGACGAGACGGGCGCGGTCGTCGAATCCCGGTCGAGCTGGCGTGACATCACAGAACATAAGAAGGTCGAGGCCGCGATGCATGAGCGCGTCAAGGAACTCCGATGTCTTTACGGCATCGCCGAATCCGTTCAACGAAGGGACGATATGGCCGATGTGTTTCGCGATTCTGTGGAGCTTATTCCGCCTGGCTGGCACTACCCGGAGATTACGTGCGCGCGAATCCGCTTCGATGACAGGGAGTACCTGTCCAACCAATTCGAAGATACCGAGTGGAGGCTTACGAGCCCGATCGTTGTCGATGGACAACAACGCGGAACGGTGGAAGTCCTCTACACCGAGAATCGACCGCAGCTCGATGAAGGCGTGTTTCTGAAAGAAGAGCGAGACCTGATCGACGCTGTCGCCAGCTTGCTCAGCGAAGCCGTGGTAAAGCGGGAGTCGGAATCCCGGTTCAGTCAGATTATCGAGCGCGCTCCGATTCCCATGTGCTTTGTGAACGCCGAGGGGCGGTTCGTATACTTCAACGAACGGTTTGCCACCGCTTTTGGCTATACACATGAGGACGTACCGACCCTGGACGAGTGGTGGATGCTCGCCCACCCGGACGAAGGCTACCGGAAATGGGTATTGAACACCTGGAACGCCGCCTTCGAGCGGGCTGCAAGTGACGGTACCGACATCGATCCGGTAGAGTATCGGGTCACCTGCAAGAATGGCAATGAGAAGATAGTCGAGATATCGGGCGTGACCATAGGAGACTCCTTCCTCGCCACGTTCATCGACATCACCGAGCGCAAGCAAGCCCAGATGAAGTTGCAGCAAAGCGAGGCTACTTTACGTGCGGTTTTTGACAAATCTCCATTTCCCGTTGCTGTCGTTGACGAGAATGAAAACAAGATATTATGGAGTCAAAGCGCCCGTGAACTTTTCGGACACACTCCTGAAACCATTTCGGAATGGCACGAATGTGTCTATCCCGATCCAGAGTATCGGAAAGAACTAGTCGCCCAATGGAAACTAAAAGAAGAGGAAGCCAGACGAACCGGATCCGTCGTCAATACAGGTGAGCACTTTATAAGGTGTGAGGACGGACGGACGCTGACGTGTGAGATATATGCTATGTTTACCGACACTTATCTGATTTTGACACTGCGTGATATTACGGAACGAAAGCAGGCCGAAGAAAATCACGAACGCCTCCACGCCCAACTCCAACAATCCCAGAAAATTGAATCTATAGGGCGTTTGGCCGGTGGCGTTGCACACGACTTTAACAACATGCTCAACGTGATCCTTGGCCATGCCGATTTCATTTCCGATGACCTGCCTGCCGATAGCCCCTTGCAGGATAGTCTGGATGAATTACGTAAGGCCGCAGAGCATTCCGCCGACCTTACCCGGCAACTCCTGGCGTTTGCCCGCAGGCAACCCGCCACCCCGGAAGTTTTGGACGTGAACGAAACTATCGCCTCTATGCTCAAGATGCTTAAGCGCCTCATCGGCGAGGACATCGATCTGCAGTGGCAACCGGGCGTGTCACTCGATACCGTGCACATCGACCCCTTACAGATTGACCAAATACTGGCTAACCTGGTGGTCAACTCCCGCGATGCTATAGAACATAACCACGGCAAGATCACTATCGAGACGGGCAAAGCCCGCTTCGGCGACGATTATTACGCCAATCAAGTTGGCTTCAGACCCGGTACTTACGTTATGCTGGCCGTCAGTGACAATGGCTGCGGCATGGACGAGGAGACCCGCACCAAAATCTTCGAACCGTTCTTCACGACCAAGAATGTTGGCGAGGGCACGGGACTCGGGCTGGCAACCATTTACGGCATCGTCAAGCAAAACGACGGATTTGTCAATGTCTACAGCGAACCGGGTCAGGGAACGACCATCAAGATCTATTTGCCTTGTCACAAGACCAAGGCGGCCCAGATGTCGGAGAAGGGCACTGTTAAACCGAGCGAACGCGGTCACGAGACGATCCTGTTGGTGGAAGACGAGCCGGCGATCCTGAATGTAACCACCATGATGCTGGAGCGGCAGGGATACACTGTGCTAGGGTCTTCCACAGCGGGGCAAGCCATCCGCCTGGCGATGAAGCATCCCGGCAATATTCACCTTTTAATCACCGATGTGGTGATGCCCGAAATTAATGGCCGGGAACTGGCCAGGAAAATCCTGGCTCTCTATCCAGATGTAAAGTGCCTGTTTATGTCGGGCTATAACGCAGACATCATCGCCCAACACGGCGTCCTGGACAAAGGTGTGAACTTTATCCAGAAACCGTTCTCGAAACAGGACCTGAGCGCCAAAGTACGGAATATCCTGGATTGAAAGTAACGGATCTGTTATTCCAGGTAAGAGTGCAATAAATTCGACAACGGCATGGAAACATATGCCCAACCAAATAAGAGCCTTTCAGAGAACGAAATATTATTCATCAGAGCGTATAACACCCAGAACTTCTGACTCTCTTTTTTATCACCGCTCAGGTCAGTGTAATCAGTCTCAACAGGCTTCTTCTTTGACTCCTGATCTTGTTCCGACAAACTATTCCTCTGGTCCGCTTCTTTTGCCAGAGCCAACGCCTTGTTTAAGTCCGGATGTTGTACATCTACTCTGTCAACGTACATCCCAAGATGACGGCCGGGCAGTTCACATCCACTGATTACAGACCGCAGATTTAAATTATCACCCTGTCAACATTGTTCGATGGCATCGATAAGATCGAAAATAATGCTTTAAGAAAACCAAGCGGTCGTCGCATAACATCATACAAAAACCGGAAAACAGCTTCAGGTTCAGAGGTTAAATGCGAAATAGACATTGCTGCCTCCCCTCTCGATCAGCATGAAAAGAAGGTCCCCCTTCTTCATCTTGCCGACGATCGAAAGAAACTGATTGTATGACGTTATGTTTTTCCTGTTGGCCGCCTTGACGACATCCCCGCTGCGCAATCCTGCACGATAGGCGTTACCGGACGGATCGACATCGGCAATGACAACCTTGCCTGCATCAGTTTTCAACCTGTATTTCGACGCAATCTCCGGGGACATCGGCACTGCCTTGAATCCAACCAGATCGCTCATCTCCTGTCCCTGTTCGGCTGCTGCCACCGGCTGATCAGGTATCTCCTCGAGCTTGACCATAAGGTTCCTGATCGTACCGTTCCGCCAGATGGTCACCTTGACTTTCGTTCCCGGCGGGGTGGCGGCAATACTGTTTCGCAGCTCGATAGTATCCTGGACATTTTTGCCGTCAAGCTTCAGAATAACATCACCTGTTTTCAGGCCTGCGGCTTTTGCCGGACTATCGGCGACTACCGTTCCAACCAGAACGCCTTCGGCTTTTTTCAGTTTGAGGCCTTTGGCGATATTTTCATCGACATCCTGTATCGTTACACCAAGCCATCCACGGGTCACTCTTCCGCTTGTGATAAGGGACTGCATGATCTGGCGGGCCATATTCGAAGGCACGGCAAACCCGATGCCCTGAAAACCGCCTGTCCGGCTTGCTATTGCGGTATTGATGCCAACGAGTTCACCGTTGATGTTGACAAGCGGACCACCGGAATTGCCCGGGTTGATCGCAGCATCGGTCTGAATAAAATCCTCATAATCGGCCAGACCGACATTGGCACGGCCTTTGGCGCTCACAATACCCTGTGTCACTGTCCGGGCGAGTTTTTCCCCAAGCGGGCTCCCGATCGCAATGACCCACTCGCCTACACGAAGGGCGTCACTGTCTCCGATAGCAATCGGATTGAGATTTTTGGCCTCGGTCTTAAGTACGGCAAGGTCGGTTTTCGGATCGGTGCCGATGACCTGAGCCTGAATTTTACGATTATCAGAGGTCCTGATATAGATGCTGTCCGCCTTGTCAACAACGTGATTATTCGTCAGGATGTAACCGTCTTTGCTGACGATAACACCGGAGCCGAGACCACGAAGCACTTCTTTGCGGGTATCGGGACGACTGTTGCCGGGAGACTGAAAAAAGTCATCGAACGGACTTCTTCCGAACAGATCAAAGGGAGAAACAAACCTTCTGTTGACTGTTTTTTCTGTAAAAATCGTCACGACCGACGGCGTTGCCGACTCGGCAATATCAACGAAAGCCTGGTTAAAATCCTTCAGGGTTCGGATCGGTCTGTCCTGAAAGTTCTCGGCTGCCTCGGCAAGATTGATCGTGTTGGAAACCGCAAGCCTGTTTTCCTTGTCCTGAAACGAAAATTCCAGGTTCGAGAAAACAAGCCAACCGATGGCAACACCCGCCAGGATGAGGATCAGGTAGGATGGTGTGTTCTTTTTCATCTTCTGCATTTTTCAATCATGGTTATCGTGTCTGTATAGAATAATTGCTGCCTCACAATCGGCGTCACTCTTCCTCCAGCCTTTCAAGCGCTTCGACGGTTCGTAACCCCGCCCTCATCTTGTTCATCGTCTCTTCGTATTCATTCAGCGGCACGGAATCGGCAACAATACCTCCCGCCGCCTGGAAATAAATCACATCGTCCCTGATGACCATCGTCCTTATGGCGATGGCCGTTTCAAGCTGACCGCGAAAATCGATAAAACCGACAGCTCCGCCATACAATCCCCGCTTTTCCTCTTCGAGATCATAAATTATCTCCATTGCCCTCACCTTCGGCGCCCCTGTCAGGGTTCCTGCCGGGAAACAGGCCCAGAACGCATCGGTCGGGGAGTAGGCATCCTGCAGCTCGCCCCGGACATTGCTGACAATGTGCATGACGTGCGAATACCGTTCGATGATCATCATCTCGTTGGTCTCCACCGTTCCAGTCTTTGCAATCCTCCCGATATCGTTGCGGCTCAGGTCAATCAGCATAAGGTGCTCGGCAAGTTCCTTTTCATCCGAAAGCAGGTCCTTTTCAATAAGGGCATCCTCTTCATAGGTTTTGCCCCTCGGCCTTGTACCGGCGATAGGCCGTGTGTCAACGATCGTTCGCCCGTTCTGGTCACTGCTGACCTTGACAAGCAGTTCGGGAGATGAACCTACGATGTGAAACTCCCCCATGTCGAAATAGTACAGGTAAGGGGAAGGATTGACGGTACGCAACATGCGGTAAACATCGAAGGGCCGTGTATTCAGCTTTCGCCTGAGCCTCTGCGAGACCTGGACCTGAAAGATGTCACCGGCCATGATATGCTCTTTGGCAACAAGAACCTTGTCGAGATAATCCTCTTTGCGCGTGTTTGAAACAATCTCTTCAGGTTTTTCCGGGTAAAGCCGGACCTGATCGGTCTTCAGGGGTTCGAGCATCCTTGCCCGAATGGCTTCTATCGCCTCCTCCGCCCTTTTTTTGTCGTTTTCATCCAGATAGTTGGCAACAATAAAAACCTTATGCTTGATATTGTCGAAAACGACCAGTTTGTCGCAGAACATCAGAAACACGTCGGGAAGTCCTGACGGATCCGGTTTACCTGGCGAAGGAATACGCTCGACAAGATGCATGGTGTCATAACTGAAAAAACCGAATGCACCCGACGTTATCATCGGTGATGAACCTACCGTACAGCTGTTCTCCTGCGAAGAACCAAATGCGTCTATACAGAGGTCGATCACTTTTCTCAGATCTTCCTGTCCGTCCAGAAGTTTCTCAAGCCCTCTGAACCGCTCATCCCTCACCGTGAGAATATTTCCGCCGTCGACAAATCCCTGGAGCAGTGCAACCGGATCGATCGCGATATAGGAAAAACGCGCCAGTTTTTCCTCGCCTTCGACTGATTCAAGAAGACATGAGTATGCGTCACGAAGTTTGAGATACACTGAAACGGGGGTTTCTGTATCCGCGTGGACTGACTTTACAAGGGGATGAAGAACATAACGGGACTCACGACCAGAGTTTGCCATAAACCAGCGCTATAAGTGAATAAATGAACGAGACGCTTAAATAAATGAAAAAAACATTATCATGAAACAGACAAAGGCCCTGTAAAAAACCTCCAGACACTCTCAGAATGGGCAAAACCCGATCACAGGCAAAACTGACATTTCTCAACTGGCTCCTGGCATTTGTTCTTTCTCCGGGAATACTGTTTCCGGCCGGATATCTGGCCGTTTATCTTGCCACCAACGTTCATCTCAACAGTTCCTTCAAAAAGAGCATGTCACAGGAGTTCCTTGCCGCTACTGAAAACCGGTATTCCATCTCCGTCGGAACAATGCGTGCCGACCTGGACCTCCGCTCGGTAACACTGCAGCAACTTGAATTTACAACCGAAGAAAACCTTCCGCGACAAACAGACAACAGACCGATTCCCGCACTTCGTATCGAGCAGCTCAACCTGTGCAACATCCTCTTCGACAGCACATGCAGACAACAGTCCGTAAAAACAATAACCCGTCAGATTCTCAGGAACAAAAGCAGCGGAGCGATCGCCCGGCATCAATGAACCATCATACCGCTTCTCTGCCAGCGTATGGAAGCAATTTTCTCCACCGGATTCAATAAAGAGATATTCGGATTCCACGACCAGTAAACCATCAGTGCCTGGCCGATGATATCCCGTTCCGGCAGAAAACCCCAGAAACGGCTGTCGAGGCTATTGTCACGATTATCGCCAATCACAAAGTAGTAGTTCTGTTCAACGGTGTAGGTTTCGGCAGGACGTCCGTCGACAAGCGCCTTTCCTCCTGCAAAACCGATTCGGTGACCCTCTTCTGCAATCAGTGATGCATAGAGATGGTAGTGTTGTTCATCGAGCGGTACGACATCTCCCTTTCGGGGGATCCTTATCGGTCCGTAATTATCCTTGTTGAATTCCGACGATCTTGGAAAGATCAACCTGTCGGGATAACCTGCAGGCATCATGGGTGCAAGGAACTGCGCGTTGTCAGGAAGAACTTCTTCTTTTCCGTTGACAACCAGCTTTCTCTTCCTGATTTCAAGCGTATCACCGCTGACAGCCACGCAGCGTTTGATATAGTTCAACGACCGGTCTTTGGGAAACTTGAAAACAATGATATCACCCTTTTCAACCGTGTCCAGCTGCGGCAGCCTGATATCGGTAAACGGAACCTTTGCCCCATAGACATACTTGTTGACGAAAAGAAAATCACCGGCAAGCAGGGTCTTTTCCATGGAGCTTGTCGGTATACGATATGATTCAATGATGAAAACCCGTATGATCGTTGCAAGAACAAGCGCAATAACCAGTGCTTCAAACCACTCTTTGGAATGCTGTTTTCCCGTTTTCCCGTTTCCTTTACCCAATGCAGTGATACCTGTTATACTGTTGACCGTTACCTGGCGAACCATCTTGTCATGTCCGCACTTTTTTTGACGTTATCTTTTGCTGTATCTTGCGTCCGTTCCGAACTACTGGTCATCCATGTTCAGAACGGCAAGAAATGCTTCCTGGGGAACCTCTACCCGCCCGACCTGTTTCATACGTTTTTTCCCCTCTTTCTGTTTCTCGAGCAATTTTCGTTTACGGCTGATGTCGCCGCCATAACACTTGGCAAGTACATTCTTTCTCATCGCCGAAATGGTCTCACGCGCAATAACCCTGCTCCCGATCGCTGCCTGTATGGCAACTTCATACATCTGCCTCGGAATAATCCCCCTGAGCTTCTGACAAAGCTTGCGCCCCCATTCGTAGGCCTTTGACCGGTGCACGATCGTCGAAAGCGCATCAACCGGTTCTCCGTTGAGGAGCACATCGAGCTTGACAAGATCCGAGGTGCGGTACCCGATGTATTCGTAATCCATCGATGCATAGCCTTTCGATACCGATTTCAGTTTATCGTGAAAATCGAAGACGATCTCGGCCAGAGGAAACTCGAACTGCAGATTCACTCTTGTCGTATCGAGGTAATCAGTGTTTTTGTATTCGCCGCGGCGGTCCATACCAAGCTTCATGATATTGCCGATATACTCAGCAAGGGTAATGATATGTATGCTGACATACGGCTCCTGGATCTCCTGAATGGCCCCTGTTTCCGGCATCTGTGACGGATTATCCACAATGACGGTCTCTCCGTCCGTCATGACGACCCGGTATTCAACGTTGGGAACCGTAGTAATGATATTGACCTTGTATTCTCTTTCCAGCCGCTCCTGAATAATCTCCATGTGCAGAAGACCGAGAAAACCGCATCTGAAACCGAAGCCGAGTGCCGCTGAAGTTTCAGGCGTGAATACCAGCGAAGCATCGTTCAGGGACAGCTTTTCAAGCGACTCGCGCAGATCTTCAAATTCATCGGAATTCACGGGATAGAGACCGCTGAAAACCATTGGCTTCACATCCTTGTAGCCCGAAAGGCGCTCCCTTGCCGGCGCGTCAGAGAGCGTAACGGTATCGCCCACCTTGGCGTCACGAACATCCTTTATCGAACAGATAAGGTATCCGACATCGCCTGACTCGAGCATATCCTTCGGCTGCCTCTTCAGAGCCATCGTCCCTATTTCGTCTGCCACAAAAACTTTCTGGTTGGCAAAGAACCTGACCCTGTCGCCTTTTTTCAGGACACCGTCAACAATACGTAAATAGACAATAGCCCCACGGTACGCATCGAATACAGAATCGAAAATAAGTGCCCGCAACGGCATTTTCCTGTGATCGACAGGAGCAGGGATTCTCCGGATAATCGCTTCCAGCAGGAGATCGACCCCGATGCCTGCCTTTGCAGAAACTTCGACGATCTCGTCACACTCGACACCCATGAGATCAATAATCTGCTGTGACACACCTTCAACGTCGGCGGAAGCCAGGTCAATTTTATTGATAACCGGAATAATTTCAAGCCCCGCTTCCACGGCGAGATAGAGGTTGGCGATCGTCTGCGCTTCAACCCCCTGTGTGGCATCGACAACAAGCAGTGCCCCTTCACATGCAGCAAGGGAACGGGAAACCTCGTAGCTGAAATCCACATGCCCCGGCGTATCGATGAGATTCAGGGTATAAGGACTACCGTCAGCCGCCTTGTACTGCATCCTGATCGCATGGCTCTTGATGGTGATCCCTCTTTCCCGCTCGAGTTCCATGTCATCGAGCACCTGCTCGGCCATCTGGTTATGCTGGAGCGTATCGGTCGCTTCCAGGAACCTGTCTGCAAGTGTGGATTTTCCGTGATCAATATGCGCAATGATACAAAAGTTCCTGATCGCATCGACCACCATATTGCTCGAAGGCATAGAAGGTTATTCTTGAGTTTTCAATTGTGTGCCGCCGGATCCGTATCACGGCATCATCAGTACGGAACGATAAAAAATACCGCGGAATATAAAGAATCCAGCATCCCTATGAAAACGACGGGCATTGCTCTTCACAACGGAATCCCCTGCAGAATTCAGCCGCATTCATTCTCCTCTTTCCTTCCATCTGCAAAGAGAGGATCTCCGTCCAGCCATCCAGCCCCAGAACGAAGAGCCTGTCGGCATCGGGAGCAATCGTTCCGGGCACCAGCGTTTGCTCTTCCTGTTCCGGGAGGTGGAATTGCGCCGACACCGCTTTGAATATCTTGACTTTTCTGTGGTTGAAAACCGTCCAGGCGGCCGGACGGGGAGAAAGGCCCCTGATAAAATCACAGATAGCGTCAACAGGTTCAGCCCAGTCGATCCTGGTGTTTTCGGTCGTCAGTTTGGGAGCTTTGGTTACCAGCGATTGATCCTGCGGCAGTGCAACAGCCTTGCCGTCCCTGATGAGTTCCAGTGTTTTGACTACCGTACCGGCTCCCAGCACCGACAATCGTTCGGCCAGTTCGCCCGCTGTTTCCTCCTTACCCACAGCAGTCTTTTCCTGAAGAATAATATTGCCGGTGTCAACGCTTTTCTTCAGAAAAAAGGTTGTCACACCGGTTTCGCGCTCACCATTAATGATCGCCCAGTTGACAGGCGCTGCCCCACGGTATTTTGGCAGCAGAGAGGCATGCAGGTTGAATGCCCCGTATCGGGCCTGCTCGAATACGGAAGGAGGAAGTATACGAAATGCGGCGACGACAATCACATCAGGATGGTATCTGGCGACAGTTCCGGCAAAGCGGGGATCTTTGACATCGTCTATTTCAAGCACCGGCACTCCGAGTTCACCGGCAACATTTTTCACTGGCGTAGGCATCGGTTCGGAGCGCCTGTTTCTCCTGGGCTTGTCCCGTCCGGTAACAACCAGCACGATCTCGAAATCCTTATCCGCTTCTGCAATTGCCCGCAACGATGGAACGGCAAAATCAGGCGTTCCCATAAATATTATCCTCATCAAACAACCTGCTTTTCACATATTATGCCTCGCCGGACAATTCATGTCCTGCAATCGGGTAGCTCGCTTGCACCTCGCCCCGGCTCAATGCCTCAAGCGCCTTCTGGATCCTTCTCCGGTTCCTGCGCTGCATGCGGTCGACAAAAAGGGTGCCGTCGAGATGATCGATCTCATGCTGCAGCACACGTGCCAGAAGCCCGTCAAATTCCCCGGTGCACTGTTCGAAATTCGAGTCCCGGTATTTGAGCTGAATGGATGACGGGCGAACCACCTCACCCGTTACCTCGGGAATGCTCAGACAACCTTCCTCCATCGAGTTGAATCCCTTTACTGCCACGATGTTCGGATTGATCACAACAAGCGGTGATACATCGCTATATCCATCCACCTGAGATATGTCCACGACCAGCAGCCTCAGAGAAACACCGACCTGGGGAGCTGCCAGTCCAATACCGTTGGCATTTCTCATGGATTCGAACATGCTCCCTGTCAGTTCTTCGAGCTGTTGGTCAACTCCCTGCAAGGGCTTGGCTTTACGCCGCAGCACCTCGTCACTGTATGTATTGATGGGTAGTATCATCGAAGTCTCAATGGAGAGTAATACCTAAACTGAACGTTTCAACAAATGCTCAATAAAAGTAAGATTATAAAAAACAGTCTTTTATACTGTTCAACAGGTGTGATTATTCATCATCTGTCTGGAGCAGGAAAAAACCGATAAAGAACCGCATTTGTTGAAACCCTACGGGATTGTCGATCAATTCAGGTAATAATTACATATGACTATCAAACTTGACGTCAACCCAAAAAGTTGCGCGTTCCCACGCTCTGGCCTGCATTCGAAAACCGGAATGCACCGTCCCGCTGAAGACAGCAGTCCGGCACATCATCATGTTTGGCATCAATATCATATTGATTTAACTTAAATTAGATATTGTTACCAATCAAAGAAAACTATGAAAACATTTTCCGGTACTTCCCTCTTCGCGCTCGTGCTGCTGCTGCTTGCCATCCAGAAGCCTCTGCATCTCTCTGCAGAGACTTCCGGAGACACGGCCATTGCTGCGCCCGGCAACACCAGCGTCGTTGTCAACCGGGAACCGGAAGCAATTGACGACAGGCTTGTCATACGTGCATTTTCCGATTCGCTCTCGAAGCCATCGGGCTTTCCTGTTGTCGTCAACAATACAGCCATCTTTCACCTCCACGGCGGCATCGGCCCTCTTGACGCAGAGCAGCGAGCGTTGAAAACAGCAGATATGCTCTCGGCTTTATTCAGCTCCCGTGAACCGGTCGATTCTCTCAGGATCGTTGAAGGCAAAACAGTGACCGCCATCATGGGCTCGTCAGGTATTGTTTCAGCATTTACCGATGAAGATGCTGCGGCTGAAGATCTGCCCAGAACTGCCCTTGCCGAGAAAGCACTTGAAAGGATACAATTTCTCGCTGAACAGTACAGAAAGCAGACCAGCGGAAAAAGTATTCTTTTCGGCGTCCTGAAATCAATCGCCCTGCTCTTCATGCTTGCAGTGTTCTGGCACTACCTGAACAGATTCTTTACCCTTGCCGACGGCTGGACACAGAAAATCAGGCTGCACCACACGACTGAAAGCCGCAGCAAAATCCTGCAGCTCCTCTCCCCCGATCATATCGCATCGGGACTCGGATGGTTCACCCGCGCCGTTGAACTGTTTCTGAAAATCCTGCTCCTCTATGCAACGCTTACGACCATCCTGAGCTTTTTTCCCTGGACGGAACACATCTCGACCAATCTGCTCGCGTTTGTGCTCAAACCCGCCCAGACCGTAGCCGGTGAACTGGTCACCCTTCTGCCTACACTGATCACCATCTCGATCCTGATTGCGATTGTGTACTTTATCGGCAAATTCAGTGACACGATATTCCGCAACATCTCGAAAGGCGAGCTCAAGCTCGGAGATTTCGATGTGGAATGGGCTGAACCGACAAGAAAAATTGTCAAAATAGCCCTCTATGTCATCCTGCTCTTTCTGTTTGTTGCATCGCTCCCCCTGGCAAGCGACAGAACAACGCTCGCTCTTGCAGTCATACTCTGCCTGACGCTCTCGATCGGTGCCATACCCCTGTTCCAGAATGTTTTTTCCGGCATCATGCTGAACTATACAGGATCGTTCAGAACCGGAGACAGAGTAAAAATAGGTGAGGTTACAGGAGATATTATTCACAAGGGCCCGTTTGTCATCCGCCTGAAAAACATGCTCAACGAAATCATTCTCGTGCCGAACACGATTGCTTTCCGGAACAGGATAATCAACTATACCGAATCGGTCCAGAAATTCGGACACCTTAGCCTGGAAATGGTTTTTCATCTGCAGGAAAACATCACGATCGATACGCTTCGCAAACAGGTCATCGATGCCGCCCTCGAAACAGACGGAATCCTGCTCGATCCCAAGCCAACGTTACTGAGAACTGAAACGAAAAACGGATTATTCGCGTATACACTCAGGGCGCACACCAAAGAAACCAGAAATATTGAACAAACCTATTCAAGACTTCTCCAAAACGTTTTTAACTTGCTCCACGAGCAAAATTACACCGTCCGCTAAAAAAGGCGCCGGCGCTCAATATCATTAAAGCAAACAAATCCGATCCTATGACTCCAGCAAAAAAAACACGAAAAACCGAGGCTGCCCGTAGAGCCGAAGAGGCTGAAGTAATCTTCAAGGAATCAATGAAAAAGGAAGGGCTCAGATGCACCCGGGAGAGAATAGCCGTTTTGAGAGAAGTCTACGCGTCCGACAACCACCTGGACGCCGATGAGATTTATATTCACCTGAAGAAAAAGGAAATCAGCATTTCCAGGGCAACGGTCTACCATACGCTCGATCTGCTCTTCAAGTTCCATCTGGTAAACAAAGTCGATCTGGGACATAAACACACGCATTATGAGCGCTCCCACGGCGTCACAAATCACCTTCATATCATTTGCGAACAATGCGACACAGTTGAAGAGGTTCACAGTGAAGAACTGAACAAGCTCCTCGAAAGCCTCTGCGAAAGCAGGGGATTCAAACTTGGCAGTTACAGCCTCCAGGTCTTTGCAATGTGTCGCGAACAAACAGAAAATGATCGCTGCAAGAAATCCAGGAAAGATTGACAGCCTTCGCAGCGATCACAACATCCTGCCACCCTTTTTCATTACCAGGCCAATAGCCTAAATTGCACCTGTATCTTTACCGGTCAGAAGAAAAAACAAGACCCGGCTTTTTATGGATGACGTATCGCTTTTTGCCGCCCTGATCGGAGGCATCATCGTTCTCGGTGTTCTGGGTGATTTTCTTTTCACGAAAACCAAGGTTCCCGCTCCGGTCATACTCATGCTCGCCGGCATTGTTCTCGGCCCTGCCACGCATATACTCAAAAGCGAGCTTTTTTACGATATAGCCCCCTATTTCGGGACATTCGCACTCATTCTCATTCTTTTCGAAGGAGGTCTCGACCTTGAATTCGATCTGGTAATACGCCAGTTTTCCTCGGCGCTTCTCCTGGGGCTGCTCTCCTTTTGCGTCGGAGCTGCGGGCATTGCAATGATATGCCTCACGCTTTTTCAGATGCAGCTCTCAGACGCACTCTTTTACGGCTTCCTTTTCGGCGGCAGCAGCCCGGCGATTATCCTGCCTGTCCTGCCGAGGCTCTCCATACCGAAAAAACTCAAAACCCTTCTGACGCTTGAAGCCGTCATAAGCGAAGTACTCACGGTCCTTTCGGTAATCATCTTTATCAAGATTCGCCAGGAAGGCGAATATGAAGGAGCAACCATCCTCAATCATGTCCTTGCCGGGATCGGGATATCCATTCTCCTTGCCATTGTCAGCGGACTTTTCTGGAGCCGCTTCATGGGCTACTTCAGCAAGCAGAACCTTGCCTACATGCTTACCCTTGGCTTCATCCTGCTTCTCTATACATTGACCGACTTCCTCGGTGGCGAAGGCGCTGTCACCATTCTCGCCTTCGGTATTCTGCTCGGCAACAGCAAGCTGCTTGCGACAAAATCCCAATCGGTGCTTGCAAAGATCAACAGCACGCTCAACATCAACAATTTCGAACTCGATGAAGTCGTAAAAAAAATCAATGCTGAACTGACATTTCTGGTCAGAACCTTCTTTTTTGTCTTTATCGGCCTTCTCTTTGATTTTTCATTTTTTACCCTTGATGTGTTTTTCATAACGGCCGTTGTCCTTGGTATTTTTTTTATCAGCCGGACAGCAACGATCAACCTAGTCCGTCCACTTTCTCCATCTCTCCGAAGTGCCCATATTTCCTCGATTCTAAGCCTCATACCAAGGGGACTGGCTACAGCGGTCATGGCGTTCACGCTCCTGGAAAGCAATGTCTTTTCATCCACCCTGCTCTTGCCTGTAGTGTTCACGGTCATTCTCGCAAGCAATCTGCTGATGTCGGTCATGGTCTATTATTCTGAAAACCGTCACCGGGAACTGCCTGCGGACAATAACACGCCGGATAATCTCTAACCTCTTAATCACCGCCATACCATGCACTGGCTCTATCTGTCCGTAGCGATCATTCTGGAAGTTGCAGGAACAACCTGTATGAAACTGTCAGAAGGGTTTTCAAAAACGGTTCCGTCAGTTTCAATTTTTATTTTTTACGGCTTAAGCTTTACCTTCCTCACACTGGCACTGAAAGCGCTTCCCATAGGAATAACCTATGCTATCTGGGCCGCTGCCGGCACAGCGCTGATAACCATGGTCGGTATTGCCTGGTTCGGTGAATCAGTAAACCTGTTGAAACTGTTTTCTCTTGCCCTGATCATAATCGGCGTTGCCGGACTGCATCTCAGCAGAGAATCGATGTAATACATCATATCATGAATGAAGCGATATACCGAAAAGTCGTCGTAAAGGTAGGCACCAACGTCATCACAAACGACCGGGGGGAGCTTGACCTGCAGATTCTCGATCTGCTGGTCCGGCAACTGGCCGAACTTCGCCGGCTTGGGGTTGAAATACTTCTTGTTTCTTCCGGTGCTGTCGGTGCCGGCCGCGCCCTGGTCCGGCTGCCTTCAAACGTATCGCCCGTTGCTTCCAGACAGGTGCTTTCTTCGACCGGTCAGGTACGTCTGATCAATACCTATGCCGACCTTTTCGGACAAAAGGGCATCACTGTAGCGCAAATCCTCGTAACAAAAAGCGATTTTCGGGACCGCCTTCATTATCTCAACATCAGAACCTGCCTCACATCCCTCCTGGAGCATGACATCATACCGATCGTCAATGAAAATGACGCCGTTTCGGTCACCGAACTCATGTTTACCGACAACGACGAGCTTTCGGGAATGATCGCCTCCATGATGCAGGTCGACGCCTATATCATCCTTTCACATGTCAACGGACTGTTCGATATGTCCAATGACAAAACTGATCCTCAGCTGATCAGCCGGATCGACATTGCAACAGAACATTTTCACCAGTATATCAAACCCGGCAAATCGGAATTCGGCAGGGGCGGCATGCTCACAAAATGCCATATCGCTCATAAACTCGCCCGTTTCGGGATCACCGTTCATATTACCAACGGACGAAAACCCGATATTCTTCTCGACATTCTCGGTGGCAAGGAGGCAGGAACCACCTTTGTTGCCCAAAAACCTGTTCACGGACGCAAACGATGGATAGCACATAGCGAGGGTCTTGAAAAAGGTGCCGTCACCATCAATTCCGGTGCCGAATCGGCCCTGAGATCCACGGCAAGGGCAAACAGCCTTCTCCCGGTTGGCATCGTGTCGGTCATAGGAACTTTTTTCAAAGGAGATATCATCAAGATCTGCTCTGAAAACGGAAACGCAATCGGTTACGGCATGGCTCAATACGGCTCTGAACAGACCAGGAAGCTTTTGGGCAAAAAGGGCGAAAAGCCCCTTATCCATTACGACTACCTCTATCTTGAAGTGTGAAAGAAAACAGACGGTATCGTATCCAATCCCTGCGGGAGAAGCAGTACCCCCGGCTCGACAAAAGGATCGTTCAGGAGATACCGGGAGAGCAAGAAGACCCTCTATCTGGAGTCACCGGATTTGATGGAAAGAGGCGCGCCTTTGATACCCGCATAGAAAACAATGATCTCGGCAGTCTCATTGCCCCTGTTTTCTCCATAATGCCAGGTATCGACAACTTCGACAATCGTATCTCCTTCCCTGAGATGAAGCACCTCTCCTTTTGAGGTGGTTACTGTCAGTTCGCCTTTGGTCATCACTCCGGCATTAATGACAGGATGTTTATGCAGAGGCAGCTTCATGCCGGCAGGGACCGCAATTCTGAGAATCGTCACTTCCGGCCTGCCGGAAGGATAATCCGGCAGCATTTGACCATTCCAGCTTGAAGAGGTTTTAACGAGCGTCTCGACCTTTGCGGCAAGAGGCCCCCTTGCAATGGCAGGGCTGGAAACAAGACAGACAAGCAGAAAAGACCAGAACAGTTTCAGCATGGACGGCATGGTTTTGGCTGCATTTTCACAAAAATCACCGGCAGGCATCAGCTCTATCGACAAGGGCAAGGGTAAGCAGCATCGATCCATAGGTTGTCCCGTCAGAACGTTCTGCCCTGCAGTTAAAAATATAATCTCCAGCATCATCCCTGCCCTTGAATTTCGCGGTCATATTGATATTTTCACCGGCAAAAGCAAAGGCATCGGCCTTTACGTCGGCAGAAACAACCTTGTAACGGGTCGTGTCTCCCCCGGTCAGCTGCGCCATAAGTCTGCCTGCCGTCCTGCTCAGCCCATGCATGAGAATAGCAACCGGGATACAGGGAAAAGACGCAAAATGTCCGCTGCACTCCTCGGGTTTGAAAGGACCGAATCGGGCATGTATTGTGTGGTCGATGAATTCGATGTTGGATAACGGAAACTGCAGGGCATAGGGATTGCCTGCAAGTGAATAATCGTAATCCTGCCTCTTCTCATTGAACATCCTCTGGAAAAGCTGTTCGCTCATGATTGAATAAGAGGTATTCAACGTGTAGAGCAGCGTCCTGTCCGGAGCATACAATTCAGAGAATACCAAACCGTTTCTTTTGTCGATATTCAGCGTTCTGGCCACCCCGGAAAACGTTCTGCTCTGAATAATCGCATTATTATTCACATTCCTCAGTTCTGCGCTCAACGCAATGTAATAATGCTTTTTCTTTACAGGATTGGACTTTGCCAGCGCACATGCGCCAAGTACAGCCAGATGTCGCCCAACCTCGGCGGCGGCAATACAGCCCGCCTCACTTTCCATCGGTTGCTCAGCGGCAAAATCCGCTGTAACCTCATCATCGGATAATGATACATTATCCAATGCATAATACGGTGCGGTAACACCAATAGTATCGATAATCACTTCAGACATGAGTACTACATTTTACTGCTTGGGAATAGAAACGCTCTTGTCACTGGTTGCTTCTCCTGCCGGTGTTTTCAATACGACCGTAAAATGGACTGGAAAGAAAAATCTCACTATAGACGTTCCTCAAGGCACACAGACCCTGACACGTCCATAAACCCGTTACATACGCTATCTGAAGAAAGGGGCATGGGGGACTGTTTGACGTACTAATGCGTAACAGCGACAATATATTGAAGTTAAATACAATAAAAAAAGAGAAATAGCACAAAGAATACCACTTCTGTCATTTTTTTATCTACCATGATTTATACAGGTCCTCGACCGGAAAACTGTTTGTACTGAAGACTGCCGAACAACCCTCATGCAGGAGTCTCCGGAATACGCTGTTCTTGCAGAAAAGCAGGTCTGATTCCGGAAAATCTTGTTACATTCGAAAAGTCAAATACGCAATCATCGGCAAGCAGGAAACAATGAAAAAAATCATACTGGACAGACTTCAATCGGTCAGAGAGGCAAGCAGAAAACTCTGTACAATCCCCGACAACATCATTGGCGGGATTCTGAACGACCTTGCTGATGCAATTCCTGAAAGATCAAGAGAGATCCTCGAAGCGAACCAGAAGGATCTGACAAGGATGAGTCCCGATGATCCCAAATACGACCGACTGCTGCTCAACGATGCACGCCTTGCTTCCATTGCCGATGACATCCGGAACGTAGCCGCACTCCCGTCTCCCGTCGGCATAGTTCTCGAAAAAAGAACATTGCCGGGTGGACTGCACCTGCAAAAAACAACCGTTCCTCTTGGCGTCGTTGGAATCATCTACGAATCAAGACCGAACGTCACATTCGATGTATTTTCTCTCTGCCTCAAATCCGGCAATGCGACCGTCCTCAAGGGAGGAAGCGATGCAATGTACTCGAACATCGCAATAGCAGGACTTATCCATGACGTTCTCGTCAGCCACAAAATCGGCAGCGACACCCTCTACCTCCTGCCGGCCGAACGTGAAGCCGCAGAAATAATGCTTAATGCCGTCGGCTATATCGATGTGATCATTCCCAGAGGCAGCCAGCAGCTTATTGATTTTGCAAGAGCCAAATCAACGGTTCCGGTCATCGAAACCGGTGCGGGAATTGTCCACACCTACATCGACCGCAGTGCCGACCTGTCTATGGCAACCGATATTGTCAGGAACGCCAAAACAAGAAGACCGAGCGTCTGCAATGCACTTGACACACTCATTCTACACCGGGACCGGCTCGATGATCTCTCGACAATCGCCGGTCCTCTTGCAGAAAAAAAGGTGATCATCTTTGCCGACCAGGAAGCCTATCCTGCCCTGCTCGGCAGCTATCCGTCAGAACTCCTGTTTAAGGCAGAAGAAAAGCACTTCGGCACGGAATTCCTTTCACTGAAAATGTCGGTCAGGACCGTTGGCGATCTCGAAGAGGCTCTGGCTCATATAGCACGATACAGTTCGATGCACAGCGAAGCGATCGTATCCAGTGATCCCGATGTCACCGAAGCGTTTCTCAAACGTGTAGACGCTGCTGTCGTCTATGCCAATACATCCACGGCATTCACCGATGGAGCCCAGTTCGGCCTTGGCGCGGAAATAGGGATCAGCACCCAGAAACTGCATGCCCGCGGACCGATGGCACTGCAGGAACTCACTAGCTATAAATGGATCATTGAAGGCGACGGCCAGATACGGCCTTAGAAGATTGTTGAGGTGTTCTATAACGTCAGTAATTAAGCGATGTGTGTCGTTGAAAAATCTTAAAAGAATTTTACAGGTCTTATAGGTCCTATACGTCCTATAAGTCCTATAGGACCCATGATATAAAACTCTATTTTACTCTCTTTTGCAATGGCCGTCAGTGCATGATGCCCGGCCCTTCTCAAGGAAAACAATCCGATCGACTGTATTTTCATGCTTGAAACAAGAAACATCTGCAAATCATATTCGCTTCCCGGGCAGAAAAGTCTGGAGATCCTCCGCGGTGTCGATCTGGAGGCGAACCGGGGGGAAATGGTGACTATTGTCGGCGCATCGGGCAGCGGAAAAACAACCCTGCTCAACCTGCTGGGTACCCTTGACACTCCTGACAGCGGTGAAATTGTTTTCGATGGCACAACAATTTTTCAACACAACCGCTACACCCTTTCGCAGAAAGACCTGGCTGCGTTCAGAAACAGAACGATCGGTTTTGTCTTCCAGTTTCACCATCTCCTCTCGGACTTTTCAGCAGTTGAAAATGTCGCAATGGCTGAATTCATCGCGACAGGCAAACTCAGTCCGGCAAAGGAAAAAGCCACCAGGATCCTTGAAAAACTCGGGCTCGAAAACCGCCTGAACCATCTTCCCACAGAGCTTTCCGGCGGTGAACAGCAACGTGTGGCAATTGCCCGGGCGCTGATGAACGAACCGTCGATGATCCTTGCCGACGAACCGAGCGGCAATCTCGACAACCGAAACAGTTCAATACTCTACGACCTGATGGCCGAACTCAGCAAGGAACACAAAACGTCTTTTGTCATTGTGACGCATAACGAAGACTACGCTGCAACAGCCGACAGATGCCTGAAAATGGAAAATGGGAAGCTCCTCCCGAAAGAATAATAACAATTGCAGCAGCCTTCATCTTATTGTCCTTAAACTCCTGTTCAATTTACCTGGTAACAATTCATGCAAACCGAAGACAAGACACACAAAATAGGTCCGATAGAACTGGCTCCATCAATCAGACCTTATCATGCTTGGACTTTTTTCTATGCCGCCTTTTTTTCGATCGGTTTGATCACCTTCCTGTCCATCGGACAGACCTATATTCTCAACGTCCACCTCAACATTCCCGTTTCGGAGCAGGGCGGAATAAGCGGCGACCTTGTTTTCCTGACAGAGCTTATATCTCTCCTGCTCTATATCCCTGCCGGCATTCTCATGGACCGCATCGGACGTAAACAGGTCTACATTGCCGGCTTTCTGCTCATGGCCCTTACCTATGCTCTCTATCCTTTCGCTTCCTCAGTCAATGACCTGTTTTTCTACCGGATCATCTATGGAATAGCAGTAGTCAGTATTGCGGGCGCTCTGTCAACCGTCCTTGTAGACTATCCGGCAGAACGTTCGAGAGGAAAAATGGTCGCGATTATCGGGGTTCTCAGCGGATTGGGAATTGTCATAACGAATCAGTTTTTCGGTTCACTGCCGGAAATACTCAACAACCGGGGAATAGGCAAGATCGAGGCGGGATTCATCACTCATCTGTCGATAGCCGCACTGGCAACGATCACCGCGATAGCCTGTGCCCTGGGGCTCAAAAAGGGAACACCGGTTACCATTCATGAACGCCCTCCGCTCAGGGAGTTGTTCCAGAGCGGGTTTACCGCCGCCAGGAACCCCAAGATCCTTCTTTCCTATTCAGCCGCCTTCATTGCAAGAGGCGACCAGTCGATCAACGGCACCTTTCTGAGCCTCTGGGGAATCACCGTTGGCCTAGCAATGGGGATGGAATCAGGTGAAGCATTCAGAAAAGGCACCACCATATTCATCATAACCCAGATCGCAGCCCTTCTCTGGGCTCCGCTCATTGGCCCGGTCATCGACCGCATCAACCGCGTCAGCGCCCTTGCTCTCTGCATGTTTCTTGCAATGGTCGGCAATCTCTCGGTTCTGATTCTCGACAATCCTTTCGAACCGATAGGCTATCTGGTGTTTCTCCTGCTCGGCATCGGTCAGATCAGCGTTTTCCTCGGAGCACAGTCACTCATCGGTCAGGAAGCGCCAAAAGCCAAAAGAGGCTCTATCCTGGGAACATTCAATATCAGCGGGGCAATCGGCATCCTGATCATCGCCTCGACGGGGGGACGGCTTTTTGACAGCATGAGTCCGAAAGCACCTTTTGTCATCGTCGGCATCATCAATGCCCTCCTTGTATTTTACAGCCTCTATGTCAAAAAAATCACTTCCGCTCCGGAAAAACCCATACGCAACTCTGAGGAACATGTGCCGGACAGTCATTAAACTTTCAGCTGAAGTCCGATAAACCACCATGGTCTCATTCTACTTCATCGGCATCGGAGGAACGGCTATGGCCTCGGTCGCTGTGGCACTCTCTCTGGCAGGTCACGAGGTGACCGGCTCCGATACAGCGCTCTACCCGCCGATGAGCGATTATCTTGACGCTCATTCCATTGCCTGCTTCAACGGTTTCAATCCGGATAATCTGTCAAAAACAAAACCCGATATTGTCGTTGTCGGTAATGCCGTCAGCCGCGGCAATCCGGAACTCGAAGCGGCGCTGAACGATCATATGCATCTGGTGTCGATGCCCGAAGTCGTCCGGCGGGAACTGATCACCGGAAACACATCGGTTGTTATAACCGGCACGCACGGCAAAACGACCACGACTTCTCTGGCCGCCTGGCTTTTCGAATATGCAGGCCTTCAACCGGGTTTTCTGATCGGAGGTATCGCAGAAAATTTCAATGCAGGCTGCAGGGCTTCCGGCAGGAAGAGCAACGGCTTTTTCATCACTGAAGGGGACGAATACGACACCGCCTTCTTTGACAAGCGAAGCAAGTTTGTACACTACCGCCCGGATATTGCAGTCATAAACAATATCGAATTCGATCATGCAGATATCTTCACGTCTATCGAGGACATCAAACGATCGTTCCGGCAATTTATAGCACTTATACCGTCCAACGGCGTTCTGATTGTCAACGGCCAGGACAGCGTCGCATCGGAGGTCAGCGGCAACGCGCCTTCTGCTGTCGAACGGTTCGGCCTGGGGGAAACATTCGAATGGTCGGCCGTCGATGTAAAAAACACTGCAGACAGCACCTCTTTTCAACTGCTGCACAGAGCAAAACCGGCCGGTACCTTCACCATCGATCAGTTCGGTGAGCACAATATCCTCAACACCCTGGCTGCAATAGCGGTATCTTCGCATGCCGGCATCCCCTTTTCCACAATCAGAAACGGCATCCGCTCCTTCAAGAGACCGAAACGAAGAATGGAAATTGTGGGAGAATTCAACAGGGGCATGATGCTCATCGATGATTTCGCGCATCACCCGACCGCAATCCGCGCAACACTTACTTCGCTTCGACAGCGGTTTGCAAAGAGGAGAATAATCGCCTGTTTCGAACCGCGTTCGAACACCAGCACGAGAAATGTATTTCAGCATGACCTGGAAAACGCTTTCGCAGACGCCGATATTGTCGTTATCGGAAAAGTCCATCGAGCCGAAAGATATGCGGAAAACCTGCGTCTCGACACAGAAAAACTCTCTGCAGTCCTGAGTCGATCAGGAAAGAAGGTGTATGTTTCCGCATCGGAATCGACCCGCTATCCGCAAGATATAGAAGCGTTTATCGATGAGAACCTCAGGGATGACGATGTTATCGTCCTGTTGAGCAACGGCAGTTTCAACGGCTTGAAACAACTCTTAACAGAAAGTTTTCTAAAAAAAGGCTGATTTTTTTCATTTTAGTTATCTATTTTCCTGCGAGTTGCAACTTCTGAACACAACAAACCTGAAAACGAAATTATGGCAAAAGTAAAAGTCGGCATAAATGGATTCGGACGTATCGGCCGTCTGGTATTCCGTCAGGCAATGGCGAATGAAAAAGTGGAAATTGTTGCTATCAATGACCTCTGTGACGCCAAGACACTTGCTCACCTTCTGAAATACGATTCAACACACGGTATATTCAATGCTGAAATCCAGGCCGAAGAAGACGCCCTGATTGTCAATGGCTCCAAAATCGCCATCTGCGCTGAAAAAGATCCGGAACAGCTCCCCTGGAAAGCCCTGGGTGTCGATCTTGTTGTCGAATCGACCGGGATCTTCACCAAACGCGAAACTGCTGCAAAACATATCACCGCCGGCGCGAAAAAGGTTATCATCTCCGCTCCTGCGAAAGATGAAGTCGATGCGACGATCGTTCTGGGAGTCAATGACGATACCATTTCCGGCAATGAAGAAATCATTTCGAACGCAAGCTGCACGACCAACTGTCTTGCACCGATGGCCAAAGTACTCGAAGACAACTTCGGTATTGAAAAAGGGTTCATGACCACCGTCCACGCCTATACAAACGACCAGCGCATTCTCGATCTTCCTCACAAGGACCTTCGTCGCGCACGCTCTGCCGGGAGTTCTATCATTCCGACAAGCACCGGGGCAGCCAAAGCTATCGGCCTTGTCGTCCCTGAACTGGCCGGCAAGCTTGACGGTATGGCAATGAGGGTTCCGGTTCCAGACGGTTCAGTCACCGATCTGACCATCATTCTCAAAAATCCTGCTTCCAAAGAAGAGATCAATGCCGCCATGCAGAAAGCTGCAGAAGGAAACATGAGAGGCGTCCTTCAGTTCTGCACCGATCCTGTCGTATCGTGCGACATCGTCGGCAACGCACATTCCTGTATCTTCGACTCTCTTCTCACGATGTCGACAGGCAACATGGTGAAAGTCGTCGGCTGGTATGACAACGAGCTCGGTTACGCCACTCGTGTTGTAGATCTTCTTGAGATCTACGCGCATTTCGTCTGATTGATTTTTCCTTTCAATCAGACAGAGAGAGGCTGTCTCAGAACTGAAGCTGAGACAGCCTTTTCTGTTTTTACTCTCAGAAAACGTGAAAACAACCTCAAAAAGAAGGTCTGGAGAAGTTGGTACAGCCAACCTCCCTTTGCAGGCTCAATGTGACTGTTATTGCCCCTGGACCCGACAGCAAACCTGAAACAGACGGTTTTCAGGGAATATCTCCTTATGTATTCAAGACATGTCCCAGACACACATTTGTTGAAACGGTCAGTTTAGTTTATACTGAGTCATAAAAGAATGAAGCGCTCTAGACGCTTTTCCCGAATAACTTTATACCAATGAGATTATGTCCAGTTCATCTCAGCAGATGAAAGCGATCATCCTCTATGACACGCGTTCAGTTGGTGGTTCTACCGACAAGTTTGTCGACAATCTTGGCAAGAGCCTTGCAGAAACAGAAGCGTATGTCGAAAAGGGAAAATGCAAGGCCACGGCTGATTACAGCTTCCTCCAGGATTTCGATGTCATCATCATGGGAGCGCCGGTCTATTATCTGCTCGTTTCCTCCGATCTGCTCGGCTCTTTCTTTCAGAGCAACATCAAAAAGTATCTCAGGAGGAAAAAAGTCGCCCTTTTTCTTGCCTGCGGCAGTCCTGAACCGATGGCGACAATGATGTATCTTCCGCAGCTCAAGATTCACCTTGTCCGCAACAAGATACTCGCCGAAAAAGTCTTTGCTCCCCAGGAACTCTCTGACATGGAGGCAATCGACAGCTACGTGGATAACATAGTGGAAGAATACAGAAAAGCGATCAAGACACGGGACCGTTCCCTCGTCTGGACCGATGGTGCGCTTGAAATGCTTGACAGGATACCGTCTTTTTTCAAGGACAGGGTCAGAATCACGACAGAAGAGTATGCTGAAGAAGCGGGCTACAATGAAATCACAGTAAGTGTTGTCAACGAGGCGAAAGCCGAGTTCGAATAGTACGGTACCTGCACTCATCCGGGTATTCCTCCCACAAGCAGACAGAACCAAAAAAGCAGCCTCATCTTCTCAGGATGAGGCTGCTTCTTTTCATGTTCGGACTGATTCCGGACTCACCCGAAAATATCACGGGCTTTTTCGAAGAAACTTTTTTCATGGTCTGTTTTTTCATCCGGTACGAGATGACCGGATTTCTTCATTTCCTTGAGCAACTCCTTGTCACGATGCGACAGATCTTTCGGAATGTAGACATTGACCCGCACAAGATGGTCTCCCCTTCCGGGCGACTTGAGATGCCCTATGCCTTTACCACTGATCCTGAGCATGGTGTTGGGCTGTGTTCCCGGAGGCACGGTCAACTTGACCCTGCCTTCAAGCGTGGGGACCTCCACCTTGGATCCAAGAACCATATCGGGATAGCCGAGAGGCAGATTATAGATAACATCATCGCCCCGGCGAGTGAAGAGCTTGTGTGACGCCTCTTCGATAACAACGATCAGATCGCCGTTCGAACCACCCCTTGGCCCTGCATTCCCCTGCCCTCTCAGGGTCAGGTAGTTTCCGTCCTCGACTCCGGCGGGAATATTCACCTTGACGGTTGTATCTCCCTGCTTGATTCCCTCTCCGTGACAGGATGTACAGCGGTCCTTTACGATACGCCCTTCACCACCGCATGTGGGACATGCGGTAATATTGACAAACTGACCGAACATGGTTTTCGATGCCTGCCGTACCTCTCCTGTTCCCTGGCAGGTCGAACAGGTCTCGAGTTCACCGGTTTTGGAACCGGTTCCGCTGCAAACCTCACAGGGAACCTGTTTTTTGATTTTAAGCGTTTTTTCTACACCCTTGGCAATCTCTTCCAGGGTCAGTTTCAGTCGTATCTTGAGATCACCGCCGCGCAGACCTGTAGAAGATCGTTGACGCCGCTGTCCCCCTCCGCCGAATCCTCCGCCGAAAACCTCTTCAAAATCAAACGGAGAACTACCTCCGGATCGTGCTCCTCCACCGAACATGTCGCTGAACGCACTGAAGATATCACCGAAATCTCCCGTTCCGGCGCCATATGCGCCACCTCCGGATGCTGCCGACGAACCCACGCCCGCATGACCGAACTGGTCATAGCGGCGGCGTTTATCATCATTGCTGAGCACTTCGTATGCTTCGTTAACCTCTTTGAAATGCTCTTCAGCATCACTGTTTCCGGGATTCTTGTCCGGATGATACTTCATAGCCAGCTTGCGATACGCTTTCTTGATATCATCCTTGGAGGTCGTTCGCGATATCCCGAGAACCTCATAATAATCTCTCTTCATTGCTTGCCTGCTCTTCTGTCTATAACTGGTTTCTGAATTATCCTGTCTTACCTTGCCACAACAACCTTGGCATGCCGAAGCACCTTCTCACCCAGAAGGTAACCGGTCTGAAACTCCTCGATAACCGTATCGGCCTCGACATCGGGATTCTCAACCATGGTAATGGCTTCATGAAAGTTTACATCCATCTTTTTCCCTACTGCATCGATAGTGCTGACGCCTTTTTCTTCGAGCCATCTGAACAGGTTTTTTCGTAAAAGTTCAACGCCGTCAACGTAGGGCCGGGCATCATCACTGATATCGAGAACCTCGGGTGCGTGTTCGACCAGACGATTGACATCGTCAATCACCGGCAGCAGTTCCTTTATTGTTTTTTCAAGTGACCTCGTACCGGCCATCAGTGCTTCCTTCTCCTTCTGGCGACGGAAGTTTTCAAATTCGGCAGCTTTCCGTAAAAGCTCTTCTTTCAGTCTGCCTGCCTCATCCCTTGACTCCTGCAACTCTTTACTGAGCTTGTCGCATTCAGTGCGTTTTCGCATAAGCTCCTCTTGTAGTTTTTCAGCCTCATCACGCGATTGCTGCGACCTGTTTTCGAGCTTTCTGTTCTCCGTGACAAGCGTTTCCGGTTTGCCCTGTTTTTCCTTTATCTGTTTTTCTGTTTTTTTGGTCATGTGTATAAAACTCTTTGCATTAAAAGTATTTCCGGTGCCATCCCGCCTGCTGCAGTATACCAGGGCAGCCGACCGGGACCGGTTTTCCCATGGATTGCAGATCAGGACAGAGAATGTGACAACCTGTCAGCCATGTAATTGACAATACGAACAACCCGTTCGTAGTCCATTCTTTTCGGACCGAGCACCCCGAGCCTTCCTGCCGTATTCCCTATATAGAAAGGAGTAGCAACCACGGTGAAATCATCGGCTGTTGGTGCCATATTTTCACGCCCGATCATAATGGTCACATCGCGACCGGCAAGACTGTCGATCGAACAACCCGAATTCTTTTCCAGAAGCGCTGCAACACGGTCCTTGTCCTCGATCATGCACACAAGGTCACGCACTTTCTGCGGCTGATCGAATTCCGGCTGGCTGACAATATACTCCGTGCCGGCAATATAGAGCCTCTCAAACACCGGGGTGTCATCAAACAGGTTATCGGCCGAACTGACAATCTTGTTCAACAGAGCAGTCTCTTTTCCGTAATCGGCAAGCCTCTTGCCGATTGAATTCCGGATATCCGAAAGCGTCAGTCCGGACAGTCTCTGGTTGAGAACCTCGATAACGGCATCGGTCTCTTGACGCGAAACTTCAATATCCAGTTCCATCACGATGGTTCTCACAAAAAGTGACTGGATAGAGAGAACAACCATGACTCTCGTCGAACTCAGAAGAATCATATCGAGACGTTCGAAAACAGCATTTGAAAGCCTCGGAGAGATGACCACACTGAGCTGGCGGGAAATACTGCCAAGCACCTTCGCCGCAGCGTTAAGTACCTTGCTTGAATCCTTCGGATCGTACTGAAACTGTTCGAAATTGTGATCGATCCGCTGTTTTTCCTCTTCCTGGATTCGCTGTACCCGCATGATCAGGTCGACATAATAGCGATACCCCTTGTCGGTAGGCACACGGCCGGCAGATGTATGCGGCTGGCTGATATAGCCTTCGTCTTCAAGATCGGCCATGACATTTCGGATGGTTGCATCTGAAAGGCCGAGATTGTAATTCTTTGCTATAAAGCGCGAACCGACCGGTGCTGCATTCATGACATATGCCTGAATAATGATCGACAGCACCTGGCGCTGGCGTTCTGACAGGTCGCGGGACATTACCATATGCTCATGACAACAACTGTTAACGATACAGAAAACACTGAATTCAGACCCCATTGAGCCCTTGAACCTGCTCTACAGAAGAGCAACATCGACACCAGGCCCGGTAACGGCGTCGTATCGAACGCACAATTTAGGAAAAAACAACCTGATACGGTATAAACCGTATAATAAAATTCGACTTTTTAAACAACACTGCCATGCAATAAATTTCATCTCCTCTCAACCCATGCACCCGTACTCAAGAGAATCAAGCACATGGAATCACACTCCTCTTCTGCAATCGGCAGCAATTGCCGAAACCATTCTGATAATACCTGCATAATCCCTGCGCAGTTCTATATCCATAAGTCCTTCTTTCTTCATGATATCGACGACTTTTTGTGCGCCATCGGCATGCAGTTCGAAAAAGAGCATACCTGCGGGCTTCAGAAGAGCTGCCGCATGTGCGGCTATCGCCCGGTAAAACGTAAGACCGTCAGGATCTGTCAGCGCTATCCGGGGTTCATGATCCCTGACTTCGGTCTGCAGACCCTCCCACTCCGCCTGGGGTATATAGGGCGGATTGGATATGACTATATCGTAGCAGGAGCCCGCCTGATCGACGAATCCTTTATCGAGCGCATCGGCCTGCCGGAATGTTATGTTCTCCGCCACCCCGTGCCGTCGTGCATTCTCCAGGGCGACGTCCAGAGCTTGCCTGGAAACGTCGACTGCCGTAACCACTGCGTCGGGTACACTGAGTGCCAGCATGACAGCGATGCAGCCTGACCCGGTACCGATATCGAGGATCCGGACCTCTTCGGCATCAAAAAGACCCGAATCACCCGCCCGTTCAAGAGCATGCTCGACGAGCAGTTCGGTTTCCGGTCTGGGTATCAGCACACGATCATCGACAAGAAACGAACGGCCATAAAAAATCTGCTCACCGGTAAGATACTGCAGCGGCATTCCTTTCAGACGCTCTCTGCAGAGATGGCGGAACTGCTCCAGTTCGTTTTCGAAAACAGGCCTGTCGTACTTCAGGTACAGCTCCATTCTTGAGAGCCCGAGAACGTCGGCAAGCAGAATCTCCGCATTCAGACGAGCAGACTCGATCCCGTTTTCCCTGAAATGTTTTTCAGCCGCCTGCAGCAGTTTGACTGTCAACCACTCCCTGTCACTTTTATCCATAGCTGATGTAACCCTGTTTTACTCAACACCGAGACATTTGATACAGCATGAGCCCGGATTCTCATATTTTGTCGTCAAAATGATCGGGGGCATGTCCTGCCCCGCATGATCATACATCAGGTCTTGTATGTTCATTGCCGCACTGGTATTTAAGCCAAATCGTTTTCAAAAAAAAATCCTTAGCTTTTGTGTCTTTCCGAAATGTATTCAACCGATGATATCATGAAAAGGATGTTCTCTGTTATCGCAACGATACTCATGCTCGCTTCTCTCTTACCCGCCGCTCTTCATGCCGGTTTTACCGGAGTCATTGACATGCAGCTGACCATGCCCAACGGAACTTCGGCAATCCTTTACTCTTTCGGCCGAAACGCCCAACGCATGGACATGACAACAAAACTCGACAAGATCCCGGACTCGCTTCATACAACCGTCATCACGCGCAAGTCGGAACCCGACCTTGCCGTCATCGTCAATCACAAAGCGGGAACATTCAAAAAGGTCAGCTTGAAAACCGCCCTCGAAACGACAACACTTGTCGATTTTGATGACGATTACATGATTGAAAAAGGAAAACCGGCCACCATACAAGGTTACAACTGCAGTCACGTCACCCTGTCAAGCACCACCGACACCATCGAGATGTGGCTGACAGAGGATATTGGTGACTTCGAGACCTTCAGGCTCCTCCAGTCGCAGAATCCCCGTCTCTCCAACACCGTCCTTTCCGAAAAACTTGCAGAAGAGGGCATCGACGGTTTCCCGGTCAGAATTATACAGAAAAACGAGAACGGACAGCTTGCCATGGAGGTCGTTTCCGTAAACAGAAAAACCGTTGAGCCGGATCGTTTTTCGGTCCCGAAAATGTATTCCGAAGTGATCGATGAACAGAAACCGCTCAACAACCGGCAAAAAGAACATCTGAAAGACCTTATGGAAAAAATAAAGGACTTCAGGGAGTAGATTGTATATTCCCCTGCAATCATGAACCTCAAACTGACAATGACGTGGCAGAAAGCATTACATCGAGAGAACAGGACTATTCACAATGGTACATCGACCTTGTCCGATCAGCAAAACTGGCTGACTATTCCGACGTAAGAGGATGTATGGTCATTCGTCCCAACGGCTACGCCATCTGGGAAAAAATGCAGGCAGCCCTTGACCGCATGTTCAAGGATACCGGCCACGTCAATGCATATTTCCCCCTGTTTATTCCCGAAAGCTACATCCGGAAAGAAGCCGACCACATCGAAGGCTTTGCCCCGGAATGCGCTGTGGTTACCCATGGCGGCGGAGAGGAACTCACTGAAAAGCTGTACGTTCGGCCAACGTCCGAAACCGTGATCTGGGCATCCTATAAAAAATGGATCCAGTCCTACAGGGACCTCCCGCTCCTTATAAACCAGTGGGCCAATGTCGTTCGCTGGGAAATGCGCACCAGGCTCTTTCTCCGAACCGCTGAATTTCTCTGGCAGGAAGGTCATACAGCCCATGCAACACCTGAAGAAGCCCAGGAAGAAGTACTCCGCATGATCAACGTCTATAAAACCTTTGCAGAAGAGTACATGGCCCTGCCGGTAGTCATGGGGCGGAAAACCGATAGTGAAAAGTTTGCCGGTGCTGACCAGACCTGGTGTATCGAGGCGATGATGCAGGATCGAAAAGCGCTGCAGGCAGGCACATCCCACAACCTCGGCCAGAATTTTGCCAGGGCCTTCGACTGCCAGTTCCAGACAAAAGAAGGAAAACTCGAATACGTCTGGGCAACAAGCTGGGGCGTTTCCACCCGCCTGATCGGAGCCCTTATCATGGCTCATTCTGATGACAGGGGGCTTGTGCTTCCTCCAAAACTTGCCTCGAGGCAGGTAGTCATCATACCGATTCTCAAGGGTGACAAACAAGCCGTTGCCGATAAAGCGCACGATGTGTGCAGCAACTTGAAAAAATGCGGCATCGCGGCCTTTGTTGATGACAGCGAACAGAATTCCCCCGGATGGAAATTCGCCGAATACGAACTGCAGGGAATTCCCGTCCGCATCGAAATCGGTCCAAGGGACCTTGCTTCAGGCACGTGTATTGCAGCGCGACGCGATACGGGAGAAAAACAAAAGCTGGCAATGGAAGAGACACTTCCGGCCTCGATTGCCGACCTTCTCGAAACAATCCAGAAGGCGATGTTCGAGCGCGCCCTCGATTTCCGTGAGGCAAATACCTTTGAGGCGGCCTCCTGGGATGAGTTCGTGGAATACATCGAAAAAGGGTTCGTGATCGCTCACTGGGACGGTTCCGAAGAAACCGAAACGAAAATAAAGGAAGAAACCAGGGCAACCATCCGGGTGATACCCGAAACCGCTGATTTCATCGAGCGCTACGCCATCAATGAATCCGGGACATGTCTTGTCAGCGGCAGGGAATCGAAAGGAAAAGTTGTTTTCGCAAAAGCCTACTGAAAAATAGTGACATGTGACGAGTGACAAGAAAAAAGATAACACTAAAAAGTAACGCCCCGGCAGGCATCGATGCTTAGCCGGGGCGTCTGTCATCACGAATCAAGTTTAGCTGTTTACTCTGAGCCAAAATAATCCTCGAGACCTTCGTTTGTCGGCTTCATGGATTTATCGCCCTTGCTCCAGTTCGCGGGGCAGACCTCACCGAACTGTTCGGTAAACTGAAGCGCCTCAACCATTCTCAGGACTTCATCCACATTCCGGCCCAGCCCGAGATCATTGACAACCTGGTAACGGACAACACCCTCTTTATCGATAAGGAAAAGTCCCCTGTAGGAAACACCTTCTTTTTCGGCAAGAACATCATAGGCTTTCGACGCCTCTTTATTGATATCCGACAGAAGAGGATAAGTCACCCCTTCGATGCCACCCTGTTTACGAGGTGTTTTCAGCCATGCATGATGGGAGAACTTCGAATCGACAGAACATGCAATAACTTCTACGTTCTTGTGACGGAACTCATCAAGCCTTTCCTGGAATGCATGCAGCTCGGTAGGACAGACAAACGTAAAATCAAGCGGATAAAAAAACAGAACGACATATTTGCCCCGGTAATCGGACAGTTTGCATGAATCAACGAATTTTCCACCGTCGACAACTGCTTCGAGATCGAATTCCGGTGCTTCCATTCCAACCAGTACGCCCATAAATTATACTCCTTCTTTTTCTGTTATTGAGTGTTGATATTTGCTAAATAGTGACTTGTATCCACGAGAAAAACAAAAACAAGACATATTTAGTCCTAATATACCATTCAGAATCCGTGAAAACAAACCGGACAGAAAAAAAACGACCATATCACGTCGAATAGTATTATTATCTTTCCATACAATCTGTTACTTGCCGCTCAAACATCGTCATCAAAGAAAACTATAGGGAAATCAGTCCTATGCGCACGTTTTTCGAGTTTGACCGCCATGGAGCAACGTTCTCCCGCGAAATTCTTGGCGGACTGACGACATTTGTCACGGTAGCCTATATCATAGTCGTCAATCCGGCCATACTTGAAGCAGCCGGAATACCCAGAGAAGCCTCCATGACAGCAACAATCCTGACTGCTGTATTCGGCACGCTCCTGATGGGAATCTATGCGAAACGACCGTTTGCCATTGCCCCCTACATGGGAGAAAATGCGTTTATCGCCTTTACGGTCGTACAGGCTCTGAACTACTCATGGCAAACCGCTCTTGCCGCCGTCTTTATCAGTGGCATTCTGTTTACCATTCTCACACTTGCAGGTCTGAGAAGCTGGCTTTCGAAAGCGATCCCGCGGACACTCAAATACAGTTTTGCCGTGGGTATAGGCCTTTTCCTCGCATTCATCGGCTTCAGCGACATGGGTGTTGTCGCCATGGGCGTACCTGGTGCTCCTGTAAAAATGGCTGATATTTCAGCTCTTCCCGTTCTCATCAGTATCGGCGGACTGCTCTTGATTTCCGTACTGCTCGCATTCAGGGTGGCGGGAGCGATCCTGATAGGCATGCTCCTGACAACCGGTGCGGCGATTGCCGCAGGACTGCAACCGTTGCCTGAAAGGCTGGTAAGCATGCCTCCCTCCCTTGGGCCGATCTTTCTTCAGATTGACTTTGCCGCAGCAATGACCTGGGGCTTCATCGGTGTGATAACCAGTGTCCTGGTGATGGATTTCGTCGACACGATGGGAACCCTCATCGGGCTTTCATCCCGGGCCGACCTTCTCGATGAGGACGGTAACCTGCCGGAAATAGAAAAACCAATGCTTGTCGATGCACTTTCTACCATAGCGGCTTCTCTTTTCGGCACAACAACAGCGGGGGTTTATATTGAATCGGCAGCAGGCATAGAACAGGGAGGAAAAACCGGTTTCACCGCTATCGTTGTCGCACTGCTGTTTGCACTTGCGCTCTTCTTCTCACCGATTCTCACAATCGTACCGGGTGCGGCGTACGGACCTGCGCTGGTTGTCGTCGGCATGTTCATGCTCCAGTCGGTCACCAGGTTTGACTTTGACGATTACACGGAACTTATGCCGGGCTTTATTACCGTCACCCTGATGATATTCACCTTTAATATCGGTGTCGGCATCACCGCCGGCTTCATCGCCTATGTTGTCATCAAACTCCTGACAGGCAAGGCGGCATCGGTTCATCCGGGTATGTGGATCCTTGCCGCTCTCTCTCTGACCTTCTATCTTTTCTACCCTTATCACTGACAACGAAGGCATATGCAGAAACCACGATTGAGAATAGTACAGTCAGATTGCGTTCTGGCCAATTTCGAGGCAAATCTGGCACGGCACATGACGTTGATCGAAGACGCCATCAAAGAGAACATCAGTGCGATAGCGTTTCCGGAACTGTCGCTGACCGGATACAATGTACAGGATGCCGCCCAGGACATCGCCCTGCATATCGGTGACAAGGCATTGGACCCCCTGAGAGATCTCAGCCGGGACATTACTGTCATCTGCGGCGGAATCGAACTGAGCGACGAATACGGCGTCTATAACTCGGCATTTCTTTTCGAGGACGGACATGCCAGAAGTGCACACAGAAAGATCTACCTCCCCACCTACGGCATGTTTGAAGAAATGCGCTATTTCTCGCCGGGACAGAAAGTGGAGGCTCTTTCATCGAAAAGACTTGGCAAGATCGGCATCGCTATCTGTGAAGACATGTGGCATGTTTCGGTCCCCTATCTTCTTGCCCACCAGGGAGCGAAACTGCTGTTCGTTCTGATGTCGAGCCCGCTGCGCCTGAACCCGGGCCAGACAAAACCGGCAATCGTTCAGCAATGGCAGCAGATCATCAGCACCTATTCATTCCTCTTCAGCAGCTATGTTGCCTGTGTCAACAGGATCGGCAATGAAGACAGCTTCACCTACTGGGGAAACTCCTCGGTTTCCGGTCCTGACGGAGCAGTTCTTGCAAGCGCACCGCTCTTCAAACCCGACTGCCTCGACGTCACAATAGACCTCGATGCCGTCAAACAGGCCCGCATGCATTCGTCACATTTCCTCGACGAAGACCTGCGTCTCTTTGCCGCCGAACTAAGAGATATCATGACCTGCAGACCGGAGTAAACTCGTGAATCGTGATTCGTCAATCGTGATTCGTGAATAGGATAAAGCGTCTAAAAGCTAAGCCAGTGGAGGATTCGGCATTTTTTTTGTCATTTGTGTCCTTTCAGTCTTTTAGGTCATTTAGTATCTGAACAACAAGACTCTCCTGAACCAATAAGCCACAACTCAACCTCACTTTTCTGAATCCTGCGAACGAAGTAAGCTACTCCAATCCTATCTTAACCATTCACGATTTACGATTCACGATCATTCCATCCGAAACGACGGTGGTGTCAGGCTCAGGGGATAGCTCTCCTGGAAGGATTCTGCTGCTGTTTCAGCTTTTTCAATGTCCTGGAACAGGCCGAATACCGCTGATCCACTTCCTGAAAGGCTTGCGTACACTGCACCCTTGCCGAGCAGTTCTTCTTTCACAGCCCTTACTGAAGGATAGTTGTCGAAAACAACCGGCTCGAAATCATTCTCATAGCTCTGTAACACCGCAGGATTTCGGTTATTACAGAGGTCGAAAGTCAATTTTTTCAGATCCGGAGTTTTTCTTTCAAAACGGTGATAAAAATTCCTGTAGGCCCAGACAGTCGATATGTGTTCTCCAGGGAATACCGTCAGTATACTGAAGGGCAGCGAGCAGTCGAGATCTTCGAGTTCATCTCCTATTCCCGAAGCGAATGCCAGTCCTGAGGTTTCAAGAAAATAGGGGACGTCGGCGCCAAGTGTTACAGCAATGCTCTTGAGTTCGGCTGCCGGGGCATTGATATTCCAGAGCGTGTTCAGCACGTTAAGGGTTTTTGCCGCGTCACTGCTGCCGCCGCCAAGACCCGCACCGAAAGGAATATTCTTGGTAAGAGCTATCGAAACACCCTGTGACGTCCCGGCAAATTCGCGCAGGGCTTTTGCCGCCCTGATACAAAGATTGCTGTCGTCCGAGGGAAGCTCCTGATTGCTGCATGTCATGGCAAGATCATCGGAAGGCATAAACGAAAATTCGTCGTACCAGCTGATTGGCGCAAAAACGGTTTCGAGGGTATGGTAGCCATCAGGCCTTTTGCCGGTGATGAAAAGACCCAGATTTATTTTTGCAAAAGCCTTTACTGATATCTGCTGCATGGCATCCGGTTTCGTTAATTGACAAGCGACTCTTTTTGGATATATTGCCAGAAATAGATCCGGCACTGAAAAAAGACACCCATGACCTTCCTGAAAACCCCGGCATTACTGCTCTTGATCCTTCTCCAGGCCTCACTGCCCGGAAGCAATGCCGCGGCAGGGACAAAAGGTCACAGGGCCTTGATCCTGCAATATGTGCGTCAAGATAAGGTTTATTTGCTTGAAAAGCTTCGAAGAGGGGTAACGAACAAATCAGAGCAGACGGTTATCGATGCTCTCCTGACCGAAGACGGGCCGATAGCCGCCAGGCTTTTTCATAAACAGCTTACCTACTATCCCGATCCTGCCCTTGATTCTCTCAGCAAAGCCCGGCTCACTGCCTACCGATCCGCCCTGTCGCCAACAGGAGAAAAGGCAGTTGCTCCGACGAACGGGGCCTATTTCCTGCAGTTCGGCAGTTTCAGCTCTCTTCACAACGCACAGAAACTTGCCAACCGTATAAAAGTGTACACCGCTGTCACCATTTTCAATGACAGGGGACTCCACAAGGTCAGAACACAAAAAGGATTCCCGACAAGAAAACAGGCAGCCAAAGGAGCAAAAAAGCTGCCGTTTCGCTCCATGATCATCAGTAGCAACTGAAATGCATTTTTCCCTTTGCAAACCCGCCGATGAGCAGAACAACTGATTTCCTTGGCCAGTCCACTCCCATCCAGGAACTGAAACATCTTGCGATACAGGTTGCCCAAACTGAAGCGACCGTGCTCATAACAGGTGAAACCGGTTCCGGCAAAGAGGTTCTGTCCCGTTTTATCCATGCAAACAGTAAACGTTCGCACCTGAATTTCATTCCCGTCAACTGCGGAGCGATTCCTGCGGGCATTCTCGAGTCCGAGCTTTTCGGGCATGAAAAAGGCGCTTTCACGGGAGCGCTTCAGAGCCGGAAAGGATATTTCGAAAGTGCCGACAAGGGAACCATATTCCTCGACGAAATCGGAGAAATGCCCCTTGAAACACAGGTAAAGCTCTTGAGAGTCATCGAAACAGGAGAATATCAGAAAGTCGGTTCATCGGAAACCAGGTATACCGACACACGCCTCATCGCAGCCACAAACAGAAACCTGCAGCAGGCAGTCACGGAAAAAAACTTCAGGGAAGATTTCTACTACCGGCTGCGAAGTGTTGAACTTCACATCCCGCCGCTTCGGGAGAGAGGACAGGATATCCTGATCCTTGCCGAATACTTCATCACCCGGTTCGAACAGCAACACGGCCTTTTGTTCGAAGGATTTACCAGTGACGCCTCGGAAATTCTGCTCCGTTACTCCTGGCCGGGAAACATCCGCGAGCTCAAAAATCTTATCGAATCTCTGCTGATCCTGGAAAAAGGTAAACAGATCACATCGGAAATCCTGGAAAAACACCTTGTACAGAGAAACCGTGACAAAGGACTGGTGCATGATCCGGAAAGGTCCGAAAAAAACGAATTGAGCCTTATCTACAACAGCCTGATACAGCTCCACCACGAAATCAGCGATATCAGGAGACTGCTCCTGCACCGGGAGCAGAATGATACAACCGAAAGGAAACCGCCGCTTCTTCTCCCTCCGCCAGTCACCGAACTGCAATCCGGCACACTCCCCTCCACCCCGCCGGCAGAAACCGAACCGGACGTCACCGGCATCATGACTCTTGAAGAACTTGAGAAAAAAACAATTGCCGATACGCTGGAGATGTGCAAGGGGAACAAACGACGGACAGCAAAATTGCTTGGCATCAATGAAAGGACCCTGTACAGAAAAATCGGCAAATACGGCATCGAAAATGACGACCGTCTGCAGGCACCCGAATCATAGTGTGCTTTCTCCGCCCGTTTTCCCTCTGAAAAACAGTGCAACCACGAGGAACAGCCCTGAAACGGCCACCGCAATTTTTGCAAAGAGATCCGGATGTGTCGTGTAAAAGGTCATGGCACGGCTCCGTTCAACTTCAGCAGTGAGTGAGGTTCGTTGCCACCACGGAACATCAGCGTAGACTCTTCCGAACCTGTCAATAAACTGCGACACACCGGTATTGGCGCACCTGGCCATGGAACGCCTGTTCTCGATACAGCGAAACCGGGCGATAGCGGCATGCTGGTAAGGCCCGTAGGATTTCTCATACCAGCCGTCGTTGGTTATCACCGTGAGGAACTCGGCTCCCCTCCTGACAAACTCTGCAACAAGACCCGGGAAAATCGATTCGTAACAGATGCTGTTTGCTGTTTTGACCTGATGACCCGAAGACGTACTGAATTCCATGATCGTCCAGTCTTCCCCTTTTCCCCAACTGCTTATTCCTGCAAGGGAAAACGTCAGATTGTCGAGCCACGGGAAATATTCCATGTAAGGAACCCGTTCTGCAAAAGGAACCAGCTTCCTTTTTCTATAGACCTGCGGACCGGTATGATCGTCAGAAACGAGCATCGAGGCATTGTATGCCTGATAGTAGTGCTCTTTCGCGGGATCATACTTGTAGAGATACTCCTTGCCTGCCACGTCATCGTCACTGAATGAAACGATATCGGAAAAACCGGACAGAAGAGACGCATTCCAGCGTAGCATTCTGATTCTGAGATACTCGAAATAGGGTGCGTTCTTTTCGTTGAGAATGTAGAACGGTATCGCGGTTTCCGGCCAGATCACCAGGTCCGCCCTGCTGTTTTTCATCGCCCTGTCTGTCTGGCTGAAATAAAGCCGCATGACATCATGAGCCGAATACAACTGCCATTTGTCAAGCGGATTGATGTTGGGCTGGATCAGAGACACCCTGATATCCGGCAGGGATTCACCAGCCTCACGATCGGTAAAAACAGCATATGAATAACCAAAGGAAAAAAGGACCATCAGGGCCAGTATTGCAGCATGCAGCACGATCCCTTTCCGGTACCGGAACCTGAACCAGATATCGACAGCAATGACATTGAAACAGAGAAGCCAGAAACTGACCCCCCAGACACCGGTGATATCTGCATACTGAATCATACCGGTGAACAGTGCCTGGGAATTACCGAAAACAAGCCAGCCAAGCGAGAGATCCTGAAGCATATAGAGCCACTCCCAGGCCACCCAGAAAAAAGGGAGGCCGAAAAGCGCGTAATGGTATCCCATGCGTCTTTTCAGCATGAAAAACACTACGAGGGGAATTGTCAGAAAAAACGCCTGGGCGATCACGGTCAGCACTCCTCCGGGTAGCGTTGCATAACAGACCCACCAGAGCGTGATTGTACAATATAGCAGCATGGCGGAATAGACCCGCCCGTAAAACGTTCTGAACGAGATGTCATCACGGAGTGAAACAAGAAGCGGCACAAGCGCGACCCAGGCAAGTGAATCGAGCCTGATGAAAGGATAGCTCGGAAAAGAGACCCCGAGCAGGAAACCGCTCAGCACCGGCAGACCGTATCCGTGGAATCCCTTGATAGAAACAGATGAACGTGGCATCCGGTTCAGTATTGATATTGCAGATATCGACGGCTCAAAAATAGCAAAAACAGGAGATATATCGGCAACGGAATGCGGGGGCGTGCATCACAGTGTCCCGGAGACAGAAAAGCAGGCTATCGCCATGAAAAAGAAGTACAAAGGGAGGGCTGTAAGGGGTTGAAAGAGGTATATTTTCTTTTATTTATTTGTTTTTATTCTTTAATTTGTTTCAAGCTGTTATTTAACAGGAATTACCAGCATACCGACAATCTGCTGAACGATTTCTCAACGCCACCAAAAAGGAGATTCATTATGGCTCTATTCGGCACAAAAGACACAACAACCGCCCATGCTGATTACGAGATTATTCTCGAGGGTGGTTCCAGTTCTTGGGGACAAGTGAAAGGCCGTGCAAAAGTGAACGCACCGGCTGCCCTCCCTTTGCTGCCTGCTGACTGTAACATCAAGATCGATGCCAAACCTCTTGACAAACAGAATGGTACGGTACGGTTCACAACCGCCATCGAATCCATTGTCGACAGCACCAAAAACACGCTGAATGTCGAAGTCGATATTGCCAACGAAACCAAAGACAGAAGAGTTGCCGTTGGTGAAGGAAGCCTTTCGGTTGGCGACTTTTCTCACTCGTTCTCCTTTGAAGGTTCTGTAGTAAACATGTATTACTACCGTTCGGACGCTGTACGCAGAAATGTTCCGAATCCCATCTACCAGCAGGGTCGTCAGTTCCATGACATTCTTATGAGTGTTCCTCTGGAAAACAACGATCTTATCGATACATGGGAAGGATTCCAGCGTTCAATTTCCGGTGGCGGAGCAAACTTCAATGACTGGATCAGGGAATTCTGGTTTATCGGCCCGGCTTTCACTGCGATCAATGAAGGCGGACAGCGCATCTCACCGATCCAGGTGAACAGTTCCGGTGTCCAGAGCGGCGACAAAGGCCCGGTCGGCGTTACACGCTGGAAATTCTCGCATGCAGGTTCAGGCATCGTGGATTCCATCTCCCGCTGGTCAGAACTCTTCCCGGTCGAGCAGTTGAATAAACCTGCTTCTATTGAAGGCGGTTTCCGCTCTGACTCACAGGGTATTGAAGTCAAAGTGGACGGTAACCTTCCGGGCGTATCCCGGGATGCAGGCGGAGGTCTCCGCAGGGTCCTGAATCATCCGCTTATTCCTCTTGTTCACCATGGCATGGTCGGCAAATTCAACGATTTTGCAGTTGATGCACAGCTTAAGGTTGTTCTGCCTAAAGGCTACAAAATCCGTTATGCTGCTCCTCAGTTCCGTTCACAGAACCTCGAAGAGTATCGCTGGAGCGGTGGCGCATATGCCAGGTGGGTTGAACATGTGTGCAAAGGAGGAACAGGCCAGTTTGAAGTGCTGTACGCACAGTAAGCCTTTTTTCCACAGGAAACAGAAAAGCCGGTGTCACACAACACCGGCTTTTTTTATTGACGATCATCTCTCCTTCTTATCCCATTCTTATCCCAGCAGTTGCAGAACACCCTCGATCTCTTCTTTTATATCGAGAAGAAGATCCTTTCTCCGCTGATGGGCAATCGCATGATTTTTCTTTTCGTGCCCCATCTGTTTTCGAAGCCGCAGGATTTCTTCCGCCTTATCGTCCGAATCGACAGCTTCGGCATCACCCTTGACTATCTGTGATGCCTTCTCGAGCTTGTAGCCCTGCTCATAGACAAGCCCCTTGATTGTCAGAACCAGGGCAATATCCTTGTTGGTATACCTTCGATTGTCCCTGGTATCCCTTCCCGGATTCAATTCATTGAAAAACTTTTCCCAGTAGCGCAGGAGATAACTCGGCACTCCGGTAATCCGGCTGACTTCCCCGATTGAATAGTAGCTCTTGTTGGACTCGAACGGCATAAGCTGGTCGCAAGAAAATGGATAAGGTGCTGACAACCTCTTATTATATCCTAAACTGAGCGTTTCAACAAATGCTCAAAAAAATACATTTACCTGAATTGAGCGTTTCAATACATGCGGCTCTTTATCAGTTTTCATGCTTACCTGACTGGTGAGGGATACGCTCTTTACAAACACAGTAGAACAGAATATTGTTAAAAAACTTACTATTATAGAGCATCCCGACAAGTCGGGACGCGCAGTTTAGGTAAAACCAGTTTTTCTATACTGCCATTTACATGAGCGTTCCTCTGACCTGTCAGGGAAAAAAAGCGCTGGCAAAAACAGCGTTCGCTGACATCCGGACAGCCGCCAGAAAATGCCGGACATACTTCTTTGCAGGAACCTGGCATGGAGACTGTTCGGGATACATATCCGGGCGTGATAGAGAAAATACAGTGCAATGAATAACCTGCTGCGTCTAAAAAAATATCTTCTCCGCTACAAGCGTAAACTGCTTCTGGGCTTCATCACGATAATACTGACCAATATTTTTGCAGTTTCCGCACCCAGATTTATCGGCAAAGCTATCGATGTTCTGCAATCCCGATTTGTCATAGAGGATGTTCTCTTCAACGTCGGCCTCTATATACTGTTTGCCGCACTTGGCAGCCTGTTCCTGTATATGGTTCGTCAAAACGTTATCGTGACGTCCCGTATGATTGAGTATGACCTGAAAAACGATTATTACGCGCATCTCCAGAAACTTTCAAGAGACTTCTATAACTCGACGAATACAGGTGACCTCATTGCCCGCGGCACCAATGACCTCAATGCGGTAAGAGACTTTCTCGGACCGGGGATCATGTATTCAATCAATACGTTTTTCCGCCTTCTCTTTGCCATTATTGCAATGCTGACGATCTCCCCCCTCCTCACCCTGCTTGCACTTCTCCCTGCACCTTTTTTCAGTTACGCAGTCTACAGAATCGGCAAGTCGATACAGAAACGGACAAAAAGCATTCAGGAAAGTTATGCCGACATAACCTCGCTCCTCCAGGAAAACATATCAGGCATCAGGGTCATCAGGAATTATACCAGGGAAAGCCATGAAACCGGCAAGTTCCGGGACCTGAACGAAACCTACTTCGCTAAAAACCTTTCTCTTGCAAAACTTCAGGCATTGTTTTTTGCAATCCTGACTGCACTTTTGGCCCTTTCCCTGATCCCGGTGATCTGGATTGGCGGTATCAGTGTTGTCAACGGAACCATGACAATCGGCGGCATAGCGCAATTTGTGATCTATGTCAGCATGCTCAGCTGGCCGATCATCTCTATTGGCTGGGTGACCAATATCATTCAGAAAGCCGCCTCCGCCCAGACCCGCATAAACGAGATATTCGATGCAGAACCGATCATCACCGATGCCCTTGCAACAGATAATCTGCCCGATACCATTCACGGAGAAATCGAGTTCAGAGACGTTTCTTTTCACTACCCTCTTAACGAGAAGCAAAACATTCTTGCCAATCTTTCCTTTACCATCGAAGCCGGCAGTAAAGTAGCCGTTGTAGGAGCCACCGGTTCAGGAAAAACATCTCTTGTCAATCTCATCCCGCGTCTTTATGACCCTGTCAGCGGCAAGGTACTCATTGACGGAAAGGATATTCGCACAATTCCACTGACCGATCTGAGAACCCATATCGGCTTCGTACCGCAAACAAATTTTGTCTTTTCCGATACCATAGCAAACAATATCAATTACGGCACCGCTGCAGTTGACGACCAACTTGACGCAGTCATAGAGTCAAGCCGGATCGCAAATATCCATGACGATATCATGGACTTTCCCGATGGCTTTGAAACCATGCTGGGTGAAAAAGGCATCAACCTTTCAGGTGGGCAGAAACAGCGAACCTGTATCGCAAGGGCTCTTGCCTGGAAGCCGGAGATCCTGATCCTGGACGATGCGCTCTCTGCAGTAGACACCAGTACTGAAGCCGGAATATTCGAGGCGCTGCTTGAAAAGCTTCCCGATACGACACTTGTCCTTATCAGCCACAGGATATCGACGGTAAAAAACTGTGACCGGGTTATCGTTCTGCATGAAGGCAATGTCGCCGAAACCGGCCCACACGAAGAGCTGTTGGCAAAAAACGGCATCTACGCCAAACTCTACACCCAGCAGCTGCTTGAAGACGAAATACAGTCGATCAATTGATAGGTAATGGGAAATAGGTAATGGTAAGAAAGGAATAGCGCACTTTGTGCGCAGTAGCCAGGAGTAGCTCACTTCGTTCGCAGGAGTCAGAAAGGGGAAAACACAACAACTGTCATACGCACCATGGGCGGGGTTTAAAAGCTTCGTTTAAACCGACCTCCGTACGGGCGGGTTTGAAACCCGCCCCTACATTCTCCTTACTCAGCATTCGTTGCTCAGATAATAAATGACCTAAAAGACGGAAAGGACAAAAATGACGAAGAAATGCCGAATCCTCCCCTGGCTCAGCTTTTAGACGTTTTATCCTATTCACGATTTACGAATCACGATTCACTATTCACAAATCACGATTCACGAATCACGCCCTCCCCCCAGCTCCCGCATCTGCCGGATCAGGTCTTTTCTTGACAGATTGTACATGTGCACATAAAACAGATTGAACATGAGTACGGCACTTCTGAGCGTTGGCGCGTTGAGAGCCCGTTTAAAGGCATTTCCTGCCGTGAAGACACGTTTTGTCAGATCGGTATAGCTTGGAATAAACTGGTCAAGAGGAATTTTTTTCGGCCGATAGAGCATTTCCTGCCCCCAAGAAAAACGAAATGCATCATGATCTTCCCGGTCATGAAGCAAACGTTTTTCCTCGGCAAGCCGGTCGAATACCGCCGTTCCAGGCACCGGGCGAAGAAGATTGATTCCGGGAACATCTATACCGGTCTTTTCCAGAAATGCCTCGATAGCATCGGTCTCCTGGACCGTATCCTCATCGAGCCCGTAGATAAAGCTCCCGTAAACACAGATTCCAGCATCGCGAATATTCCGGATACAGGCTGCCTGTCGATCCTGCGGATTATGAAATTTGTTATGAGCACGATTACTTTCCTCTGCAAGACTTTCGATACCGACCAGAAGCGCACCGCAACCGGACCGTGAAAAAACATCGAGCAGTCTGCTGTTTTCGCCAAGCCTTGTCGTCGCCTGGCCGACCCACCTGATGTCGAAAGGAACCAGTTCCCTGAAAAGTCTTTCTGCATACTCCTCGTCAGCATTCACCGTATCGTCGAGAATAAAGAATATCCGCCTGTCTTCCCTGAGATATCGTTCCACCTCATGAACAACATCGGGTATCGGCCTGTGCCTGATCCTGTGACCATTCATGACGTGAACTGTGCAGAAATCACAACTGTAGGGACAGCCCCGGGTCGTCTGCACAACGTTTGTCGTGAAATAGTTGCCTGGGACCAGCGCTTTTTTTTCAACCTGCGGTCTGCAGGAAAGATCAGGCAGGTCAGTGACACGGTATTCTTTTTGAAGCCGGTCATGGCGGAGATCACTGAGAACGTTTTGCCAGATTTCATCCGCCTCCCCGATAACAAGCACATCTGCATGATCACGGCACCGTTCGGGAAATACCGTCACATAAGGGCCACCAAGAGCGACCCTGATGCCTCTCTCCTGCAAAAGGGCAGACAGTTCGAATGCGGGCTTCACCGCTCCGGTCTGAACGCTGATACCGACAAGGTCCCACTGCCGTTCAAGGGGAAACTGCTCAAAACGAAGATCACAGATGTGCTGTTCGACACCCGGCTCGTCGATTGAACTCAGAATCATCAGGGAAAGAGGAGGAATGGCAAACTGGGCACGCTTGATGATCTGCTTCAGGACACGGTCTTTCAAGCCATGGAAATAACCTTTCCTTTCAGTATCTCCCAGAAGAGACGGACCGTCGACGCCGCTGTCGGAAGGAACAAAAACAAGCAATACCGATCGATCTTGTACTCCGGGCTCAATCACGCTGGTTCAGTTGTTTCCGATTCCCGCTGTTGCTTCCTGCGAGATCCTGGAGTTTTTTCAGTTCAAGCAATGCATCGAGTGGAGTGAGGCGGTCAATATCAAGAGAAGTAACGGCATTCCTCAGTTTCTGCTCCTCCTCTTCGAATAAATAGATCTGACGTGATTGCAATTCCTTGTTTGCAGGCTCCTGCACACCTGCAGGAAATGCAACCTCACGCCTTTCCATCCCTGCAAGAATTTCTTTGGCCCTTGAAATAATGCCGGGCGGCATACCTGCCATTTTTGCAACTTCAATTCCATAACTGTTATCCGAAGCCCCCCTGATGATCTTCCTTAAAAAAACCACCGTATCAGGGGTTTCGACAACAGTCGCATTATAGTTTCGGATACCATCGAACCGCTCCTCCAGTTCGGCCAATTCGTGATAGTGGGTTGCAAAAAGCGTCCTTGCCCCCAGCAGGGTATGAATATGTTCGCAGATTGCCCAGGCTATCGACAGCCCGTCATAGGTACTGGTTCCCCTGCCGATCTCATCGAGCAGAATGAGGCTTTTTTCAGTCGCGTTATTGATAATACTGGACGCCTCGTTCATTTCAACAAGAAAAGTGCTTTCTCCTGAGACAAGGTTGTCCGAAGCACCTACCCTGGTAAAAATCCTGTCCACAAGACCGATTTCTGCAGCATCGGCGGGCACAAAACTCCCTACCTGGGCAAGCAGGACAATCAGACCGTTCTGGCGCAGAAATGAACTTTTCCCTGCCATGTTCGGTCCGGTAACAATGATCATTCGCTGACTGTCATCGAATGAGCAGTCATTGGCGATGTAAGGGTCATCGACATCGAGCAGCCGTTCGAGAACGGGATGCCTTCCGTTGGTAACAGACAGATCACCATGATCCCGAATCGCCGGTTTGACGTAATTATAGGCATCTGCACAACATGCAAATGAATAGAGACAATCCAGCTCGGCCAGAATTTCTGCGTTATGCTGGATCAAACCGGCTTCGGAAGCGACCAGAGAACATAATTCACGAAAAAGTCTCTGTTCGAGCTGAAGTGAGTTATCCTCGGCAGAAAGAATTTTCTCCTCATATTCTTTAAGCGAAGGAATAGTATATCGCTCCGCATTGACAAGTGTCTGTTTCTTCTCAAAATATGCAGGAACCTTATCGCTGTTTGCCTTGCTGACTTCGATATAATACCCGAAAACCCTGTTGTATTGGACCTTCAATGACGAAACACCGGTTTTTTCCCGCTCTTCGCGCTGAATGTCCATAAGGCGGCCCTTGGCATTCGAGGAGATCAAACGCAACTCATCAAGTTCACTGTTATAACCGGAACGGATATATCCGCCGTCACGCAGCGTAGCTCCTGCATCAGCATCAATTGCCTTTTCAATTGCTGCCGTCACGGAATCAAGAGGTGTCAGATCTTCAGAAAGGCTTTTGAGCCTTGAACTTTCAGATTCAGAAAGCAGTGACTTCAGAAGAGGAACCTTTTCAAGAGCGGCACCGAGGGCTCTCACTTCTCTCGGCATGCTCCTTAGCGTCGCCACCCTTGAAAGCGACCGCTCAAGATCGTTGATTTCACCAAGCGTCTCTCCGAGACTGTTTCGAACCCCGGATTGTTGATGAAGGAGTTCTACGGCATCAAGCCTCTCCTGTATTTCCTCTCTTTTTTTCAGCGGCCGAAGAAGCCAGCGCCGCAAAAGCCTGGCTCCCATAGGATTTTGTGTCCGGTCAATCACCTGCAGAAGGCTGCCGTTGATGGAACCGTCCTGCATGGAGGATATGATTTCGAGGTTCCTTTTGGTTTGAAGGTCGAGCGTCATATAATGCCCGCTTTCAATCTGGGCGATCCTGGTGATATACTGCAGACTGTTCTGGCGCGACTCTTCGAGATACTGCAGGATAGCACCGGCGGCAATCCTCGATGCATATGCGTTGTCGATACCGAACCCTTTCAGCGAATGGGTTTTGAATTGCTTTTTCAATACCTGGGTTGCATGTTCCTCGCTGAACATCCACTCGTCGAGAACAGTGATGACCACTTCGGGAGGGAGCATATTTTCGACAGCCTCTTTGAAATCCCTGTCTCTCGAACCGACAAGAATTTCAGACGGCTGGATAGACTGCAGCATATCCTTCAGTTGTAAGTACGGAATGTCAGCTATCCTGAACTCTGCCGTTGTGACATCAATAAAGGCAATTCCTGCCCATTGTTCGCGTTTTCTCTTTTCGAAAGCAAGGGCGCAAAGGTAATTGTTATGCTTGTCCTCGAGGATCTCATCACTGTAAGCCACTCCCGGCGTCACAATGTCGGTGATATCCCGCTTCACAAGTCCCTTGGCCTGGGAGGGGTCTTCAACCTGGTCACAGACAGTAACCTTATAGCCTTTCTTTACAAGACGGGCTATATATCCCTCACATGCATGATGGGGAAATCCTGCCATGGGAATATCAGATGCAGCTCCGTTCGAACGCCGGGTCAACACAATATTCAGCGCTTCGGATACTTGCCTGGCGTCATCATAAAAAGACTCATAAAAGTCTCCGACCCTGAAAAGTAAAAGATACTCCGGATAGCGCTCTTTCACCTCAAGGTACTGGCGCATCATCGGGGTTTCACTTTTTCCCTGTTTTCTCTGAGCCGTTTTCATGTTGTCATAGCACGTTGTCCTGCAAAACTTTGATAATCAAGCTACACCAGGGCCCCCAAAAAAACAAGTCGCCAACGTTGAGGAAAACAGACGCTGCATACCCCACCTTTCCTTTCCCGGAGCTTTCACTGCTTTTTCCTATATTCAAAACCTTGAACCATTCTTCATCAATGACAGAAGAACCATGGACTGGTACACTATCCTTCGCTTTGTACACATCGTATCGTTTGCAGCATGGTTCGGTACAGTTTTCGCATCCCTTTTTCTTCTCAAAACCCTGGAACCGAAACTCACAGATGCAACCGGCAACCCCGAAAAGTATACCAAACTCCTCTGGTCCTATATCAAACTGGAAACAAAGGTGGCAGATTCCGCATTCAAGATCACGGTTGTATCGGGGCTCCTGCTTGCTTTTCTGACATATACCTGGAGCATCCCGGTTTTTATAAAAATCGCCCTGGTCATCCTTCAGGTTTTCATGACCATGGGCTATATCGTCAAAGCGATACAACCGCTGAAATATCCCTGCAGCACTTCCGATTACAAGAAATGGTACAACCTTTTCGCCATCTCGCTCTCAATGTTCGCCGTAGTGCTGTCCGTATCGTTCTTTCTGCTCTAGATGGCTCTTCTTTGAACCTTTTTCCACCTTTTGTCTCTTTTTTCTTTCCTAACACATAACACCTGGCACATTTTTTTTCAGCCTTCCCATCCTTATTCCTGCGAACGAAGTGAGCTACTCCTGGCCCCTTTTCATTCCATCCGGCCATATTCCCAGCCCTCTTCTCCTTTCTGCCGTTCGTAAGTCTTCTAATAAACTCCACACATCACATTTGTAATAAATTCATCATAAGCATATATTACAGGTCTATAATTTTAACTACAGAAAAAAAGCATCATGCAGGCCCTGATACAGATTTCAGACAAACAGTTCCTGGTAGAAAAAGGAGATACGCTATTCGTTCCGCACCAGAAAGCTGAAGTCGGCAACGTCATCGAGGTTAAACCTCTGGCCCGGATTGAAGAGGACAAGACATCGCTGAATTCATCTGACGACATACAGCTCAAAGTACTTGAGCACCTGAAGGATGACAAAATTATTGTTTTCAAGAAAAAACGCAGAAAACGCTATCAGAAAAGAAACGGGCACCGTCAGTTGATGACACGTGTGGAAGTTCTCTGACCCGACTGCTTGCATGATATTTTCAACTTTAACAGAATAGACTCATGGCTCATAAAAAAGGTGGCGGCTCAACAAAAAACGGACGTGACAGCAATCCGAAATATCTGGGAGTCAAGGCTTCGGGCGGTTCTCTTGTCACAGCAGGATCGATCATTGTCCGCCAGAGAGGCACCGTTTTCAAGCCCGGTGACAATGCAGGAATCGGCAAGGATCATACCATTTTCGCTCTTGTAGACGGAAAAGTTCACTTCAGGAACGGACGAAACAATAAAAAGCACATTGATATTCTGCCAGCCTGATTGCTTGCCTCGAATACTTATTAAATGTATATTTATATAGCCGACCTTATAAGGCCGGCTTTTTTTATGCATAACGGAAAACTTGAAATTACAACCATTTACTCGCTAACTGGTTGACATTCAAACTGCAGAATTAAACCATACATCATATGAAAATCACTGTCATTGGCGCCGGTCATGTTGGAGCTACAGCGGCCCATCGCATTGCCGAACAAAGACTGGCAAGAACAGTCGTCCTGCTCGACATTGTCGAAGGCATCCCCCAGGGTAAAGCTCTCGACATGTATGAATCCGGCCCTGTAGGCCTGTTCGATACCATGATCCATGGTACCAACGATTATCAGGACACCGCCGACTCGGATATCGTGGTCATCACAGCCGGACTTGCCCGCAAACCGGGAATGTCCCGCGAAGACCTGCTGATGAAAAACGCAACGATCGTCAAGGATGTTACCGATCAGGTCATGCAGCACTCCAAAAACCCGACGATCATCATGGTCTCAAATCCGCTTGACATCATGACCCATGTCGGGTATATGAGAAGTAAACTCCCCAAAGAAAAGGTAATCGGAATGGCAGGCGTTCTCGATACTGCACGCTTCCGCTCATTTATTGCCGAAGAACTGAATGTCTCCATGCAGGATATCAATGCTTTTGTCCTTGGCGGGCATGGGGATTCGATGGTCCCTGTTGTCAAGTATACCAATGTCGCCGGTATACCTCTGACTGAACTTATGCCAAAGGAGACAATAGACCGGCTGGTGGAGAGGACAAGAACCGGTGGCGCAGAGATCGTCAACTATCTGAAAAACGGCTCAGCATATTACGCCCCTGCAGCTTCAACGGTAGAGATGATCGATGCAATCGTTCATGATCGCAAACGAATACTCCCATGCTCCACTCTTCTTGAAGGTCAATACGGCATAGACAATATCTTTATCGGCGCCCCGATAAAACTTGGCAGAAACGGTGTTGAAGAAGTACTCGAAATCAACCTCGATGCTGAAGAAATTGAAGCACTGAGACGATCTGCCGCTATTGTCGACAAAAATTGCAAGCTCCTTTCCGACCTGCTTGCCTGAACCAATAGCGTTTCAGCCTGAATAATAATACAACAAGGGCAGCCGGAAAGGCCGCCCTTTTTTTGTCTCAAAAATCCGCTCTGCGTCTATAAAAAAAGCGCCCCGGTGAAACCGGAACGCTTTACAAATGAACAGGTGTCCCCCATTACACCTGCTCTACCCCACGGGCGTGAGGCATACCATATACACAGCAAACCTCGTGCCAGAACAAAGAAAAAAAAACACAACTTCATATAATACAATGCGATAACTCATGTATACCGAACATTCATACGTCTCTCCATCTGATAAATTCTCATAATAGTGACACATATTCCATATATGAGACCCTTGTCGGACATTATCACTCCATTATTTCGCCTTTTTGTACGCAACACCGTATATTGCCTTCACAGACATATCACAACAAGAGGGCTTATGAAAATTCACGATCTCGATCCCGACGATCGCCCAAGCGAACGCTTTTTGCATGCAGGACCGTCTGCGCTGAGTTCTGCAGAACTGCTCGCGCTTATCCTTAAAACCGGAACACCCGGGAAAAATATCCTGGAAACATGCAATGAACTGATAGGGCGGTACGGACTCGACAACCTTGCCGAACTATCGATAGGGGAACTGCAGGAAACAGACGGGATCGGGCCGGCAAAAGCAATGCAGATAAAAGCGGTTTTTGAATTGCACAAGCGCCTTCATTTCAAGCGTAACAGCGGCAAAAGGATCAGAACGGCAAAAGATGTCTTTGACTACATGCATGGAAGAGTGCCTGACGAAAAAAAAGAACATCTCTTCGCCCTTCATCTGAACACAAAAAACCAGGTCACCCGCAACGACCTCATTTCAGTCGGCACGCTGAACGCCTCCCTCATACATCCAAGAGAAATATTCAAGTCCGCCATTCGCGAAAGCGCTCATGCGATAATCCTTGTCCACAATCACCCTTCGGGCGATACAGAACCAAGCAGATCGGACAGGCAGGTAACGGCATTACTGAAACAGGCCGGTACTATCATGCAGATCGAACTGCTTGATCATGTTATCACAGGGAAAGATAACTGGTTCAGCTTCAGGGAACAGGGGCTTCTTGACTGAGAACACAAGCGAAACAGCCTTATGGATGCAGAAGCATCACAACAGACGCCACACGCTCTTTTTTACTGGCCCGCAACACCGCTATTGACGGAAACAGATGCCTGGGTTTCAGAAGGGGGGGTATACGGAACGACATCCTGTTCTGAAGAAATCTCACGGACATTTTTGGCCTGCAGACCTTTCTGCGTCTGGTCTACCTCAAATTCAACCTCGGCATCCTGATTGAGAACCTTGAAACTCTGGTCAGACAAAACAGCAGAAAAATGAACAAAAATGTCTTCACCACCGTCAGGGTTTACAATAAAACCGTACCCCTTTTTCCCGTCAAACCACTTTACTTTACTTTTCCTTTGCATCATACAATAAGGGTAATTATCCTGAATACATGCAGCCAAGACACAAAATTCAATATTTTGACTTTTTACAAAATATAAAGAATTAATCTTCTGGCATCAAGACATTTCGTCATCTTTTTCGATGTTAATACGGCGACGTGACATTTTACGCATAGCCCGCCAGCCTGCGGCACAATCACCTCTCTCTCGAACTTGCAAAAAATCCAGCCAGCCATGCAGCACATTATCCTTATAACCGGCGCAGGAAAAGGAATCGGAAGGGCAATCGCCCTTGAATTTTCGCGACAGAAGAGAATTCAACCTGCCTTCAACCCCATCCTTATCCTCTGTTCGCGCACCTTCAGTGACGTAGAATCCGTTTCGGAGCTTTGCAGGTCTGAAGGAACGAAAACCGTCCCGTTTGAATCGGATATCGCAAATATGGGAGACATCGACCGGCTTCTTGACCATGTCCTTGCAACGTTCGGAACAATCGACTGCCTTGTCAACAATGCCGGTGTCGGCAGATTCAAAAACCTTTGCGATATCACCGAAGACGACTTTGACTATACCATGTCGGTGAACATGAAGGGCACATTTTTCCTTACCCAGAAGGTTTTTGACGTAATGGAGAAAAAACGATCCGGACACATTATCTTTATTACGTCAATCGCAGCTGAGACCTCTTTCAAAAGCTCGTCTGTTTACGCCATGTCAAAGTTTGGTCAGAAAGGCCTGGTTGAAACATTACGTCTTTACGCCAGAGAATGTAACGTCCGAATAACCAATGTCATGCCTGGTGCCGTGCTCACTCCCATGTGGGACGAAGCCGGCGACTCCTTCAGGAACCTCATGATGATGCCTGAAGATATCGCAAAACCGGTCGTCGACGCCTACCTTCAGCCTTCAAGAACGGCTATCGAGGAAATCGTCCTCCGCCCCGTCGGCGGGGATATCAACAGTTGAGCGCTACTCCTTGCTCCTTACTCAATACCACAACATTCTTCCATCCCAATCCTGTCACCTGTCACTCGTCACTTTCTTTTTTATCTTTTTACTTATGACTTTTGACTTTATCTTTGCGGACATTCACGCATGCATCGACCATTAAAACAGGTATCAGGATGGGTTTGAAAGAACGTATCGATCACGATCTCAAAGCCGCCATGAAAAGCGGTGATAAAAACAGAATGAACTCTGTCCGTGCAGTCAGGGCTGCCCTGCTTGAAAAAGAAGTCTCGATCCGTGTCGGCGGAAAAGCCGAGCTGAACGAAGAACAGGAACTCGAGGTTCTTATGAGCCTTGCAAAAAAACGCAGGGATTCCATACAACAATATACCGATGCAGGAAGAGCAGATCTTGCAGAAACGGAACAGGCTGAACTTGCCGTCATCGAAACCTATCTTCCTGCCATGATGTCGGATGATGAAATAGATGCTTCGGTAAAGGGAATCATCGAGCAGCTGGGAGCGACGTCCATGAGAGATATGGGTAAAGTCATGGGAGCCGCCATGAAAAAACTCAAAGGAAAAGCTGATGGCGGAAAGGTACAGGAACTGGTCAAGGCTGCCTTGTCCCGATAATGTTCAGGGAAGCAGGACAGAAACTCTCGCCCCTGTGATCCTCACCGCAGAAGATTTTCCGGCCTTCACACAAAGAACAAAGAAGAAAGACCCTTAACCATGCTCGACATCAACTATATCCGCCAGAATCCTGATGACGTTGCCCGCATGCTCAGACAACGCCTTCAGGAAGAAGACTGCAGCAAACTTGATACAATTCTCGAGCTGGACAAAGAGCGCAGGGAACTTGTGAAGAAAACCGATGAACTGAAGGCTCTGAGAAACAAGGTCTCAAAGGACATAGCCGTCATCAAAAGGACCGGACAGGGATCGGCCGAAGCACTCATTCAGGAAATGAAAGAAGTCGCTGACAAGATCACAGGTATGGATGAAACGCTTGGTCAGACCGAAAAGGCAATAGAGGACATTCTGCTTTCTCTGCCAAACAGACTGCACGACGATGTCCCTGAAGGAACGTCTGCTGAAGATAATGTCGTCTGCAAGGAACCGGTATATTTTGATCACTTTCTGGATTTTTCCCTGCTCAATCATCTTGATATCGGAAAACGGCTCGATATCCTTGATTTCGAACGGGGCGCAAAAATATCCGGGACAGGCTTTCCGGTTTACAAGGCAAAAGGAGCCCGGCTGGAACGTGCTCTGTGGAATTTCATGCTTGACTACCATACCGAACGACATGGTTATAAAGAGATTTTTCCGCCTTTCATGGTCAATGAGGATTCACTGCGCGGTACCGGACAATGGCCAAAGTTCGCCGACCAGGTCTACTATATGAACGAAGACAACCTTTATGCCATCCCGACCGCTGAAGTTCCGTTAACAAACCTGCACCGCGACGAGATGCTCCGCGAAGATGAGCTCCCGATTTCCTATGCCGCTTATTCTGCCTGTTTCCGCAGAGAGGCCGGAAGCTATGGAAAAGATACAAGAGGATTCCTCAGGGTTCACCAGTTCAACAAGGTTGAAATGGTGAAATTCACCCGACCGGATACGTCCTATGAGGCGCTCGAGGAAATTCTTCAGAACGCCGAAGCAATTCTCAACGCTCTCCGGATCCCATACCGGGTACTCCTTCTCTGCAGTGCCGACATCAGCGCCAATGCCGCCAAATGCTATGATATCGAAGTCTGGTCCCCTGCAGAAGAAAAATATCTTGAAGCATCGAGCTGTTCCAATTTTGAGGATTACCAGGCCCGGCGCGCCAATATCCGCTACAAGTCTTCCGGGTCGTCGAAACCGGCTTATATTCATACCCTGAACGGTTCGGGTCTGGCAACATCGCGATTGATGGTCGCCCTGCTTGAAAACTACCAGACCAGCGAAGGAAACGTTGTTGTACCTGATGCACTAAGGCCCTATACAGGCTTCGATATCATTACGGGAACATAGTTGAGTGGAGTTGCTCCCTGTATGCCATATCGACAGGTCCTGCAGACATCGTTACCATCTTCTTAAATATAGAAGATGATCATTCTTTTTTTTCACACTCGAAAGAGAAACGTATCTTTTTTGGTTACCATGTGACTCGATAACCTGAATCGAATCGAACCGTGCATATTGAACAGATAATCCTGTCCCACTTGCTCAAGCCTGTCAGGGATGTCTCTCTGCATGCCAACCGGCTTCTCGATAACTATGAAGAAGTCATCTGGCTGATAGGAGACGGCCGCAGCGGTACGACATGGGTTGCTGACCTGCTCAATCACGACAGACGTTACAGGGAAATGTTCGAACCGTTTCATCCCCAGCATGTCGATGAAATGAATTTTCTGACACCTCACCTGTACTTACGTTCAAACGAGTCAAACCTTCAGCTCGAAAACATCGCCGCAGATATCTTCAGTGGCACGTTCACCCATCCCGTTGTAGATTCCGCAAATCAGTCCAGGCTCTACAGCGGCCTTCTCATCAAGGATATTTTCGCAAACCTCTTCGCTCACTGGGCTGCGGCCAGATTTCCCGATCTGAAAATCATCCTGCTTATCAGGAATCCTTTTTCTGTTGCACTTTCAAAACAGAAAAAGAAAGACTGGTTCTGGGTCACCGATCCCATGACCCTTTTAACCCAGAAACACCTTTACGAAGACTATCTATATCCATTTGAACGCCTCATCAGGGAAATCAGCAGCAGCGATGATTATATCCTGCGGCAGGTACTGATATGGTCGATCATCAACTATGTTCCCCTCAGGCAATTCGTCCCCGGGCATTTGCACATCATGTTTTATGAAGACATGTATACCGATCCGGAAAACCAGGTCTCTGCCGCGTTACGGTTTATCAAGAACACCAATATCAACTGTCACGTCACGCTTGATGAAGAGATTGTCAGGAAACCAAGCCGGGTCGTCAGCAAAGAGAGCAGTCTCTTCAGTGGCAAATCCCCTGTTACCTCATGGAAAAATGAATTGACCACTCGGCAGATCGACGCCGGTCTGAACATTCTCGATGCATTCGGATTCGCCGGACTCTATGACGATGACGGCATCCCTGACCGCAACGTCCTTTCTCTGATCCACAACACCGGCAAACGCCATCAAGAGAACAACCGGATCGGCAACAAGGCAAGCAATATCCCGACAAAACCGGAATAGCTGACTGAGTGGATATTCAGGAAAAATTCCTGGCAGGATCGATCCAGGCCTATTCGGATCGATAACGGATATAGAATGACAGAAACCTCAAGCTCAGGCAGCCGAACTGTCCTGAGCCGTCACCTTGTCCCTGAACGCTTTCACCAGCCGGCTTACCTTGTCGACCTCGATCAGAAAGGCATCGTGACCGTATGATTCATGCAGGTACTCGATCCGGCTGTCGGGAATGTGCCCCGCAAGCTCTTCCTGCTCTTCCTTCGGATAGAGCAGATCGGATGTTATAGACAGCACTTCGACCGGCATGGAAAGGGATTCGAGAACACGTGTGTACTCGCCTCTCCCGCGTGCGACATCATGGGTGTCCATTGCTCTGGTCAAGGTAAGGTACGTGTTGGCGTCGAAACGGCCGACAAGTTTCTCGCCCTGGTACCGCAGATAACTTTCCGCCTGAAACAGTCCCTCATCCTGCAATTCCCGTCCGAAACGCTGCTGAAAGTTATCGAAACTCCTGTAGGAGCACATTGCCATCATCCGCGCTGCCGCCAGTCCCCTTGCAGGCTGAACACCAGGCTCATACCATCCCTCATTCCAGTCCCGGTCAGCCATGATCGCCTGCCGCTGTGCTTCGCTTTGCGCTATACACCAGGCTGAATGCCGTCCGGAAGCCCCCATGGGCATCAAACCTCTTACCTTGTCGGGATACATGCAGCCCCATTCGAGTACCTGCATGCCGCCAAGAGATGCTCCGACAACAAGCTTTACCTGTTCTATGCCAAGTGCATCGATAAGGATCCGTTGCAGCCGCACCATGTCACGAATGGTAACATGAGGAAAATCAGGACCGTACCGTCTGTTTGTCAGCGGATTCTGTGAAAGCGGCCCTGTCGATCCGTAACAGCTTCCAAGAACATTACTGCAGACGATAAAATCCTTCGTCTCGTCAAATCCTTTCCCTTCACCAAACATCCCGTCCCACCATGTATCGGCATCCGCGGACCCTGTCAAGGCATGACAGATCAGCACAACATTGCTGCGCTCCCTGTTCAGCGTGCCCCAGGTCCGGTACGCGATGGTTGTTTCGGGCAGTTCACCTCCAAGCTCAAGGCTGAACGGTTTTCGGCTGATCAGGAAGGCGGTCTTTTCAGAGATGATATTGATATACTCCATCCAACAAATCGTTTTCACGTTTAACTGGGAAATCCGGCATATGTTTCATAAAAAAACGTTTCTGCTCTCATGAAATTCGTGAGAACGCCTGTTCGAAATCTGCCTTGATGTCCTCGATATGCTCGATACCGACCGATACCCTGATCATATCCCTCTCGACACCTGCTGCAGCCTGCTCTTCGGCACTGAGCTGTTGATGTGTGGTGGATGCAGGGTGGATCACCAGTGTTTTTGCGTCACCTACATTTGCCAGGTGGCTGGCAAGCGAGACGTTTTCAATAAATTGAACTGCCCCTTCATATCCTTTTTTCAAACCAAACGTCAGAACGCAGCCATAGCCGTTTGTCAGATATTTTTTTGCGTTCTCATGAGTCGGATGAGAAAAAAGGCCCGGGTAGTTGACCCATGCAACATCAGGATGATCCTGAAGCCAGAGAGCAAGCTCCATGGAATTGTCGGCATGACGCTGCGCCCGCAATGAAAGCGTCTCGATACCCTGCAACAGGAGAAACGAATTCATCGGGCTTAAAGCAGGTCCGAAATCACGAAGCCCTTCAACCCTTGCCCGAACGATGAAAGCAAGATCGCCGAAGGTTTGATGAAAATTCAAACCATGATAACCTGGAGAAGGCTCGGTGAACATACTGAACCTGCCACTTCCCCAGTCAAACGTTCCCGCATCGACAATAATACCGCCCATCGATGTTCCGTGGCCGCCGATCCATTTGGTCGCCGAATTGACGACAATGTCGGCGCCATGATCTATAGGCCTGCAGAGATAGCCGGCACAACCAAACGTGTTATCGACAATAAGCGGAAGATTGTTGGCATGAGCCATGGCAGCAATCGCTTCGAAGTCAGGCACATGAAAAGCAGGATTTCCTATCGATTCAAGATACACTGCCCTGGTTGAGTCGTCTATCTGTTTTTCAATAGCTTCGGCAGTGAGCGTTTCAGCAAACCTGGTAGTAATGCCAAGTCTCGGAAACGATACCTTGAACTGGTTGTAGGTTCCCCCGTAAAGATAACTGGAAGAAACAATCGAATCGCCTGCCTGGCAGAGGTTTGTCAACGCGATAAATTGCGCCGAATGACCGCTGGCAACAGCAAGAGCTGCTTTTCCGCCTTCAAGAGCAGCAAGCCGCTTTTCAAGCACATCGGTTGTCGGATTCATAAGCCGTGTATAGATATTACCGGCTTCTTTAAGCGCAAACAGGCTTGCGCCGTGCTCAACACTGTCGAACACGTACGATGTTGTCTGGTAAATGGGGACCGCACGCGAATTGGTGGCAGGATCCGGCTCCTGACCGGCGTGAACCTGAAGCGTTTCAAATCGTAAAGGAGATGTCGAATTGCTCATGATTGTCAATAAAAGATGATTTCAGCAATCATCCTGAGGCCGGGGACGGATAGAAAAAAAGGAGGCGGAGGCAGAAAATGGTATGGATACAGAAACTGTATCGACAATCATCTGCCCCGCACGTTCTGTCCGGGCTGGAATTGGCACCAATCGTTTCCGACGGTTGCCAAGGCTTCTCAGGGCCACTCCCTCCACCTTTCTGGATGATAGCTTATCGATTTATAGAGAAAGAACTTCTTAAGCTGGTCTCAATCTACAACAGAGATTGCTATTTTACAAATCGAAGTCCAGGATCATAGATCAGGATAAAACAGGAAAAGCTTCCTGACCGATATTCAACTTTTTATATGAACGCAAGAGAGATCGCACTGCTGGCACTGCAGGAAACAGAACAGAAAAACATGAAATCTGAACAGGCGCTCGACAGGCTGTTCAAGCGCCATAAGCCCGGCCCCGACGACCGCGCTCTGTCGACAGAGCTCTTTAACGGCACACTTCGCCTGCAGTTGAAACTTGATTATACTCTACAGCAGTACTACCATCACGACCTGGAAAAAACAGCCCCCCTTTTACGAAACATCCTGCGCCTCGGCGTCTATCAGCTTCTTTTCCTCGACAGGATTCCCCAATGGGCTGCTGTCAGCGAGTCGGTCAAACTCGCAAAAAAATACAAGGGAAGACATCTTGCAGGTATTGTCAACGGCGTTTTGCGCAGAATCTCATCGACATCTGAGGCAACGATCTTCGATATCCAGGGACCATTGTACCGGCAACTGTCAATAGAAACCTCACACCCGGAATGGCTTGTTCAACGCTGGCTTGAACGTTATGGGGAATCTGTAACAAAAACCATGCTTGCCGCCGATAACGAGCCCCCATTGATCGCCCTCAGAGTCAACACGCTGAAAACAGACCTGAAAACCATGTACAAGGCGCTTGAAGATGCTTCGGTCGCCTTCAGCCCTGCAACACCTGAAGGCTATATCCTGACACGGAATTTCGAGGCATGTGAACCTTTCATCCGCCTTGGGCTGCTCAGCGTGCAGAACCCGACACAGGCCCTGCCATGCCTCCTGATTTCTCCCCGCAAAGGAGATACAATTATCGATATGTGCGCTGCTCCGGGGGGAAAAGCGACCCATCTTGCCGAACTGATGGGAAACGATGGGACAATTCTTGCCGTAGACCGGTACCCTAACAAATGTGCACGGATCACAGCCCGCGCCGAAGCAATGGGTATATCGATCATCCGGACCATCCCTGCCGATGCCCGTACGTTCCGCCCTGACGTTCAGCCTGAATCCGTTCTCCTTGACGCACCCTGTACAGGCACCGGTGTGCTGGGGAAAAAAGCCGAGCTTCGATGGCGAACATCTCCGGAGAAACTTGAAGAACTGACAAGCCTGCAAAGCTCACTTCTTGACCATGCGGCAACACTCCTTGAAGAAGAGGGAGTCCTTGTCTATGCTACCTGTTCGGTCGAACCCGAAGAAAATGTCATGCAGATCGAGCGTTTTCTGGAACGACACCCGGAATTCCGGAGAGATTCTGCACCATTCGAACTCCCTGAAGGAACAACTTGTACCGATAACCCGGAACCGGGCTCATACCTGACGCTCCAGGGACAAAGGAAAGGATTCGATGGCGGATTTGCACAACGTTTGAGAAAAAAATGATTGTTGAAGTGTTGAACTGTTTGAAAAAAATACAGTGACTGCGGGAATAAAGGTGCATGCTCCCTGTTCCTTTTGCAATGCCTTTTTGCACAGGCTGAAAATCATATGATTGGTAATGCGAGTTCTGAATGAACCATATAGCGGTCATCTCGACAGCTTCATGAACTACCTGACGCTTGAAAGAAACTTCTCCGGCAATACCAGAAATTCATACCGGAACGACCTCTCACGGTACCTGCTCTACATTCAGGACGCAGAGAAAATGATCGGGGATATCACGCTCCCGGACATTCAGACCTATATTGTTGCACTTCACGAGGAAGGACTTGGCGAGCGATCTGTAGCAAGAAATATTTCAGCCATACGTTCCTTTCACAAGTTTCTGGTTCGTGAACAGTGCCTTGCAGCCAACGAGGCCGAAAACCTTCATCTGCCAAAACCGGCCTTCAGCCTGCCGACTGTCCTGACCGTTGATGAGGTTTTCAGACTCATTGATGCTCCGATGCAGAACGATCCCCCAGGGAAATTCCGTTTGCGCGACAAGGCATTGCTCGAGTTCCTCTATGCTACCGGTGTGCGGGTAAGCGAGATGATCAACCTTCAGCAAAGCAACTGTTATCTTGACGCAGGGTTTGCACGCATATTCGGGAAGGGTTCAAAAGAACGGCTTGTGCCTCTTGGACGCAGTGCTGCCACATGGATACAGAGATACCGTCAGGAACTGCGGCTCAACCTGTCAAAAAAAGATTCGGGCGACTATCTTTTTCTCAACGCAAGAGGCGGAAAACTATCCAGAATGGGCGCCTACTCCATCGTCCGGAACTACAGTGTATCGGCCGGCATTACAAAAAAAATCAGCCCTCACACCCTTCGGCACACCTTCGCGACACATCTCCTCGAAGGCGGGGCCGATCTCAGGGCGGTCCAGGAAATGCTCGGCCACAGTTCCATCATCTCAACGCAAATTTACACCCATATCGACCGTTCCTTCATAAAGGAAGTACACAAGACGTTCCACCCGAGAGGGTGAAAGCTGGTATTGGGTATTGGGTGACACATAGCCCCATTAACTACAGCTGAACGATCTCACCTGGAAGGGGAATATGTGATTTCAGGGATGATTCATACTGAAGCTGCTCACTGAACGCTTCTTTCGCAGATTGCTCTCCGTGCACCAAATAAACCATCGGTGAGGAAAAAAAACCGCTTATCCAGCGGAGCAGATCACGCTGATCGGCATGGGCGGACAATCCGCCTATGGTATGTACCGCCGCCTTTACTGAATACTCATCTCCCCTGATCCTGACGGTATCGGCTCCTTCGACGATTTTTCTCCCAAGCGTACCTTCCGCCTGGAAACCGGTAATGAGTACATGGCACTCGGGCCGGCTGATATTGCGCATGAGATGGTAAAGGACTCGTCCTCCGTTGCACATACCGCTTCCGGCGATAATTATTGCCCCATTTTCAATCTCGTTGATCTCACGCGATTCTTTCGAGGTTCTGGTAAAGCGGATATTGGGAATTGGCGGCATTTCAAGAACCTGCCGCCTGAGCTTGGTCGCCTCGACATCGTAGAGTTCGGGATAGTCCCAATAGATTCTGCTGGCCTCTATCGCCATCGGACTGTCGAGAAAAATCTGCCACTTGCCAAGCTCCCAGTCGTCATAATGTTTGCCGAAGAGATAGAGCAGTTCCTGGCTTCTGCCTATCGAAAATGCAGGGATAACAATATTACCTCTTTCATGTGCCGCGTTACAGATAATGCTTTCGATTTCCTGCAGCGTCTGGTCTTTGTCTTTATGCAGCCTGTCTCCGTAAGTACTTTCCATGATAACGACATCCGCTTCGCCAATTTCGGACGGATCATACAGAATAGGAGTGTCATACTGACCGATGTCACCGCTGTAGACCAGGGTTTTCGTCGTACCGTTTTCGGTCAGCCTGAGTTCAAGCATTGCCGAACCCAGAATATGGCCGGCATCGTAGAAGCGCACGACAACACCGGGAAAAAGCTCTTTTGTCTCACGGTATTTCAGAGTCTGCATCAGGTTAATCGTTGCTGTAACCTCCTCCAACCCGTAAAGCGGCTCTTCCGGAGGCAGAAACCATCCTTTCTCGTGACGGTTTTTATACTCGATCTCCCGCTCGTTGATCCTTGCAGAATCCTGCAGAAGAACAAGTGCCAGGTCCCTGGTTGCGGGATGCGTGTAAATGGGACCCGTGAAGCCCCGTTTCACCAGGAGCGGCAATCGCCCGGAATGATCGATATGCCCATGGCTCAGAATAACGGCATCGATAGCTTCCGGATCAAAAGGAAAATCGTCACGGTTATGCTCTTCTTCTTCCGGCAGACCCTGTATGAGGCCGCAGTCGAGAAGCAACTGCCGGCCGTTGACCCGGATAATGTGGCAGGAACCGGTAATTCTGCCCGTAGCGCCGTAAAACTCGATTTCCATAGGAGTTGATGAGCCGGAAGGAAATTACTCCCTCAGCCTCAGATATAGTTTGCCTTCTTTTACTTCTATCGTATCGATACCTTCAGAAAAGCCGTTCCAGAAACCCGGACCGCCACCAAACTCTTCGACAAGATCTACATTCTTGAGCCCTCCAAGCCAGGCATTGGGTAACGGAACACCCATCAGGCTTATCCCTCTCAGCTTGACAACCGGCCTTCCTTCCCTGTAGGAAAGTTCGAGTCCTGCTCTTACGCGGAGCGTCTTGCCTCCGAGAACAGGAAAATCCGAATCCACCGGTATGAGGAGCCTGGCACTCAGGAGGTCACGGGAAAGATCGACAGCTGCTTTTTTGGCAAGGTCGGTATTGTTTGCAAGCAACGCGTTGATTTCCCTCTCGGTGAGATATATCTCACGATTGCCCTCATTCTCACTGTACGGCTCAGGCTTGAGATAACCTTCAGGTGTCAGTTTATCATCCCTGACGCCTCCGAACATATCCATGAGTGATACACCGCTTGCCTCTTCGATCACATCGAGTTTTCCCGCAAGCTCGCGTTTCTCGCGGTCATTGAGTTCAACCGGAGAAAAAGGGGGTGGAAAAAAGAAAAAACGGACAACAAGCACGGTTACGACAACCGTTACGAAAAACACTCCCAGAACGATAGCGAAGACCTGTGAGCCGCTGTATCGTTTTGCAGGAGTAGCGGAAAGAGCTTTTGGTGATTCAACCATAACCGAAACATCAACAAGAGCAATCCAACAGTACCGAATATTGTGAAAACTTACGCACAATCACGATATCCTGCAACTAAACCCGGCTGTTGTAAACCGGTTAAAACGATTTCTTTTTCTTTCGCAATGACCGCTTGGGCTTTTTATGCGAAAGTCTTTTGCTTCTGACCGACTCTCCACCATGTTCCGGAGCCGCTTTCTCCAACCTTGAAGCCTGCAGCTGCTTGCCGCAAACCCATATTTTCTTCAGCTCCCTGTAAACGTCTTTCGGCATCCCTTCCGGCAGTTCTACGGTAGCGTACTCATCGTGTATGGAAATTCTGCCGACATCATTACCATCGACACCGATTTCATTGATTATCGCTCCGGCAATATTACCCGGTTTAGCCCCATGCTTCAGACCGACCTCAAGTCGATACCGCTCGAATCCGTAAACTCTCATCTTCTGCTGTCCATTGCCGGGTTGTTTTTTTCTCCTCATTTCACCGGCCACCGAAGGCTTTTTGTGCAGCCGTTCCTGCTTGTGCTTCGCAGCGGTATACAGCAGTGAACTATCGCCATGATAAAGACTTGCCAGCGCTGAAGCGACATCGATAGCGTCTACATCGTGCTCGAGACAGTATGACGCCACCAGTTCCCGGAAAAAATCAAGATCGGTCGTAGAGATGGCCTTGCTGATCCCCTGCTTGAAGGTCGTTATGCGCCTTTCGTTAATGCTCTCGGCAGAGGGCATTTCCATCCTGTCGATTTTTTTCCTGACAGCATGCTCGATCGTCCGGAGCATCGACATCTCACGGGGAGTCACAAAAAGAATCGCCTCTCCTTTCCTGCCGGCCCTTCCGGTTCTGCCGATCCTGTGAACATAGCTCTCCGTATCTGTCGGAATGTCATAGTTGACAACATGAGTGATCCGCTTCACATCCAGCCCTCTTGCCGCCACATCGGTTGCAACAAGTATGTTGTACTCTCCATCCTTGAACCGGCCGACAGTTTTTTCGCGATGATTCTGTGCCATGTCGCCATTGAGCGCCGCAGATGCGAACCCTCTTGCCTGGAGCTTTTCAGACAATTCGAGCGAGGCTGTCTTTGTGCGCACAAAGAGAATCATTCCGTCGAACTGTTCGCTTTCGAGAATACGGGTCAGCGCATCGAGTTTATGCCTGCCGGAAACCGGAAGATAGCGCTGGGTAATGGTCTCCACTGTAGAGCTTTTCGTCTTTACTGCTATCTCGGAATAGTCACGCAGGTATTTTTTTGAAATACGACGGATTTCAGAAGGCATCGTCGCCGAAAACAGTGCAACCTGCCGGTCAGAAGGCGTTTTGCCGAGAATCCATTCAACATCGTCAACGAAACCCATGCGAAGCATCTCGTCCGCCTCGTCGAGAACAAGCGTACCTATCGCGTCGAGATTCAGGGTGTTCCTGCCGATATGATCCATGATCCTTCCCGGTGTACCAACCACGACGTGAGCCCCGCGCTTGAGACGGCGAAGCTGACCGGTGTAGTCCTGTCCACCGTAAATCGGAAGCACATGAAAACCTTCCATAAAGGATGCATAACGCTGAAAGGCTTCTGAAACCTGTATCGCCAGTTCCCTTGTAGGAGTAAGGACAAGTACCTGGGGCCTGGGTATCGAAAGGTCGATCGCAGAGAGCAGCGGCAGGGCGAACGCGGCGGTTTTGCCTGTACCGGTCTGTGCCTGCCCAAGTATATCACGTCCCTCTATGATCAGGGGAATGGTTTGAAGCTGGATCGGTGTCGGCGTCTCGTATCCCACCTTGTCGAGAGCCTGAAGCACCCTTTGTGAAAGGCCGAGTTCTGTAAACCCGGCAGTGAAAGCATGATCTCCTTCCATAGCAGTCTGTCTCTTGAGGATATCAGCAGCATGTCATGAACCGGCTCAGGGCTGTATCCGCGATTGTATGAAGTAATGCAAAGAACCCGGAAAAAAAGCGCTCCTGCCGACAAAACATCCCTCTTGCATGGAAAGAACATATCTGCCTGCGGCATAACCGGTCTGACTCGAGATAGCTTTCTTTTCACTTCTTTATTCTATGGCCACAGGCTCCAAGGCGATATGGCACAGCTTATGGTACAATTTATTCCTGCAATAGCCTAACGGATATGATTCAAACTGCTCATCAGAAACCGCCGCTTCATCCAAGGGTACCATGCACCCCGCCCGAAACCCATACCAGACGAGGCTGCCTTCTGGTCGGACCCAATGAAATCCGATCGAAAACAACATTCTGAGCCGGAGTCCCGACGAGAAGTTCCTGCATTTCATCACATACCTTTTCAACGTCGTCACATATCCATGGAGGAACCAGCGTCACATGCAGGTTTTCGGGAGGTACCCATCGAACCCCCGGAACAGTGTGACGGCAACGGAATAATGATGTTCGTTTGATGAACGCTTCACCGACAGGCATCCCTATAAAAACCCGTATTCCCATGGCCAATGATCCGGAACCGGATACGTTTCCACCTGAGGTCAGCTCCCGGGAGGGTTTTGAAAATCCCCTTTTAAATGATACCTAGGAAAAAAATGAAACCATGGCATCTTACCGAAAACTCTATACTGTAATAGTAGCTTTTTTATCCGCTTTACTGAAGCTCATCAGCCCGGCCTTCCCTAAAGTGCGACTGTTTTTCAGCGTCAGAAAGAATCTGTTTGCCGATCTTGAAAAGAAAACGGGATCACTGCCCGACAACAGGCCGCGCATCTGGGTTCACGCCTCATCAGCAGGCGAATTCGAGCAGTCGAGGCCTGTTCTTGCAGAAGTCAGAAAAGCATGTCCGGACGCACTCGTTTTCCTCTCATTTTTCTCGGATTCCGGCTACAACCTCTACCGCAACTGCAGTGACGCAACGATAGTATTCTATCATCCCGTCGACTCCCCCCGAAACGCCCGAAAAACCGTTTCCCTGATCGGGCCCGATGTCGTCATGGTCATGCGCTATGATTTCTGGCCGAACCATCTTCATGCTGCAAAAAAACAAGGCGCGGCATTGATTCTCGCCGCTGCCGTTCTACGGCAAAAAAATCGCTACAGCAAACCATTGATCAGGGAATTGTACCGTTCGGTTTTCTCTCTTTTCGATTTCATATTTACCGTTTCCGACAATGACCGAAAACGCTTTGCCGAAACGTTCGGCATACAAAATGCGATCACCGCCGGTGATCCCCGGTTCGACCAGGTGAAAGCGAGAAGCGTCGATACCGGCAAAATCGACCGGCTTGCCGGATTCTATAAGAACAGAACTGTCCTGATCGGCGGGAGCACCTGGGAAAAGGATGAAAACCTGCTCCTTCCGGCATATCTTTCGCTCAGTGACGCACTCGAAATGATCCTCGCTCCGCACGACGTCTCAACCAGCAATATCGTTCGCCTTGAAAAAGAACTCGACTCGGCAGGCATAGCATCTGCAAGGCTGTCGGCACTGTCGGATAACTTCTCTGCAAAGAGGGTTCTCATCATCGACCATATCGGCCTTCTTGCCGAACTCTACTCCATTGCTTCGATAGCCTATGTCGGCGGCGGTTTCGGGATCAATGTCCACAACACCCTTGAACCTGCCGTCTATGGCATTCCCGTGCTGTTCGGTCCCCGACACCACAACTCTCCTGAAGCTATAGAACTTGCATCCATTGGAGGTGCGACGGTAGTAGACGACAACGCATCGCTTCTCGAAACCCTCCGGAACCTCGTAGACCATCCCGAAGCACAACAGGAACAGGGCCGCATCGCTGGCAAATATGTTCAGAGCCGCCTTGGCGCATCAGCAAAAATCGCCCGAACGATCCTGAAGCCGCTTGGCGGTCTTAACGGGTGAATGATTATATTTGCTCCAACTGAGGCATCATTTATCACGACACGTAAAATCTCATCTCATCATGTTAGCGCGATTACAGAGTCTTTACCTTTTTCTGGCTGCTATTCTGGCCTTTTCCAGCATTTTCCTGCCATTCTGGTACTACACTGCAGACAGTCTCTATGTGCTGCAGGATTTCGGACCTTATCCTGATGCCGGACTGGTCCACACTATCACCATCTATGCTTCGAGCATCGTCTCTCCTTTGACCGCCATCCTGGCAATAGCCGCCGTGTTCCTCTATAAAAACAGGAGCCTTCAGGGGACACTGATCTCTGTCCTGATCCTTCTGTTCCTGGTCGATATCCTCTCCGGACTTACTGCTGCCCATTTCATGAATGAAGCGCTTGGCCAGTCGTTCGGTCCCGACCTTGAACATACGCCCGGTGCAGGCTTGTTCGTTCTGATTCCCGAACCCCTGCTCTACTGGCTGGCCAAAAAAGGAGTAGTAAAAGACGAGAAAATCGCAAGCGCCTATAAACGTCTCTGACGATGTATACCGCATGGACAATCGGTGACATTCACGGTATCGGACCCGAGATACTCCTGAAAAGCAGCCGGGAAGCCATAACCGGCAGATCACGTCCCCTTGTTTTCGGTTCTGAAAAAGCGCTCCGGTTCTACAGTCATACTCTTGGCATCGGTATAGACATAGCAGTTTTCGACACCATGGAGGATTTCGAAAACGTTTCAGAACTGCCGGACGGCATACTCCCGGTGATAAGCACCGGAGAACCTGACGGTCCCATCCGGCCGGGAGTTATCAGTGCCGAGGCAGGCCGTATTGCCATGCGATCGATAGAAACCGCAGCAAGACTGTGCCTCGATGGAAAACTCGTGGGAATGGTAACCGCACCGATCCACAAGGAAGCCATAGCCCTTGCCGGCTATTCCGCCATCGGCCATACCGACTACCTTGCCGGCCTGTGTCGTGTCCCGGAGCCGATCATGCTGTTTTACGATCCCTCGTCCATGCTGACTGTCGCGCTTGCATCGATTCACATACCGTATGCTGCAGTACCGGAAAAGATTCGCTCGATGGACTTTGGCGGTTTTCTCGACAGGCTGAGCCGCTCCCTGCAGACTGATTTCAATATCAACGCACCGCGTATCGCCGTCCTCGGTCTGAATCCTCATGCTTCGGATGGAGGCGTCATGGGAACCGAGGAAAAAACGATCATCACGCCAGGCATACAAGACTACACAGAACAGGGCGTCGTGGAGGGACCTTTTCCTGCCGACGGTTTTTTCGGCTCCCGCCGCTACAGAGACTATGACGCAGTCGTGGCAATGTACCATGACCAGGGACTGCTCCCCTTCAAGGTTCTGGCATTCGAGAGCGGTGTCAACGTAACAACAGGCCTTCCTGTTGTCCGCACCTCTCCTGATCATGGGACAGGATTTGACATAGCCGGACAGGACAAAGCTTCCATCACAAGTTTTATCGAAGCCGCCCGCCTTGCCGAAAGAATAGCGAAGAACAGGGAGAAAAGAAGGCAAAAAGCAAAAGGTAAAAGGCAAAAAAGTGACGAGTGATGAATGTGAGGAGAAGAATGTAGGATGTGAGATGTGGGGTGTGGGATGGAAAAAGTGCTGAGCAACAGCAACGAGTGCGGAGCAGGAAGAATGCGGGGAGATGGAAAGTGGGGAATGGATAAATGCAGGGTCGGACCTGTGTGCCGCCCGTAACTATATTCTCCTATTACCTAATACCTGCTATCGAATTCTCAACAATTCAACAACTCAACAAACAGCAATGATTTCATTCATCGATGTCGATCTGGAACTGGGGAAAAAAACTGTTTTGAAGAAAGTCAACCTTTCGATTGAACCCGATCAGTTCGTCTATATTGTCGGAAAAAGCGGAAGCGGTAAAACAACCCTTCTCAAATCACTCTACATGGAAATAAAGCCGAAAAAAGGTGAAGTTTCCATCGGCGGCTACACATCTTCGAAAACAAAAAAACGCCACATCCCGAAACTCCGCAGAAAACTGGGTGTCGTCTTTCAGGATTTCAGGCTGCTTGAAGACAGAACTGTCTTTGAAAACCTCTCGTTTGTCCTCAAGGTCACCAACACCAGAAAGCGCCTCATCCAGGCAAGGGTGATGCATGCCCTCAAAGAGGTCGGTCTTGAACATGCCGCAAAAGAACTGCCGCAGAACCTGTCTGCAGGAGAACAGCAGCGGGTAGCCATCGCAAGGGCACTTGTACGCGAACCGGTGGCGATCCTTGCCGACGAGCCGACAGGCAACCTCGATCCCGACACATCACTGGAAATCCTCGAATATCTGAAAAAAATCAACAGCAAGGGGATCGCGGTGATCATCGCAACACACGACTACGAACTGGTTCGAAACTACCCGGCGAAAACCATGCTGATAACAGACCAGTCGCTTCAGGAAACCACGTTTACCGACTCGCCATCCGGCTTCAGGCCGGCGGCATCATGAGCACAACCGGTCATACTGCGATCAGACCCAAGGTAAAACCGGAACCGATGCAATCAGTTGCTCTCATGCTGACTGTCGGCAGCATTGTGTTGATCCGAGGCTTTACTGGCAATACTGCTGATGACTTGCGGGACAAATCTTTCAGAAAAACCGGCTACAAATGACCAGAAAAGGAATTTTGCAAAATCCTGACCCGTATTGGGATATGACTTTGTAAATATCTCAATCATAAATGCAGAGTCAGGGACAGAATTGGGTGGCTCCGGTATATAGAATGCAGGAAATACACTGCCCGAGATAATTTCAGATAAAAACAGACTATACAATACCAGCGCAAAGACACCGCCAAAGACCGGAATCAGGAGAATTTGAAACCAGGAATTTGTCAACAGTCTCAATTCATCGTCCGATACGGACTTGATCCGTTGCTGTATGCTGACAAATCCCCCTATGATCCCACAGAGAAATCCGGCCCAGGTCATCATGAATCGCTGATTAAAATAATAACTGAGGCTGAAAAGAGCACCGAATATCAACACAACGACAACGGTCATGATGATCAACCGTTTTGTCAGGGTATGGATATTCAGGATTCTTTCCATCTGATCATTTTGAACATTACTCATTGGTTTCAGCACCGATTTGTTAACCGTTTATCTCATACCACTTTTTCCAGCAAAGCAGCACCTGTAATCAACCCCTGTAACCTCTGTTTTCGATAGCCTGAACCTCTCATCATGAGCACCCTGTCTCTTCATCTGCTATAGCGACAAAATTTGGAATATTGACAAGCATCCAGTCATAGATGGGCCTGATGTTCCTATAGTGCTTTTCAGACAAGTGACTGCCAAGTGATCCAAGCCATGAGTTCAACTGGGCCGCCCAATAAAGATCTGAGAATCCTCGAACTCTGTAAGCCCTGAACACCCATAAAACCGTTTCAACCATTACTGCTGCATTATAATTCTTCAGCATTGACAGTATGAACCTCGCATGGTTAGTATGATTATCTTTCATCATTTCGAGGTTCCTTTTCCCGCCAATCAGTTCAACAATATCCTCCCTTTCTTCCAGGTCCTGATTAACATCACCAATCAGTTTATCTATATTTTTTTCATACGCCAGTGCTGATTCTTCATCAAAAGACACCATTGCGTCCAAGGACCTCATTAAATAGTCCTTATCCATTCACACCTCCTGCGAACTGCTTTATTTCGTTGAGAAATGCCGTAAAGTCAGATATACCCTGACAATTCATCCCATCAGGTATTTTCATGCCTATCCTGAAAGGATAGCCTCCAACGACAACCTTATTGAGACTATGCTCTTCTTCGACTTCCTGCAACATGCTCAAAATCTTTTCTATCTCGTCTAAATGCCAGGGCAATGATATTGATAACGCAAGTACTTCAGGCTGTGCTCGTGTAACCAGTTTAACGAGTTCACGATTGGGAACTCCGGGAAGTATCGTCAATGTCGATATATCATTCAATGCCAGATATATTTCCAGCATTTTAACGCCTATACTGTGATTGTTCCCATTCACACAACTCAGAAGGACATCTGGCCTTTCCTGGGTTTTCAGGTTTGAAACAGAAAGACGTGTCTTCCCGACCAGGTCCTCGATTTTGGAAAGCAGGATATCAGTAACAATATGCTCTTCATACACATTCACTTTCCCAAGTTCCCACAATTTCCCCAGCTTGTACAATAAAGGCTGAACAACACCAAACACAATATCTACCGGATCCAGATCCATCTGCAGCAAAGCATTAAAATGCCGGTCCAGACTCGCAAAATTTGATCTTGATATGTCAATGGAGATACTGTCGTAGATAATCCGAAGCTTTTTGAATTCAATCGACAACTTCACTGTTTTGTCAAAATCTGACTGAATCTCCTTATAGCAGCTCTTGCAGACGCTATGCGTCATCGAATAGTCATCGTATGGAGCTTTTTCTCCAATATATTTTTGACAATAACTACACCAGATTATCATGTTTCAGACATCTTTCTGTTGTCGTCTTATCAGACAAAACAAGAGTCATTATCTTTACTACAGATTGGCTTCGATACTCTTAAAATACCGCATGATTTACGCGTAATCCCCATCTCAAAACAACAATCCAACTACATATAATAATATAACTAACTCTTCAGAAAAGAATGAAAGACCATCCCGGCGCCTGCATGCACCATCTATCATTCAGCACATAGAACCCGCACAGCCTGAATCCATCCAATTCTGAAGATCAACGAAGGTGTCAACAACAGGCAAACCGCATTTCTGCTGCGCAGAAAATCAGGCCTCCCAGCTATGTATATAGCTGAACGTTTCGGTCATTGCATGACTGAGTCACTGTCATGAGAAGTGACCGGTTGAATTCCCTGTACATCGCCTGGAATACAAGCCTGATTTTCATAGTCCCACATTCCACCGGCATCGAGGTAGCGGTCGATTTTTTTGTAGACAAACCACGTCCTGAGAGTATTTTTTCCTTACCACCCCCAGCCGCTTTTTTGTATATTCCGGTAAATTGCCGTACAAAACACACAGCACCATGAATACAACGCTCAAAAACAAAAAGCTGGACGATAAAGCTTCTCCGAAAAAAAAATTATCAAAATCCGGAAAACCAGCATCTCGTGGTAAAAAAGTTTCTTTCAGTGACAAACGTGTCACTACATCCGAAAGCAAAACAAAACAAAACACCGTAAGAAAAGCAAGGCTCGAGGCAAGGATTACCCACCAGGCTCAAACCACGATAAAACGGGCCGCAGAGATTCAGGGTCGTACTGTAACGGATTTTGTCGTAGATGCCGCGCTTGAAGCTGCCAGGAAAACAATAGAAAAGAATCACATTATCCGGCTTTCTTTAGAAGGACAAAAGGCTTTCACAGAGGCGCTCCTGAACCCGCCAGAGCCAAATGACTCCCTGAAAAAAGCCTTCGAACGACATTCCGAATTATTTGGGGATAAGGACTGACCGGATTGATGAGCATTTCTCCATTCTCGATCGTGCCATTCAGCCGTGAACACCCGAAAGCAGGATTTTGCAGCGGTTCGGAGATACTCGACCGGTATTTTGCCGAGCGCGCAGGTCAGGACATCAAAAGAAATCTCGCCAGATGCTTTGTGGCAATCGACAATGAACAAAAAAACATTGCCGGATTCTACACGCTCTCCGCTGCACAAATTCCGTTGATGAACCTGCCCGAACAACTTGCAAAAAAGATGCCCCGTTATGACGCTGTTCCCGCTTCGAGATTAGGTCGGCTTGCGATTGACAAACATTATCAGGGCCGGGGTTTAGGACAAGCACTCATTGCCGATGCCCTGAAAAAATCAGCCAGGGATTCAATGGCTGTCTACGCAATGCTCGTCGATGCAAAAGATGACAACGCCGCTGCATTTTACCGCCACCATGGATTCATCCCATGTACAGGCAAGCCTCAAACCCTCTTCCTGCCACTGAAAACCCTCAGCAAATTATGAGCTTTACAAGGTTCCCCGCCCCAGTCTAATTGTTGAGAGGTTCTTTTCTGCCTGTAATTATTACTCCTGCCATTAAAACTTTTAAACAATTGCCCCGGATTTCAATCCAGGGTTTATGGATAACGCAAAATATATTAGGGCTTTAGCACAATCTCTTCTTGCGGCAACTTTTGTGAGTTATTGTTGCCGGAGTAATAATACATTGATGACCTGCGTTTAAAGCTAATCGGATGCCTCTATCCTATTGAATTAACATAGTAGCACGAGTTATTGTGGTTACGGATGTCCCCTACTCCCATTCATAATCAGTCCAGTATCAATGCAGCGGCAACTGATGCTAGTGTTAGCCGCTAATAAGGAAATATCTCATGATCACAATTCACAAAGAGCAGCCTGCCGATATTGGTGCTATTCATCAATCTATCCGCATTTGAAGATGGCCCGGATGAGTTTTCTGGAGCAATGTGTACCACCCTCGCCGAGCGGATTTGTAACATCATGAACCTTTGGCATCAAAAACCGGAAGTGCAGATGGCAAACGAACCATCGGAAATGTTACAAATTCAACGATGTCCAACTGCCGTTCAAACGCTTTGCGGCAAATGACATAAATCGCTCAATTCAGGTTATTCTAAGTTTGTCTTTCTATACTTCATCCCCAGCTTATCCATCCTGTTTCTCAGTGTATTGGCATTGATTCCGAGCCGTTCAGCTGCACCATCCGGCCCATGGATTTTCCCTCCAGTCTTGTCGAGTACTTTTTGGATATGCCGGGATGTCATTTCATTGAGGTTGTCGGTTTCCGTTAAAAAATCATCGGAACTACCCGGGCTCTCCATTGTAAAATTGAGTTGATCAAATATAAGCGGACCGGTAGGATTCAGGATTAAAGCCCTCTCAACGATATTCTCCAGTTCACGAACATTGCCCGGCCAGTTATAGGCCATGAGTAAATCTATACTTTCAGGAGCGACTTTGGGGAGTGAAGGCAGTTTTAATTCTTTCACTTTTTGCGCAATGAAATATTGGAGCAGGGCAGGGATATCAGATTTTCTTTGACGAAGTGGCGGAATCATAATTGGAAACACATTGAGTCTGAACCATAAATCTTCTCTGAATGTAAATTCCCTGACCATCTCTGAAAGATTTCGATTTGTAGCTGCAATGATACGAATATCCAACGTAATCGTTTTGACACCCCCGACGCGCTCGATCTCTTTGCTTTGCAAAACTTTTAATAATCGAACTTGCGCTGGTAAGGGAAGCTCTCCAATTTCGTCAAGAAAAATAGTGCCTTTGTCAGCTCGTTCAAATCGTCCGCGTTTCTGTGCCAGGGCGCCGGTAAAGGCGCCCTTCTCATGACCAAACAACTCGCTATCCAGCAAGGTGTCGGGAATAGCACCGCAATTGACACTTACGAACGGACCGTTTTTGCGATTGGATGAATAATGAATGGTATTGGCAATAACATCTTTTCCGACACCCGTCTCTCCCAAAAGCAGGACAGGGCTGTCCATTTTCGCAACTTGCTGCACACTCTGCATAACCTGCTTTAAGCCAAATTTGGATCCTATGATCTCATCCCCGGAGAGTCGTCGCAACTCGCCCTGTAAATAGCGATTATCATCGGCCAATAACTCTTGCAGCTTTAAAACCTCGCGATGTTTTAATGTATTTGACAGCGCTACAAAGAATGGCAGCTTTAGCGTTGCAAATAGTTTTGCATGTTCTTCATTGAACCGATTCAGGCCATACGCAAGCAAGACCAGGGTTCCAATAACCTTATCTTTCAGGATTAAAGGCAAACTCAGAACGGATGATAATGGCTCATTCAAGGCAGTAAGCATACATTTGGCGACGGGTTCATTTTCAGGATCATTAATGATCAAAATAGGTGGAAGGTTTCCAGCTCGCCACACATCCGCCAACGCCATTAATTTTTCTTTCGCCTCCCGATCAAATGGAACATAGGCATCCATTTTTTCAAATGTATCCTGATCGGCTCGGGCAATCAAATTCATAGAACGAAGGTCCTGCTGATATCGTTGCAAATACATTCTATCAGCCGGTATGAATTGTGAAATATATTTAATGCACTCGTGCAGACCTTTTTCAATGTCAAGATCCCCGCAAATCTTTAGAGTAACTTCACGAAAAAACTCATTCTCGTTCATAACAGATTTCAATTTTTCAACATGTATTGGCGCTATCGAAACGATATGATAATTGCAATATAAAACAATTACCGTATTTGGTGAAATTATTACCGTATTTGATAAAATCAAAACCGGCCGATCCACCTAAAATACTTATAAATAACAATTTAAGTGTTTGGCACAACTTTTGACCTAATCATATATAGAAACGGATTGAACATAAGAATACATCAATAGAAAATGCTTGAGATCATAGAACTTCAAATTACTGGTAACGATTCTGAAAAAGTAAAAGCCTGTCTAATGCAACTGTTCAAACAAGTGCAAAAGGATAAAGATATAATGATCAAGGTTTATAGTAAGCTCAATTTAGACAACGACTTTAGTATCCACCTGTTTGATAACACTAACACGTTAGAGCAGCATGGTAGTGCGTTTGGCCAGCATCTCGTCTCAGTCTTGAAAGAATTCGGACTGGTAAACCATAGCATGTGGATTGAAAAAACAACCCAATAAACAGGCTGGTCTCCTTTCCTTTGAATTATCGTGGTGGCGTGAGAGAGGATGGCTGAAGGCAAACTCTTTCAGATAACTCGCAAACATGTCAGTTACTGATGAATTTAACATCAAAGAAAGGCTTCTCGGCAGTTGATGTGAAATCCTGTTTAAAGCAAGCATACCGGAGGAGATAAAAATGAAAATCAAACATTATCTGTACAACGCCTTTGTCATCGAATCCGGAGATAAAAAAATTGCTATCGATCCGGGCGGCTTTTTCCTGTATTATTTCAGGATGACGACGCTGATTCCAAAATCAGAATGGAACGACATTACACATATCTTTGTAACACATGGCGATCCTGACCATCACTTTCATACGGATCGGGTAGCAAATGCTTCAGGTGCAAAGGTTATTTGCAATGAAACGATGATGAAAACAATCAATGGTAAAGCACTGATGCTTGGTCCGCGAAGCAAAGGACTGGCCTTCACAGCGGACATCCAAAACGTCAATACACTTTCCGTAAACCAGTCTATTCAACTTGATGGTATGACCATTACCGGGCTTGTCGCCGAACATGGGCCGCTCACGTTGAAAATCGGCCCGCTGAAAAAGACCGTCTATCCCGGGCCTGAAGAAAGAATCGGTTGGGGGGACATGGGATTCAAGATCGACATAAATGGGAGCACCATTGTAAATCTGGCCGACACACTGCTGCACATTCAGGACTGGCAGTCGATTAAAGATGCGGATATACTGATGATTCCAATTGGTGGTAGAGAAGCTCATAATACATTGGACGAAACTGAAGCCCTACAGGTTGTAAAAGAGTTAAGACCAAAAGTTGTCATCCCATGTCATTATAATCTACCCGCCTTGTTGACCAAAGAATACTGCAAAGCTGATGAGGACATGTTCAAAACTGAGGTGGAGAAATTGGGTGCTGACTGCCGGATTATGAAGTATGGTGATGAGATAAAAGTTTGATAAATGAAAGTATCTGTATCCACAAAAAGACCAATCCTTTCTCCGTGTGGACTGAAGGACATTGAGTATCAAGTCGATACCTATATTGGGTGCGAACATTATTGCTATTATTGCTATGCCCTACCCCATGCTGAAACGGATTGGTCAAAAGAAATCCTCATCCATAAGGATATTGTTGACCAACTCGATCAAGAACTCGACAAGATAGCACCTCAGACAATATATCTGGGTTATCAAACCGATCCTTACCAGCCCTGTGAAAATGACTATTGCCAAACTCGAAAGGTTTTGGAACTACTTTTTAAAAGGGGCTTTTCAGCCAGTATTCTCACAAAGTCAGACCTCGTTGTTCGTGATATTGATATTTTGAAAGAAATGAACGACGCTGCAGTCAGTGTTTCAGTTGCATTCAAAAATAACAAAACATGCAAGCTGTTTGAAGCCAATACCATTGAAACGAAGAAGCGGATTACGGCTCTGCAACAATTGAAAGAAGCGGGGGTAAGGACTGGCACCCTGCTCTGCCCTATTATTCCCTATATCACGGAAACACTTCAGTTGATCGATATGCTGGAACCCTATGCTGATGTCATCTGGATTTACGGCCTTGTGTTCAATGATCGTTCGGCAGAAAACTGGCTGAATGTTGAAGAGATTTTGAATTGTCACTTTTCCACTTTACTCGAAAAAATTGAACCGATACTATTCTCAAAAGAGCATCGCTATTGGGCGGAGCTTGGACAAAGCCTGGAGACGCTAAGAACGGAACGAAAATTGAATTTGAATATCCATATATAGCGCATAAAACCACACGGCTGACTCGTGGCGTTAGGCTCTTGAAATTAGCAATAAGAATCGTATTGAAAAGGAAAAGCTATGAGTTTACACAATCAGCAAAAGCCTCTAAAGAATCCGATATTGCGAACCATGTTTCAAAGCTGGATACAAGCATGCGGTGAAGGATGGACACATCGGCAAGTGTTAATTGCATATGCCTTTTCCGTACTTTTTGCTGTGGGATTACTTGTGTATTCGAGCATGATGGGACTAGGATGGTCCTGGATTCAAATGTCTGCTGCTGGACTAATAGCGTGGGACCTGACTGGCGGTGTCATAGGATATAATCATCATGCAATCAAAAGGAAAAGTCTCAAAGAAACCAGCAAATTATCACCATTGCATCATAATCTACAACATATCCATCCTTTGATTTTAGTGTTTTTCAATAATGAGTCATGGCTTCTTGGTGTTACGATATACTGGTTTATAACATTTTTCTTGTACGTCGAGTTTTTAGAAATCAAGCCTGCAACGGGTCAGCGTAGAATTGGAAAAAATGGGCAGCACGTGGTAATCGGATTCGAATCTGCGGTAGCACTCTTTCTCATTACAAGCTCGTTCTTTGTAGCTGATATCCCTACAGATTTTCAAGTATTTGGTATTTGTGTGTATAGCATATCCTGTGTATTGACGCTCATATTGATGAATACGCCTCTACCATTTCAACGAACAACGGCCATCATACAAGTCATCGGGATGATATTTTTGGGGATGATGCTGTTTCCTCCGGATGGATTTCAATGGCTCATCCCTGTCTACTTTTTAAAGTTATTAGTGGGATTTACCGCAAAAGAAGCTGTGGCTGGAAAATGGCGTTACTATCAATCTAAAAAAAGAGGAATTTCAAAATGTCCATTAAAAAAAAGACCTATCGAAGTGGCCCATACCAGGAATATTTCGCCCAGGGAACCCAGGTTGGAAATGTTCTCTATCTATCGGGTCAAATTGGAATTGATCAGGATGGGAAGACTCCAACACGTATCGTTGACCAGACAAAGGTTGCCTACATGAATGTAAAGGATGTTCTCTCACAATTTGGAGCAGATATGGGCAACATCGTTGATGAAACCTTCTTTGTTAGCGATATGGATGAATTCTTTGGTAATATCGAAGATGTATATGGTGCAAGAGAAGTGGCATACGGTGGAAACCCTGAAGTATGTCAAACCTTAGTTCAAGTAGTGGCTCTTGCCCAACCAGAACTGAAAATCGAAATAAAGTGTATAGCGCATCTGTAGTCCGGACAATAACAAATAGTCATGACTGACGCAGAACAACAAGTCTTCTGTCGGAAGATAATTGGTGAACGCATATTGCTGATGCTACCGCTCAATGTTGTGCTGGCTGCGCGAATACGGGGAACCGTTGATCCGGAAAGCGTAATTACAGCTTTGGATCGGCTGAGGTCACGACATCCCCTCCTGGCCGTCCGCGCCGAGATAAGAGACGATGGAGCGGGGATGTATGTCGGGTCGAACGTCCCACCCATCCAGTTCGAGGTTGTACTTCGCAAAAGCGACGACCAGTGGCTTGCCCGCGTAGAAGAGGAACTACAGGCCCCGTTTCCCATCGAGACAGGACCACTTGTGAGATGCTCACTCGTGCACTCAGAGAGGGTATGCGAGGTCATACTGTGCGGGCTCCACACCATCTGCGACGGCATGTCTCTCGGTTACCTTCTTCGTGACTTGCTCGAGTGCCTCGCGGAGCCGGAGAAGGAAATCGCCGGTCCTGTTGTTCCTCCCGCCATCGACAGCAGTACCGTGCCAAAGCCTCCGTCTACACATGCGCTACAACGCTTCATCATGGGCTTGATTAACAGGAAATGGGAGGCAAAAGGCATCCAGTTCAACGAGTCCGACATGTGCCGAATGCACGAGAAGTACTGGGAGAGTAACACCGGCATTCAACTGCTGGCCTGGACCCTCGATGCCGAGGATACAGCGCGACTCGTTGAACAAAGCCGCGCCGAGAAGGTTACGGTGAACTCGACGCTGTGGACCGCGTTTCTTGCGGCTCAGTACGAGGTCCAACCAGACCGCCTGCGTTACCGGCAGAGATCGGCCCTGGCAGTGAGCACTAGAGACAAGCTCAACGTACCCGTAGGAGACGCCTTGGGATTCTACGCGTCTTCGCTCACCGTGAAGCTGCCGTACTGTTCCACTATGCCGTTCTGGAATAATGCGAGAGTTGTGCACGAGAAGATCACGAAGGAGTTGGCCAAGACGGACCTCTTTCGAATGTTGTCTTCAGAACTGATTCACCCCACGCTGCTCGACTCGCTTTACTTCAGGAAGTTCGGATTGGTGGAGGGCACCATGCCGAACAAGCTGCTGCGCAAGATGAAGTGGGATCAGACTACCTATGGATATGCCTTCACGAACGTAGGCCGCTTCGACATCCCCACGAGTTACGGACCTCTTGAACTCGAGGCCGTGTACGGCCCGCTGTTCTACTCGGATGTTGAAGAGAAGATGCTCGGCGCCATAACCGTTGGGGGTCGGCTGTCCTTCTTCCACGTGAGTCGACGACCCGTCGTAGGTGACGCTACTCTCTTGAAGGATGCCGCCATGAGGTACCTGAAAGCAGCGGTTGGAGAAAGCACCTAACCAGTCGCTGCCCCTAATTATCAACCGGATAAAACTCTTTAGCCATGAAATACAATACCATTGTCATAGGTGGAGGTCTGGCAGGATTAATCGCTGGGGCTTCCCTTTCAAAATTTGGAAAAAAAGTGCTGCTACTGGAACAGCACTACAAACCAGGTGGCTGTGCAACCACCTTTAAGCGAGGAGATTTTATTATGGAGGTTGGCCTTCATGAAATGAGTGGCCTGGCTGAGAACGGCACAATAAGGGATATTTTCAAAATGCTGGAAGTGAATAAGCACGTTCAATTTCAGCAAGTACCCGAGTTCTACGGCGTGCTATCAGATAAAGAAGACTTTGTTTTTCCTCATGGCTTTGAAGCGGCGACCAAGGCACTCATCGACAGATATCCTGAAGACGAAAAGGGCATAAAAAAGTTAATGAAATTGATTGCCGGTATCAGAAAGGAAGGAGTCAGCTTACCTCGTACACCCTTGAAACGCAAGCTGATTTATCCGTTGATGCCTTTGCTTTACCCCAACCTTGTGGAGGCATCTCGACATACGGTTGGGTCTTGGTTAGACAAGCACATCAATAATGAAAATGCAAAACTAGATCTTGTCGCACACATTGGCTACTGGGGCGATGACCCTTACACATTATCGATGTTTTATTTTGGTTTGCCTTTCTCTGGCTTTGTTGAGAGTGGCGGTTACTTTATAAGAGGTGGTTCTCAACAACTTTCCAATCATCTAGCCGCATACATTGAACGACAAGGTGGCAGTGTTTTATTCGCGAAAAAAGTTGAGAAAATTGTCACCAAAAATGGTCGGGTAACCGGAGTCACCTTCTGCGATAGTTTTAACAAAAGCGAAGAACCCGTCACCATTGCCTGCAACAATGTAGTGGCCAATTGTGCCATCCCATTGGTACCGGCTTTGCTGGATGAGCCACATGCCAGCTCACTAAAACAAAAAATCAATTCACACACAAATTCTTGCTCATTATTATGCATTTATCTTGGTTTTAAAACAAATGTGGAAGCATTTGGTGTCAAATACTATTCAAATTTTATCCAAGGAAATGATGTAAAAACCTTGAAGGACGTACACCTTAACCAACTTGGTGATTGGTCTGAACGCAGCTTCATTTTTGTCGATTACGGCAAGATAGATGCCCAGCTGGCACCACCTGACAAATCTGCAGGTGCGATCTGCGGCGTAGATTATCTGAAAAACTGGGAAGGTTTGAGTGAACAGGAATACAAAGCAAAAAAGGAAGAAGTCGCCCAGGTTTTACTGCAGCGATTAGAAAAGAAATTTCCTGGAATACGAGAAAGCATAGAATATTACGAAGTCTCTACACCTGAAACCATTCAACGATACACCTCGAATCCCGGTGGATCAGTTTACGGTTTTGCCCAAACCAAACAACTATCGGGGGCTAAGCGATTTAGAAATAATTTCCTGATACCAAACTTGTATTTTGCATCAGCATGGACATTTCCTGGTGGTGGCTTTGAGGGTAGCATAATGGCGGGTTTTCTGGCTGCCTTGCAAATGAATCGAGACAAAATATGGTCGGAATGTGATGACGCAAAGTATGTTGACCAGAGAGTTGTTCCGCTTTTAAAAACCAATAAAATCGATGACAAAACGCTTGAATTGAGCTTTGAAAAACCAAATGGTTTTCTGTACCAAAAAGGTCAATATTCCATCCTCAAACTCATAGCACCAAAAGTAACAGAATTAGACTTGCCTTACCGCTGGTTACCTGTAGATTCCACATCTGAGAAATCCGAGCTTAAGTTTCGAATCACACTGGAAAACAATAGTTTTTCCAAAAGCTGTGAGCAACTAGAAATCGGCGATGAGGCTTTGATATTTGGCCCTATGGCTTGAAAGAACGAGATGTAAAGCAGCACGAAAGCACAACAACGTGTATAATGCATGCCAGCGTGCGTTCACAAACAATTCATATCTTCAATCTATTATTACTCCGGCAACAATAACTCACAAAAGTCACCGCAGGAAGAGATTGGGCTAACGCCCTAATATATTTTTCGTTATCCATAAACCCTGGACTGAAATCCGGAGCAATTGTTTAAAAGTTTTAATGGCCGGAGTAATAATTTTTCGTGTAACTAATCAGTTCCGGTTTTCTGGCACACATCATACACGAGACCGTTGAGAAGGAAAATAAAGAAATGTATAACAAATCGTTGCACCTGACATTTTTTCCGCTACGCTCCGAAATGCAGGTGAATTCAAGCGTTATGCAAAAATCAAACAAATATGGAAAATATAAACTTGAGAATAACGCTCTATGTTGTTGATTATTTTGAGTTTGAAATAAAGCTTAAAGAGCAGTTATACGAAAGATTACACGATAAAACAAAAAATCAAGGGAAAAAAAATGGAACAACAAAATTCATTTAAAAAAATCGTCGGATGGCTGACAATTATTTCAGTTCCCTTTGCCTTTGCCAATTTTACATTAACAGGGATAGCCAGCGGAAGCGGGTCTGATCTTTACTCTTTATATAAAGCAGGAGAAGAAGCAGGTAATTTAATGAAATGGTCGTGGTTAGCAGATATGTTAGGCTATTATTTGTTATTAATTCCTGTTGCATTCTTGCTGCATTTTTGGTTAGGAAATAAAAATCCTTATTGGATGAGTATTTTTACTTTTTGTGGATTCGCCTATATATTTTCAGGAAGTATTGGCGCTGTAATTTTGGCTAAAACATGGCCAACGCTAATTTCTGGTTATGCAAATAGCAATGGGATTATTAAAGAAATTTACAACATAGCATTCACCAATACAACCGAAATGGTTTATGGAGGAATCTGGGGCTTTTTAGAATTTTTGCTTGCAGGTGTTTGGTGGATTGGAACTGGCTTTGCAATTAAATCCGAGCGAAAATTTTTAGGAATAATAACAATCGTTCTGGGAATATTTACATCAGCAACCGCACTTGGAGAAATTTTAGCTCTTGAATACATAGCGCTTATCGGACTGATGATCTATCTGCTCTTGGCTCCTGTATGGGCCGGCTGGCTGGGCATAAGTTTACTTAGAGGGGATGATATAGAATTAGCCAAACCCTAAACAGAAATAAATTCATTCCTTTTTCAAAAGAGCATGATAACATGAAAATAGAGTTGAGATATTTTACAGGAACGGGAAATTCTCTGAAAGTTTTAAAAACATGCGATATTCTATTTACTGAATCAGGTAATTCTACAAACATTGTCAAGATTTCAAAAGATGAAACGATGTTTCCTGATTTCGATTTAATTGGATTTTGCTTTCCTGTTTATGCATTTGGGATTCCAAGAATATGCAAAAAATATTTACAGGGAATTGAAAGGTTTAAAAGGCAACAAAAAGCATTTATTTTAATTACTGTCGGCGATTTGGATGAATCAGGATTTGCAATAAAGGAGTGTGAACGAATCCTAAGGAAAAAGAATTGTGAGGTCATATATTCTGAGATAATTGAAATGCCAATTAACTGGACTACTTCTCCCAAACCACCTTTCCCCCCTTCAAAAGAAGATGCGTTAGAAATCATTATGAAAGCCGTAATTAAAACTCAAGAAATCGCTAAGAATATTGTGAACGGAATAGAAAAACATCATCGCTTTAATTATCCCAAAAGATATTCAAAAATCAAATTTTATTTGGATTATCTAATATTCAAATATTTTGGCATTCAAAATATGTGGAGATTGTTCAATGTATATGACACCTGTAATGGATGCCAACTTTGTGCAAGAATTTGCCCAACAAATAGCATCAGGGTTGTTGATAAAAAACCTGTTTGGAGTAGTACCTGTGAACAATGTATGAGATGTGTGAATTTCTGTCCTACAGAATCGATTTATCAATCGCAAGGCGGAGATACAAAAGGAAAAAGCAAATATCGTGAACCGAGTTTTAAACCGAAACATAATCACAATTGAGTACAACATTTTGCACCTTTGTTCTTTTCAGGCTCTTTCTGTTCCTCAGGGATGCATACATGGTACTTGGTTACTTGGGTTGAGGAAATAGAATAGGGTTAAGTCGGCCGGGGGAATTGCACCCCCAGCCCCTCGCAGAACCGGACGTGAACCTCTCAGCTCATCCGGCTCCCATTATCCAGCCTTTTGGGATATATCCCGCTTTCCAATGCACAAACGCTTCCGGCTTTGCTTTCGCCAGACGCTCAAGGGCTTTTATAGCCCTTTTGGTCCGGCGAACAAACCGCTTGTGTTTGCGCTTCAACCATCGCATGAGATACAGATTCACATGGTGCCATACCGGTGCCATCGCTGATGCATGAAATCGTCCATAGTAGTTCTTCCAGCCTGTCAACACGGCATTGTAGTTCCTTGATAGATCAGCCAACTCTCTTGCGCTTTGCAATTGCAGATGCCAACCCCTGATCGTCTGCCGCATCGCCTTGAGCGATTCTTGGCTGACCGCCGGAACAAAGCCCACATATCTCCTGCCATATTTGTCTTTTACTTTGCGAGGACGAAACGTATAGCCAAGAAACGTGAAGCTTGTCACCGGATAATCATCCTTGCGGTTAATATCTTTGCAATAGATGATTCTCGTTTTCTCGGGATGAAGCATCAAACCACACTCTTCAAAACGCTCGCGGAGCCTTTCTTTCACCAGATGTGCCTGCGCCTCGCTCTTGCAGTGCAGTACTCCATCATCGGCATACCGGCAAAACGGTATACTTGGGAGATGGTCGCTCACCCACCGATCAAATGCATAATGCAGAAACAGATTGGCCAGCAGCGGACTGATCACTCCGCCCTGCGGTGTCCCTGCCTTTCGCTCTGTCTGCATTCCATGCCTGTTTTCTCTCGGTGCTCGCAGCCACCGCTCTACATACAGCAGCACCCATGCGATCTGGCAATGTTTTCGAAGAGCACGCAGTAACAACTCATGCTCTATCGAATCAAAGAACTGACGAATATCGAACTCGACTACCCAGTCATACTTCCAGCACCGCTGCCTCACCACGGCTACGGCATCCAATGCTGAACACCTTGGACGATACCCATAGGAATCCTGATGAAACAACGGCTCCAGAACCGGCTCAAGCATCTTCTTTACTACTGTTTGGGCTATCCGATCAGCTACTGTTGGAACGCCAAACAAACGATTTCCTCCCGACTTCTTCGGGATTGACACCTCTCTGACAGGTGGAGGAAAATAGCTGCCGGAACTCATACGATTCCAGAGCTTGTACAGATTGCCTTTCAGGTTCTTTCCAAATGCTTGAAGCGACTCATGATCGACTCCGACTGCACCTCCATTTGTTTTGACCGTCTGATACGATTCCCAGACGAGGGTTTTGGAAATTTCATACGGCTTTGTCATTCAGAAAAGCTCCTCCTGCTTGCGCAGTTGACCCTCCTGTTTGACCGGATAACGCAATCCCTTCGCTCCACCATCATTACAACGGCTTCTTCACTACTACGGATTGCTCCGCCCCTTGATGGCGCTTCGGTACTTTCAGCCTCGCTTTTTACACTTGTGCCTTTCCCTTGCCATCGCCATCGAAGGTTCCCGCAGTTCAACGCAAGAGCCCGAACCAGGATCACGCCATCTCTACGCCGGACACCGTCTAGCCAGTAAACAGGTTGCCGCCAGACTCGTCCTGGAGTTACGTCCATCTCCAGTTTTGATGCCAATACAATTACGACGATTGAACGATGGTTCACTGGTGTTCGTCTTCCTTGGTTCACACCTGACCCCTGTGTAATCTTATTACACGGGGCCTTTTCCGTAACGCTCACGACTTGAGCTTTTGACTCACGCCGCTTACGGTGGTTTGCAACCTGCTCCTGTAAGCCGATTGCGAGGGGCCTACCCTCATCTCTTACGCCGCTTTGCTGCGGCACAC
>JANQHB010000068.1 GCA_028277225.1 Chlorobium sp.
GAAGAAAAAATCTGGATCAGCAAGTTCATGGAGTTGGGAAAAGGAAGCTGGGGTGATGATCCTGAAGATCTGAAACAATTGCTTGCATTATTCATTCGACACATGAAAAACTATGACAGAATTTTTATGCTCAGGGCTCTTCGGAAAGCCCCTGACTGGGTATATGAACTGGTTGAGATTCCAAAGTCGCTTTTACTGAAAGCCAAAAATGGAGAGCTTGTGATGAAAAGCAACAGCACTCAATATCCCAAGCCTGGATACTGCTATGTGATGGATGGCGAAACAGAACTTTTCCAACTCTACTTTGATGGGGGTAGCGAAAGAAAGCTTCAGGTAAAAAATCTCTTGAAATCTTACTGTATTGTGCATGCCCAATGGGAATTCACGATTCCTGGAACATGAACGATCCTTGTACTTTTGAGGTTCTTTTGCGTGCTATATCGACGTACCCATCGTTGATTTCTATGCCGGTGCATTTTCTGTTAAGTTCCTGTGCGACCATTCCCACCGTTCCGGCCCCGTAGAAAGGATCAAGAACTGCGTCGCCTTCTTCCGAACCTGCTAAAACGCATGGTCTGACAAGATTTCTTGGAAATACCGCAAAATGCGCTTCCGGACAAGGTTCAGTATTGATTGACCAAACGGTGCGCTTGTTTTTCAAGCCGTTTCCATTACTATAAGATTCCCTGATCGCTTCCTGGTTAAAGAAGTAACGTTCAGACTTTGAAAACATGAAAAGATATTCATGAGCCACGGTCAATCGATCTCTTACACTTTCGGGCTGGCAATTTGGCTTATGCCAGATAATATCATTTCTAAGGTACCATCCCTCCTGCTGGCATGCCATAGCAACCATCCACGCCACACCGATCAGATCCTTCTTCTTTAATCCTTCAGGGGTAGGAGGCCGATAGGACATAGCGCGCCCCTTGTTTTTTGCATCCGCCTGCCGCCATTTGCGGCCACCCGAGGTATACGTGTTTCCGATATTTAACCAAAAGGTGCCATCAGGTTTCAGTACTCGCCTGACCTCTGAAAAAACCTCAACCAGGGAATGAATGTAGTCATTCAGATCAGGCTCTGCCCCAATCTGGTTCTCAACACCATAGTCTCGTACTCCCCAATAAGGAGGAGAAGTTATGACACATCTGAAGGTATTGTCAGGTAGCCTCTTTATCACTTCACGCGTATCACCATGGATAACAGTAGGCCCATTTTCTTGCGCCACAAAGTCAGGCGCTTCGGCTGCTGTCACAAACTGATTCTGGAGCCCGTTTGATGGTTGAGAATCTTTCTTATTTGGTCTCCCTATTTTTTTTCGTCCGTTGCTGGCAAAATCATAAAGAGCCACATAATCAATAAGGTGATCACGCCCGGATTTTTCTGACGTGAGACGCTCTTCCTGTATATATTGCCTGACTCTTGCGGTTGAAACGCCAAGATATTCGGCTGCTTCTTCTGTCGTACAATACTTTTGCATGCGAAAGGTTTTTTACAGTATAGAAAAACCTCTACATAATCGCAACAAGATTACCCCCTCTTTTTCTTGGTACAATACAGCACATTCATGGAGGCATCACCGCCAAATATCCATTTTTTTGAAGGATGCATCCTGAAACACTCGGTCTTTCAAAACCTCACCATACAGAACACCCGGTTCAGTGAATGCGATCTCGGAGAAGCGGATTTCACCGGAGCTGACCGGAGCAATCTTCAACGCATGTGATCTGTCAAGAACAACCTTCGTACGAACCATCCTCGAACAAGCCGATTTCCGAACGGCGGAGAACTACTCGATCAGCCCGGAGAGGAACAACGTTCGGAAAGCAAGGTTTTCACTGGCAGGGGTTGCAGGATTGCTGGATGTGTATGGGATTAAGATTGAGTGAGGGGGAGAGGTGTTGAACTGTTGATTTTTTGAATCGTTGAGTGCTTACAAAAGATTCTTATATGCCTGTAACAGTGAAAACACTCAAACACTTTTAAAGCTAATAAATAATATCCTCTATCCCTGAAAGTTTAATAATTTCTTATTACCAACTCATTAACCTTATATTTATTTTTTTTGCTAGAAACCCACCTCACAGTTGATAGTATATCAATATTCCAGTCTTTGTACAACTCTCTTATAAATGGAAGATCAGCATTTGTAATCATAACTTTGGCACCTTTTTTTGCTATATCTTCCGCATATCTCATTAGAGACTCTTGATCATTCTTATCAAATCTATTTTCTGTATAATGAGTGAAAAACGATGTTCCGTTTATCGGAGGATAAGGAGGGTCTAAATAATAAAAAGTTTTTTTACCAGCATACTTTTGCGTTTTCTTATAAGAACAGCACACTATCTCCGTATTCTTCATATACTCACTAATCTTTATAAACTCAGCAAGATCAACTGAAGTCAATTTCTTTTTGTAACCGTATGGAACATTGTATTCTCCTTTCTTATTTACTCTATAGATACCATTGAAAGATGATTTATTTAAATATATAAATTGTGCTGCTTGTTGAACTTTATCAACCGACTTGTTAAAGCTTTTCCTAACAGTATAATAATTTTCCGCCGAATCATTTTTCATCAGATTATTTAACAAAACGCATACTTCTTGTGGTCGAACTTTTATCACATGATAACAATTTATCAATTTTTTATTAATATCTGATATAACCGAACAATTTGAATTAATAGCAAAAAATATAGACCCGGCCCCAACAAATGGTTCGACATATAAAAATTTTCTATATCCTTCAGGCAAATAAGGCAAAATCTTTTTCTTCATTTTATTTTTTCCGCCCACCCACCTTAAAAATGGATCAATTGATATCATTTAAATAATCAAATAGTTTATTATATGACTCTGAAGCTTGGGAATATTTCATTTTTTCTTCAATAGTCATTTCAGCATATGTTTTATCACAACTATCAGGAATAAATATAGGATCAAACTGAAAACCATTTGAACCCCTACCTTTAAAAGGTATTTCACCACTTGTTTTTCCTAAAAATGTTTTTATTATTTTTCCATCACAGAATCCCACACACGAAACTACATTGGCACGTCTATCTTGATCTTTTGGAATCAAAGTGCATATTTTATCATTCATCATATCCCACATAGGTTTAGATAATGCTCCAGGAAATTTGTTTAAATATTCAACTTCTAACGCACCATGCTCAACAACAACTGGCAACCTCCAGTGTTTATATGCAGTTATAACCTTTTTCTTAACAACATACTCAACTTTATCTGAAAGTATTTCATTCACATTATAATCGAGATATATTATATCTATACCTTTATTTTTAAACAGGTAATTTATTTCGTTCTTTTTATCCTTATTAATAGTATTAATATATAATTTTTTATTCATTTATCTCTCTTAAAAATTCCTCTATACTGCCCTCTTTGTCTACAGGATCTAAATACACAACTTCAATATTCCAAGATTTCAACAATTCAGCTTGTATATCATCATACTCAAACGCAATAACATAAGATGGCCCCAAAGAACCCTCAATATTTGAATCAAGCAAATGATTAATTTTATACCATATATATCTAATATTTGGATCACTAAAACTATATCCTAAAAACAAAAAACTGTTACTCAAAACATCGGACCTTAATCTCTGATCAACAGGGTGTTCTAGTCGCATCCTATCAAAATATTGACTTTCAGTTATAACCATTGTATCAGGATATACCACGCACCCGTGAAACTTTACAATCTCTATATTTTCAATTGCATTGTTTGGTTCCAAGAAATGCTCAAGTTTTACCACTGTTTTAACTTTCTTGTTTTTTTCTTTAAAAGCTTCTTCGATATGTCTATCATAGTTCGTAGTATAAATTGTTTTAACTTTCATATCAGTCAGCAAGTCATATTTTCTTGACTTTTTTCTCAACTGAACGCTTTCTTCTCGATGAAAATGTGTAAGTATATTATGAACAAAATCGTCCCACGATCGGTGATGTTTTTTTTTAGCGTATTCTGCCAATTGCTGGTAATTGCCGTGCAAGAGAAATAAATCCTCTTCATATCCTAAATCCTTACCTAAACTAGATATCATTTCCCTCCAATCAGGAAGTTTTAAACATTTTGAAAATCCAGATCCGATAAATGGAATAAGTCGCCTATTCGAACAATGTTCTTTTATTTCTTCAATTGCAAGCCTTGAGTTCTTAAAAGCATCATTTTGCGTCATCTTTTCACTTTTTAACTATTACCCTTATTAAAGAATGATAATGCTCGATTAGATCTGTAGGATGAGACTCCTTTATTGTTTCTTCTTCACACAACAATACTGAGCATCTATCAAATTGAGATAAAAAATCATCCTTATCCACAAATGCATCATAAGATAAGTATCCTTGATTCTTCGGAGGAGGAATAAGATTAGTAAAGGTAACTATAACCAGATAACCGTATTCCTTTAATGTTTTTTTCATATTATTTATTAAACGATAAACCTGTGCCTTATTTTCAAGCGAATGCAATAGACCATAACACACCACTAAATCATACATTTCCTTTTTATAAGTAAAATCCCTTGCATCACCACAAATTATTCTTATATTTTTTTTACATAGACCATACTTTGGTTGCAGCCTAAATCTCGACAATGCTATAGGTGATGCATCTATTGCAGTTACATATCCACCCAATGATGCGAGATATACAGCATTCTTTCCTTCACCCGCCCCAATGTCAAGTATATCCTTACCCCTCGGATCGAAACCTAAATCATTAATCAGGCACTCAACATATTTCCCTGGCTTTCTTTCCCAAAAACATTTATCAGAATGCTCATACTCAGTTTGATATGGAATTTTTTTCATCTATCCATTCTGTTATTGTGTTCACTAACTCATTAAATGACGCGCCATTATAAACATATACATCAGCCTTATTTTTAAAAAGAACTATCTCTTTTTCAACTTCATGAAATCTAACCTCCCTAAATTCATTTATAGATGCACTTCTTTTACTTCTTTCACTAAAAAAATTATATGAATCATCAACTGACAAATCAACATAAATTAATGTAGAGTCAGGGTATTTTAATTTAATAAAAGATAATGTTTCTATATTTCTAACACCGTCAATAACAACTTTTTTATCTTCATTAATTTTTTTTATTATTTCTTCAGCAATCATTTTGCATCCATGCTTGCGCTTTATCAACTTTAAGGCCTTATTCTGAAAATCAATGCGATTATTAACACCGAAGTCTTTTAGCTTTAGAATCTCGCTGACGATTTCTCTTGTAGACAGGTAATGAATTTGTAACTTTCTAGAAATAATTTTAGACAACTCTGATTTTCCTGAACCTATCTCGCCAACGACAATAAGAGGAAAACCTAAGTGTCTTTTTTTTTCTTTGATAATTATTTTACTAGCGATATCCTCAACGTCAAATAAATTTTTAACGAGTAACTGTGACCAAAACTCAAGTTTATAAAATTTTTCATTAAGGATTTTCGGCGTTAAATATTGAAGCTTATTAATAGATAGCTCGGCAGAGATTTTATTAAGATCATCGTTATTATTTTTTGTTATAAACACAAAAGCAAAATGATTTAATCCTAATGGTGATGAATCATCATTAATAACACCTATTAATCTGGGCTCTTCAAATTTAATATCACGCAATTCTTCATTTAGTTCTCTGTAGACTGAATTTCGTATCCCCCCATCTTCAATGCCGAATAGATCATTATAATCTTCTTCGTTTACATGCCCACCAAAGCCAATACACAAAACACCCTCCAAAAGCTTATCTTTTGTCGACGAATAACTACCCCTTGTATATGCCAATATTTCATTATTAACATTTTTAATTATCACATATGAAACAATTTGTTTTACACTGTAATCATTATTAGCCTTATCCCGATTCAAAATTACAAGATTATCCCTGTCCAATAATTTCAAATAAGGCTCATATTCCCTTGAAAATCCAAAAAATCTACCAACCTCATCAAACGCACTTTGTTTTATTGCAACAACTCTCTCATTATCGATGCTTTTTTTAAACTCAGGCGATATATATTCATCAACATCCCACTCTCTGAGAGCAAATTTATTTGAAGAAACCCTTATAAAATGTGACTGTTCTTTATTTTTCCTAATATGTTCGGATAATCTAGCCCTCATTGTATTAACTGGCGTCTTGCCGCTAGATCTTAAAACACCTTGCTCTAAAGCAAAATCAACAATATCCTTAACCTTCATAGGAATTTTAAAACGACTTAGCACAATTTCTGCGGCTGTGAGAAAATGCTTCATAACAATAATTATTCAAACGAATACAAAAGCTCATTTAAACTTATTGGTATTTCAGTGCAACGCCCCCAAACATCAAACTACTGGTATTCACCAGCCGTAATGAACTCTCCAAAAGCCTCGCACCAGACAATAACGCTTGTGAATTTCGACGGATCGATATCTGGCGGTACTTCCACGACAAAGTTTTCGAATGTTTTAACATCGCCTACTCGAACCATGCTAGACTTCAGGCGATTGAAGTCTGCTTCGGTCTCGACGAATTCCGGGGAAAGATAGAGCTTGTAATCCGGGCCAGGCGAAAGCCTGCCCATAAGGGTAATGTATTTGGGGCCTACCGAAACCGTACCTTCTCCCCAATGCAAAGCATCACTGTCTTTCAAATCTCTTCGGAATTCTGCAGTATAGCTTGCTTCCGAAGAAACCTCCTCTATTTCTGTTTCGCTTGGGGCTGACGGAGCTGTAAGAATTGGCAATGCATAGATACCGATCATGAATCCCAGGACGCCTGCGACACAGTGCGTTATGATCAATACTACCACGGTGCGAATTTTCATGACTTCAACCTGTTATGAGTTACTGCTGAGCCTCACCTTTTTTCCGCACTACAGAATAGCTTGTCACCACATATCAATATACAGCATAAACACTTTTCACAACAGAGACATACAGCTTTATTCAACCTGCAAGTATGGTTTATCCCATAATCACCGGTTTTACTGCTGGTGATGGTTGTTGAACTGTTTAGTCGTGAATGGTGATTCGTGAATGGAGAAAACTGGGCTGATCAGTTTATACCTTCAAAAGTGAACTTTAGAGGCTTGTGCAGCAAGAAACTCACGTTTGCTGTTGAGTATTCTCTTTTCTTAATCTGAACTTGTAATTCTCAAACAGCCTGAATGCGGTAGCTTAGGTGACAAGAGATCTTCTTGGTGATACCCACTTACAACCAATGATTTATCGGCGTTTAACGGTCGAAAAAATCTTTTGCTATGGTCTTTTTTGAGGGTCTTGTCTGCTATCAAAAATGGAATGTACAATTATTGAGTCACCTTCAATGGTGTAGAAAATGACAAACGGAAAACGCCTTACAAGACAACCACGAAATTGAGAATAATATGTCCGGTAAAGCTCCGGGCTTTGCACGATTGATTTAATAGCAACTTCGACGCAGTCAAGAAACTCAAATCCCAAGCCTCTGCGTTGCTTCTCATACCACGCAATCGCTAAATCAAGGTCTTCCCTGGATCTTTCCGTATAACGCAGCTTCATTTATATTTTCCGCGCAGTTCTTCATGGACACACTTCCAATCATGAAGCTCAAGTTTCCCTTGTTGGTATTCTTTATACCTCCTGTTCAGCTCCTCTTTCTGCCATTGTGGCATAGGAAGTTCTGAATTACTGGCTGCAATCGAATCCCACAAATCTTCAACGAGAAGAAGTTTCTCCGATAGCTCTAATCCATCAATTTCAATTTTGATTTGCTCTGTTCTCATCTGATTGCATCATTTTACCATTATAAACTCAACAATTGCATAACCAATATAACCATAAGAATATCTGATTGAAGTACTTTCACTCAATCACAGACCTTCCCCGCCTGGTGGCAGACAAGCACGTCGTCTACATCAGCGCTGGCCATCAGCTCATTGGCGAGGTCACTTTCGAAGCCGCAGTCCTGCCGGTCTCCGACCTGCAGGAGCGGTCGCCTGATCAGGTAGTTGTCCTGAATCATTTCAGCCAGGACTTGCTCTTCGCCCCAATCCGCCGGTTTGATCTCCCCACTTTTGACTCTCGGGGCATACGGATTGTACCACTTATCGAGAGGCAGGTTCTGAAAAAAGGGCCGCAGTTTATCTTTGGTCCACTCTTCCTCGAAAATGTTCTTCACCGTCACCGTATGGTTTTTGCCTCGAAGCATTTCTATCTGCCTCCTGTTATTCTTGCACTCCGGCTTGACGCAGATGATAACTTCCATTATTAGGCCTCATTGCTTTTTTGCTTAAATATTTTTCAATTTAAAGCTTTGCACCATAAGAAAGAATATAATCCAGCCCGGCGTAGACGCTGTCTGCGCTGCGATTGAATGAAAACTGGGCAAGCATCTTTGCAAGCGGAGGCAGCTTGCCGACAAAGGTCCGGTCTCCTGACAGATACTCATGAAGCGGCGTATAGACATCGTCGCGTATCGACTCAATATCAATATTGACAAATCCGGCGCTGGAGAGTTTGTCGTTATAGGTCGGGATCAGGTAGTAGTTTTCCTGCGGAATATTGAATTTACCCGCCACCATGTTCCATGAAATCCATTGCTCCAACCGCCTGAAGAGATTATCGGAGTTTTTCAACGGCAGAATGTCTGCTGTCACAAGCCTTCCTCCCGGACGCAAAACGCGGAACGCTTCCCTGAAAAAGTCTTCACGTGATCGGTAGTGAAACGCACTTTCCACGGAAACAACCAGATCGACCGACTCGTTATCAATCGGCATTTCCGTTGCAGAGCCCTCCCGCAGATCGATTGATTTTTCAAACCCCGCGTCAAGAACATTCTTCCGGGCCTGCTCTACCTGGGACCTGGTAATATTCAGCCCGATAATTTTGTCGGGCTTCATGGTTCTCGTCCAGAGGATGTCCTGGTCGCCAAAACCGTAGCCGCAATCGAGTACCGTGTCACCGGGACCCATGCCGCCTCGTTTCGCCACCAGAAGCGCAAGTTCTTCACTGGCCTCATCAATGGTATCCGCATCACGCCAGTATCCGAGATTCAGATATAATGCATTCGTGGTTAGAGACGTTGTGCCGATCAGATCATAGACTTCGGTTGTCTTCAACCCGTGGAATGGATTGAAAAGCCAGTTCAGATAGTCAAAAAAACGACCGATTGATTTGTCTGACATGCTGCTCCCCTGTTTTCCGTCGAAATCATTCGATTCATGTTTATCGGCCATCGATAACCATCATAACCTCTGAATGCTCTCGAATGTTCGGGCACAGGTCGTTCTTGTTGAAAAACAGGAAGTTTCGAATATCCTTTCATGCAGTATGGAGCGAACAATCCCTTGCAGGCTGAAGCTCAGTTTTCCCGTTCCTGCTCTACCCGTTGACTTCCCGGTTCTTCTTCTCAAGCTTGTTGAACTGGCCTTTGGTGATGAACATCCGGTGATGTGTCGGGTTGTCCGGGTCCTGCATGACAATCCTGTTCCGCTCTTCGTAGTTCCAGCCTATAATCCTGTGAGTGGCCAGATCCAGATCGACATAGTATCTCGTCTCCTTGTCTTCCTGCTTTTGCTCCATTGTTTCTCCTTTCTTGCTTTGTATATACAAATTATGTAGAATACCATTATGTTTGAGTGGGATGAAAATAAACGTCTGAAGAACCTTGAGAAGCACAAACTTGACTTTATAGCAGTCCGGCTTCTTTTCGACGGGCGTCAAACAATTACTGCTATGTCGGATAATCCCCATGAAACAAGGTATGTGACAACGGGTGAAATTGACAGGAAATTTTATACCGTAGTTTGGACGTGGCGAGCCGATGTTCGTCGTATTATATCATTCAGGAGGGCAAGACATGAAGAAGAAAGAGCATATCGTCAGATACACGGATAAAGAATTACGCGAGAAACATGCTCGCGGTGAAGACAAAAGTGACTGGGATCACGCTTCAGCCCTGACAAACCGGGAAATCGAGAACGCCATAGCCGAAGATGAGGACGAGGCGGAAATGCATGTTGACTGGTCGAATATATCTGTAAAGCTGCCTCGGCCGAAAACAGTGCTCAACATGCGCATCGATTGTGAAGTATTGGAATTTTTCCGCAGTCAGGGAAGAGGCTACCAGACAAAAATCAATGCAGTATTGCGATCGTATGTTGAACAGCAGCGGATAAAAAAGAACGTTTAAGATCGATCTTTCACTCAAGTCAGATTTTTTATCATACCGCCTGGCGTCAGATTATTATTTCGATATCTATGGGCTCGAAATCGAGAGAAGGAAAAGTCACTGAATTGTGAAATATCCTGTTCCATGCATATTCACGAATACGGCTGCCTGATGACTGTTTTCCATTTCGCAGGATCTGCCTTGCGGGTGTCGCTGAGATATATCTCGTGATGTTTTTCCCTGCGTTCGTGACCGTTTTCTTCAAGGAACGCATGCACTTTTTCGATTGTCGGCCCTTCTTCTGAAAACGGCCCGATATGCATGATCTGCGCTGCTTCACCTTCCTCGTAAGATTCAAAACGAAGCTGCGGCAGCGATACAGGATTCTTTTTCTTTTTCACCCCTTCAATCGCCTCTTCAACCATGGCTGGAGCAACAAACTCCGGCTGCATGATCATCAGCGTCCATTTCCAGTCCTCCTTGCGATCGACCGAGAAATCATTCATGTCGTCGGTCCACCAGAGCCCCTCCAGCGGCAGCACGCCATAGTCGATCTCCATCCCCCCTTTTTTCACCATGAACTTCAGTGCGTAGGCAACCGGATACAAGGCATCGATAGCGTCCATGAACTCCTGTGAGGTATTCGGATCGCCTTTGCCGTCGATCATCAGAAAATTCATTGCAGGAACCTTCACACGCTCCACGTTTCTGGCCGTTGGTTTGTAGAGGTGTTTCAGCTCTTTTTTGTAGTCTATCTTTTTCATGGTCAGTGCATTGACATGATTACACAGAAGACTTTGAAATGCAGGTTGCGTCAAAAAATGTCTTCAGATAAAACTAAAAAAGCTCCCGGTTTTTTTGGAGTTCAACTATTGTTTTTGACATTTTTTGCTCATTGTTTATCTTAAGTGCCCTATCGAGAGGTTCTTTACATAGTCAGGGAGGATTAGCATAATTGGTAATGCAGCAGTCTTGAAAACTGCCGGGTTCACGCCCTTGGGGGTTCGAGTCCCTCATCCTCCGCACAGATTTCCAGGAGAGGTGGCCGAGTGGCTGAAGGCAACGGTTTGCTAAACCGTCATAGTTCTAACAAGGGCTATCGAGGGTTCGAATCCCTCTCTCTCCGCATAAAAGAAAAGCCTTCGATAACCTCGAAGGTTTTTTCTTTTCAGTACGTTAAAGTCTTTATTGGGAGGGATGAGAACCCTATAGGAGGGTTCGACTCATGCCGAATGGCATGAAGACGGCGAACGTAGTGAGTCCGCCCCCCGATTTATCGGAGGGTGAGAGAAGCGAATCAATCCCTCTCTCTCCGCATAAAACAAAACGCCCTGGTTTATCCAGGGTATTTTGTTTTACTCCGAGGGGATCAAACCCTTTCTTGAACAACGTCAATTGCCTACCTGCCGGGGGAGGGATTGATGAAACGCTCTGCGTTTCACCCTTCGGGCGGACTCGCTTTCGCTCGCCGTCCCAGCGGCTTTGGCCGCTGGTCGAACCCTTTTATCGGGTTCGATCCCTCCCTCAGTGTAAAATAGAATGACCCGGCTTGGCAGGGTCATTCTATTTTATGCGGAGAGGGAGGGATTCGAACCCTCGAAGGCTGTTAACCTTACCCGCTTTCCAGGCGAGCGCACTAGACCACTATGCGACCTCTCCAGTGTAAAAGGGCAGGTAATGTACAATGTATTTTGCATTTTTGAAAGGCCTCACAGTCGTCGAGAAGAATATTTCCCCTGTTTGGGAGCGTTCAGATTGTCTTTCAGGCAGCACTTTCGTAAATTGGCGAAACTGTATTTAATACAATCTATTAACGATCGTTTGCATGTCGAAAATCCTCTACGAAGCACTCACATTTGACGATGTTTTACTTGTTCCTGCCTTTTCGGCAATACTCCCGAAGGAAACAAGTGTCAAAACTCGCCTCACGAAATCCATCGAACTCAACATTCCGCTGGTCAGCGCCGCCATGGACACGGTCACTGAATCGGAACTCGCTATCGCCATCGCCCGGTCCGGCGGCATCGGTTTTGTCCACAAAAACCTCTCGATCACGCAGCAGGCTCGCGAAGTGGCAAGGGTCAAGCGGCATGAAAGCGGTATTATCCGCGATCCGATCACCCTGTATGAAAACGCTACCGTTGGTGACGCTATCGATCTGATGCAGAAGCACTCAATTTCCGGCATTCCGATCATTGAAAATCCTGTTTCCGCCGACGATGCCTCGCTGAAACTCAAGGGAATAGTCACAAACCGCGACCTGAGATTCAAACCTTCTCCGGAAATGGTCATTTCAAGCCTGATGACCAGCGGCAAAAACCTCATTACCGCAAGGGAAGACATCGACCTTGAAAGCGCCGAAGAGATCCTGCTTTCCAACAAGATCGAAAAGCTGCTCATCACCGATGACAACGGAAATCTCAAGGGGCTCATCACGTTCAAGGACATTCAGAAGCGAAAAATCTATCCTCTGGCATGCAAGGACGAACACGGCAGGCTCAGAGTCGGTGCGGCAGTCGGTATCCGCCCTGACACGATCGATCGCGTTTCTGCACTTGTCGGCGCCGGCGTCGATGTTGTCGCCGTCGATACCGCTCACGGCCACAGCAAGGCTGTCGGCGATATGGTACGAACCATCAAGGAGCATTACCCTGAACTTCAGGTGGTAGCAGGTAACGTTGCCACGGCCGAGGCCGTCTGCGATCTTGTCAAAGCCGGCGCTGATGCCGTAAAGGTCGGCATCGGGCCCGGGAGCATCTGTACGACCAGGGTGGTTGCCGGTGTCGGCATGCCCCAGTTGACGGCGGTCATGAACTGTTCCGCCGAAGCCGTAAAGACAGGCACACCGATCATCGCTGACGGTGGCATCAAATACAGCGGCGACATTGCCAAGGCTATTGCTGCCGGAGCGGATTCGGTCATGATCGGCAGCATCTTTGCAGGAACTGATGAAAGCCCCGGCGAAACAATCCTTTACGAAGGCCGCCGCTTCAAAGCTTACAGGGGAATGGGATCGCTGGGTGCAATGAGCGAACCTGAAGGCAGCAGCGACCGTTACTTTCAGGACGCTTCCAAGGAAAGCAAAAAATATGTTCCCGAAGGTATTGAAGGAAGAATACCCGCCAAGGGAACGCTCGAAGAGGTCATTTATCAGCTTATCGGCGGCCTGAAGTCCTCAATGGGGTACTGCGGCGTCCGGAACACTGACGAAATGAAAACAAACACGAATTTTGTAAGAATCACCGCCGCCGGCCTCAGAGAAAGCCATCCTCACGATGTAATGATAACCAAGGAAGCCCCGAACTATTCGGTGTCGTGAGGGGGTATTCGTGAATGGTGAATCGTGAATTGTTTGGTGAGGGCGGGGCCGAGAATGATTGTATAGACTCTTTCCGGGCGGACACACAGGTCCGCCCCTACATTACTGCCTACTGAAGACTGCGTACTGTCTCTCCCCTATTCCTCATCATGCATTCCTTCCAGGCGGTCTTCGAGGTCTGCGTAGATCTCCTGGAGTTCTTCGATAGTATCCTGGTCGGCAGTCCACATTCCCCTGCCGTGCGCTTCGAGCATACGCCCGACGATATTCTTGATTGCCTGTGGATTGACTTTGGCCAGACGTTCCCTCATTTCGGGATCGAGCGCATAAGTTTCCGCGGTTTTTTTGTAGACCCAGTCATCGACGCTTTTTGTCACTGCGTCCCAGCCAAGCATGTAGGTTACCCTGTTGCTGATTTCGGTGGCTCCGCTATGACCGTGTTTCAGCATGCCTTCAAACCATTTCGGATTCAAAAGCTTCGAGCGGTACTCGACCCTTAGTGACTTGTTTGCGTCGTCCACCTTGATGTCGGACGTGAAAGATTCGACATAGTTGAGTTTGACATCGCTCACCCTGCTGTTGCGCTTGCGTGCGGCAAGCTGCAGTGACCCGGACGAGGAGAAATAGTGATCGATGTCCGAAATGCCGAACTCGGTCGAGTCTACCTGGTGAACGACCCTGTCGACGGTTTTAAACAAACCCTTGAGAATCTCGGTCTGCTTTTCTCCTTTCCTGTCGCCTCCATATGCACTGCTGTTGCGACGAAGAAAAAGCTCGTCAAGATCGTCATCGTTCTCCCATGCTGAATCCTCGACCATGTCGTCCACATAGGTCCCATATGAACCCGGCGCCTGGGTAAACTGCCTCGATGTCGCACTCTCCAGATCGGCTCCTTCCGCCATGGCCTCGTCAACGTGCTTCTTGATATAATTCATGTCGTGAGGCTCGTCGGCTTTTGCCGCATCCTGTATGAGCCTGTCAAGCTGGTCCATAAGGTTTCCAAATGCATCGCGGAAAATCGGACTGAGCTGCATCAGAACGTCGATCCTCGGACGACCGAGCTTTTCAAGCGGCACCAGCTGATAATGACTGATCTTGCCCTGTGTGTCATAATAGGGTTCCGCACCTGCAAGACGTATGACAACTGCGACCGCTTCTCCTTTGGTTTTGATCGTATCGAGTCCCCAAAGCACCTGTGCAATCGTTTCGGGATACTGACCGCCATTTTCGTCCAGATGTTTCCTGACAAGCATATCGGCAATTTTGGTGCCGCGCTTGAATGCAAGTTCAGAAGGTATCCTCCAGGGATCGATCGAATGGATGTTGCGTCCTGAAGGCAGGACGTTCACACCGTCCCTGACAAGGTCGCCGCCCGGACCTGACGGGATGTAAAGACCGTCGAGAACCCTGACAAGCGAATCCATCTCACCATGATTGTCTCCGAGAGCGTAAAGCAGCTGAGCGCCTTCTTTTGTGAGGCCATCGAGCATTTCCATATATTCCGCAGGCAGACTTTCCCCGCCTGTCAGGTCCTTGAAAACCTCTGCAGGATTCATCCTTTCAAACAATACCTGCTGTATAAAATCCCGGCAGGACTGATCGACTTTCTCCCGAACAGTAATAGCATCGCTCTCTCCACTCCTGGAACGTTTGGCAAGTTCTTCATAGCTGCCGTACGACCCGTTCGTTCCAAGATAATACATAAACATTCCCGGCAGGGTTTTACCGTTTTTCCCCCTGTTTTTCAGGGTTTCCGTAACAGTCACAAGCTGCGACTCGAGCGGTGTCGCTTCACCGAAGACATGAAGCGAACTTGAAATCAGACGATTCTCCAGCTCAATAACGTAACTGTAGAGACGACTCACAAAATCATTGAACGGCTCTTCCTCCCTTCGCGGACAGTCATCGGTCAGGTTCAGAAGTTCGGCTTTCTGCATGATGGCAGTCTCGAGCTCTTGCGCTTCGCTGGACTTGTCAAGCCCCCGCTCACGGTAATCGGCAAGAAAATCCTTGAGAGCAGGCAGTTCCTTGTAGAGACCCGCCCTGGAAAGAGGAGGAACGACATGGGAGACCATGACAGCAAGTCCTCGCCGTTTGGCAATCGAGGATTCACTGGGATTGTTGAGCGGATAGATGTAGAAGTGAGGTATCTCTCCCAGGAGAGCGTCAGGCCAGCAGTCTCCGGTCAGTCCGGTCTGGAGACCCGGCATCCATTCGGCCGATCCGTGCATGCCGACATGAACAAGTGCATGCGCATTGAACTCTCTGCTTATCCAGCGGTAGAAAGAGATATACTGATGGTGCGGGGTGTTATCCTTGTCGAACAGCAGCCTCATCGGATCACCCGTCACACCGATACGGGGCTGAACACCGACAAAAACGTTACCGAAACGGATTCCTCCGATAAACAGCTCTTCGGAACCCATAGGGACGATCTCACCGGGAAAATTCTGCCAGCGTTCCTCGATCCTTTCCCGCTCTTTTGCGCTTGTCAGTTCCCTGTATTTTTCGCCATTTATCTTGAGAGCATCGGGTTTGCCGTTCATATACTGGTGATCGGTCGCCTTGTCAAGCGCCTTGAAAAGTTCTTCGGCGCTTTCGGGCAGATCACCGGTCGTGTATCCTTCTTTCTTGAGTCTCTGCAGAATAGCCAGCAGAGATTTCGGCACGTCAAGAAGCGCAGCACTGGCCTTTTTACCCAGACCCGGAGGATAATCGTAGACAACAAACGCCACTTTTTTTTCCTTGTTGGATGCATCCCTCAGCCGAAGCCAGTTTTTGGACAATCCTGTCAACCGATCGATCCTCTCCGGAACAGTCTCGATTTTTCCATCCTTCAACGCCCCGAGTATGACGGGACATGCGGCACCGTCCATTTCCGGTATGGAATAGGTAAACGTGGTCTGCATCGGCGATACGCCAAGTTCCTTCCATGATTCGAAATCCTGAACCAGGAGAGGCTGTGAAACGATATAGGGTGCGTCCAGTTTACTCATGATCTCGTCACGGGCATCCGAGGCGGTACCCGGTTTCGATGAACCGGCCGGTCCGCCGACAAGCCCGAAACCCATCATATTGACCAGAAGGTCGATCTTTTCCTTGACAAGCCAGTCCCTGACCAGAACATGGCCTTCAACACCCATCACGAATGAGGGAAACACATTGAGACCCTGCTCTTCATACCCGCGAATGGTGTTGTCGATATAGGTCTTTTCCTGAAGCAGGTGCTTGCGGAAAAACAACAACCCGACTTTCTGTCCTTTGCCGAGGTTCCTGCCCTGCTTTTTGGACCAGCTTTTGAATGACTTGACATCCTTGAAGTACGAGGGTGCATCAGGATGGTAGAGACCCATGTTCGGCACATCGACAATAGGGGCGACCGTGAGCGGTACATCAAAATACTCACGAAGGATCAGCCGGAACATGTTGGCGATATTGTCGGGCGTCGGCTGCATCCAGTAGGAGTAGACAAGCAGCCAGTTTTTAAAATCCTTTGCTTTTTTGGGAACCAGCGGGAGTATCGTGCGCATGAGCTTCATCAGCTTCATGTAGCCGTAGAGTGCGTCTTCATCACGCCCCTTGACAAGCATTTTCGCTACTTTTTTGACGGACTCGGGCATGCCGCCTTTTCCTTCGCTCACAACATAGTTGCCGACTTTGGTCAATGCCATTGCGTCAGGCATACACTCGAAGACAAAAACTGTCTTGTCCTTGTTGGAAGCCGCTTCAAGCTGTTCCTTGAACCAGTCAACCTGATCCTTGAACTGGATCATGCTCATAAAAACACAATCAGCCTCGGATATTGCCCGGGCTGTTTCAGGATTCTGTTTTTCCAGATCGACATCTGTCCATTGTGTCAGCTCTGCTTCGTCTTTGAGAAGACTGACTATTTTTTTCCAGAGATTCGTATTGTACTGCTCAAGACCAACAACTGCTGCAATCTTTCGATACTGTGCCATAACTGCTTGAAATGAAGAAAATTAGAGACAGGCAATCCCCATCTGAGTAAGAAAATGGTACATATGCCCTCAAATAATACGCATAATTTATGCAATAAATGAAAAAACCTCCACTGTTTTCAGGAAAACAGGGAGGTTTGATCAAAACCATATTGTCAGCCCTTAACTCAAGGCTGCCATTGCAATTTCTTCCGCTTTCGCATTGGGCAGATAAAAGTACCTGCCGCCGAGTTTTTCAGCGAGTTTCGGTGCTTCTCCTCTTGACAGATAGTTCATCTGTGTATCGATAACAACAGATGCGACTCCTTCGGCAAAAATTGTTGCCGAAAGTCCCTGGAGTTCTTCTTCTATTTCCTCTTTGGTCGCTTTCGGAGCATCCTGTTCATAGAGTGATTTAAGGCTGATATTGCCTCGACCGTCGGTAATCACCACGAACATCACCTGTGAAACACCTTTCGTTTTAGCCTGCCGAGCGGTTTCAAGTCCGAGGAACAGCGCGGAGGCAAGCGGTGTTCCGCCACCTGTCGGCAGAACATCAAGCTCTCTCTTCGCCCGGTCGACACTCTGCGACGGCGGCAGAAGCAGCTGGGCTTCTTTTCCCCTGAACGAAATCAGGGAAACCTGGTCGCGGTGTACATAGGCGTTCTGCAGCAGATGCGAAACTGCACCCTTGGCCTGGCGCATACGGTTCAGAGCCATGGAGCCGGATGCATCTACCATGAAAATGTAGAGCGTTCCGGATTTGTCCCTGAACTTTTTGATCCTGACATCTTCCTTGTTGATAACAAGAGCCGTATTGACTTTGCCATACTTCTTTTTCCGCTCCTTTTTGCGACTCTCCTGCCAGGGCGCGGCCGAGATCAGGGTCGGAATGATCGCGACTTTGCCGCTCTTCATTTCACCTTCCTGAGAACGGACAAAACGTCCGCGGCGGTTGTTCAGCGCTTCACCCCTGCTCCCGGACCGGCTCTTTTTCTTGGCTGCAAGCGAAATGTTCATGATGTTGTCAGGCAGTTCCGTTTCGACGGCCTCCATCATAAGCTCCTCGATCATGTCAGGCGTCTCTTCCTGCTCTTCCTCTTCGTCCGGATCGGTACTGTTGTCATCAGGTGCATCCTGATCCTCAGTCTCGGGAGTATCCGGCGGCATCTCCTCATCAGGCGGCATTTCTTCCATAACCTCTTCCTCCTGCTCCGGCATCCTGGTGGCACGGGGCACAAGGACAAGTTTCAATGCAAGCTTCAGGTCGTCTTCGTCCACATCGGTACGCTGGGCCAGAGCTGCGCTTGCCTTGGCCGCCCTGACAGCAAAAATATCGGCGCGGTTCCCTTCGACACCAAGGCTTACGGCAGACTGGATAAGCCCTTTCATCTGCTCCTGGGTCATGGAAACATGAGACAGTTGCTCCTTGGCCGCCTCGATAAGGCCTTTGAGCATTTTCAGTTCGTCTTCGGTATCCTCTCCGCCGCCGTTCTTGCCGAGCACACAGTTGACAATCAGCTTTCTTGCCCTGTAATCGTTCTGTGTTGTGAAAGGAACGATCATCCCTATCCTGTCGAGCAGCCCCATCCGAACATCGCCGTCGGAAGGATCATAGGTGCCGATCAGCATGAACTCGGACTCGTGTACCTCGCTGAGGCCTTCACGTTCGACAAGCACGGCCCCCCTCGACATCGCATCCATGATATGGGATATGGCCGAACTGTCAAGAAGACTCAGGGAATCGACGTACAAAACGCCGCCATGAGCTTTTGAAAGAACCCCGTGCTGCACGACACGCTCACCCCTGGCGAGTGTCGCTTCGAGGTCAACACCGCCGATCAGGCGGTCTTCGGTGACATTCAGGGGAAGTTCGACAAAAGGAGTGTCTTCAGGCAGAATATCGGCAAAAGCCCTGGCAAGCGTCGACTTGCCCGAACCTACTGCTGCCGGTATGACCACTCCGCCAAGAGACGGATCGACGGCAAGCAGCATCAGCGCCTGCTTTGCCAGATCCATCCCGACAATATCGGTAAAAGCTATCATTATACCTCTTCTGCTTCTCCAAGCACTTTTGCGAGTTCTCGATCAATTTTTTCACCCGGGTCCATCGTTTCGAGAGGATCCTTACGAAGACGATGGCGCAGAGCAAGACCGGCAATCTGGCGGACGTGATCCATGGTCACTTCCTTGTCACCGCTGAATGCGGCAAATGCATGCGCGGTCCTTGTAATTGTCAGCTCACCGCGATGACCGTCGATGCCGAGTTGCATACAAAGTCTGGCAACATCGGTAAGCACATCGTCGGACATGGTAACTTCAGGCAGAAGGTCTTTGGCGTTCAGAATTTTCTTCTGGAGTTTTTTCTGCTCGCGGGACCATTTTTTCAGAAACGTCTGATGGTCATCGTCATATTCATGACGTCTTTTGACGATTTCGACTCTTTTTGCAACATCGGTAATGGTGATAATTCGTGCATGCAGACCGAAACGGTCAAGGAGCTGGGGCCGGAGTTCACCTTCTTCGGGGTTACCCGAGCCGACAAGGACAAAGCGTGCGGGATGGCGAATACTGATACCTTCACGCTCGACGACATTCCTGCCGCTTGCAGCAACGTCAAGGAGAACGTCCACAAGGTGATCATCGAGAAGGTTCACCTCGTCAATGTAGAGAAATCCACGGTTGGACTGGGCCAGAAGACCCGGCTCAAAAGCCTTCACACCGCTGGTGAGCGCCTGTTCGATATCGATCGTACCGCACACACGGTCTTCGGTCGCTCCAAGCGGAAGGTCAACAACAGGCACAGGAATATCTTCCACGATCATATCTTCGGGAGTAAGCGCTTTTCTGCCCTGTTTCGGCTTTTCGGCCTCAAGGTACTCATTAACATTCCGGTTGTAGACATCATCCTTGATACGCTCGATCATGGGCAGTACTTCAGCAAGAGCACGGACAGTCGTACTTTTTCCTGTTCCCCTGTGCCCCATGACAAGAACGCCGCCGATTCTCGGGTCAATGATGTTGAGTATCAGGCTGAGCTTCATCTCTTCCTGACCGACTATCGCCGTAAAAGGATAGGCCTGTCCTTGCTTCTTTTTTGTTCTGGCTTTCTTTGGTCCTGATGTTTTCCTTGCAGCCGAACCTGTACCGGATTTGGCTCCGGCTGTTTTTTTTGCCGCTGAAGCAGTCTGAGTCATAATGAGTGATTTGGTTAAATACCCCTGCCCTTTACGCTTACAACTTCGGGAAAAGGCTTACTTGATTGAATTCGCGCCCACAATTGAACTGTGAATTTATGTTTTTACAAAGAGAATAGAAAATGCTGTACAAAAAAGCTCAGAGAGGTGGTTTCGGTATTCGGAGAAGATGATTGTTTGTTGAGTTGTTTTCAGACTGGAGAAAAGGACAAAAAGGACGAAAATGACCAAAAACCACCATACTCCCCCTTCGTCACTTGTCACTTCTTCCATCCAACACCCCACATCTTACATCCTACAATCTTCACCTCTTTCCTAACACATAGCACCTTGCACTTCTTCACCATTCACCGCCGTCTCTCCCCCCAATTACCTACTACCTATTACCCATTACCTACTACCCCCAAAAAACGACCCAACCTGCCATTCTCTCGTCACTCGTTACTCGTCACTTGTCACTCCCCAAGCGCATCCCTCGCCGCTTCCTGTATCGACTCGGAAAGCGTCGGATGCGCATGAATTGTTTCGGCAATCTGCCGGTCAGTCGCCCCAAGATGCCGCGCAAGGGAAAGCTCCCCTATCAGTTCAACAGCATCATGGCCAAGGACATGCCCGCCGAGCAGTTCTCCCGATGCTTCATCGAACACGAGTTTTACAAATCCTTCCCTGTTCCCATATGCACTTGCCTTACCCGATGTCGCAAAAGAAGCACGCCCCGCCTTCACCGCAAGGCCTTTTTCTCCAGCCTGCTGTTCAGTGTAACCCACAGAGGCAACCGAAGGCTCGACGTAGACACATCGCGGGATCCTGGTTTCATCAAGAGGCTCAAATGACCGTCCTGTCATGGCATGCACAGCAATACGGGCTTCGGCGGACGCCTTGTGTGCCAGCATCATTCCTCCTGTGACATCCCCGATAGCATAGATATTTTCTGCTGTCGTCCTGCAGCTCCCGTCCGTTTTGATGAAACCTTTCTCCGTCTCCACCCCGGCGTTTTCAAGCGCAAGTCCGTCTGAAAAAGGACGAACGCCAACTGCGACAAGAACACAGTCTGCTTCGAGCGTCTGCATCGAGCCGTCATGCAGCTCGAGCGATGCCAGAATACCATCGCCATGCTGTTCGACGTTTCTTACCGCCGCCTCAGTGTGAACATCGATCCCTCCTTTTACAAGAGAGCGTTTCAGGCCCTCGCCGATTTCGGCATCTTCAAGGGGAAGAATATGCGGCATGAGTTCCACAAGGGTCACTTCAGTCCCCGAAGCACTGAAATACCAGGCCATCTCAACACCAATGGCTCCGCCGCCGATAATGAGCATCCTGCCGGGGACTTCCTTTATGGCAAGGGCTTCGCGGCTCGAAATGACGGTCCTCCCGTCAAACTCCAGCCCAGGCAGTTCACGTGCAGTTCCACCTGTCGCGACGATGATATGTTCAGCAGTGACCGTTTCAGTCGATTCATGTGTGGAAACGGCAAGCGTATGCGCATCGAGAAAAGACGCTGTCGCCCGTTTCAGGTCGACCTGTTCTTTTTTGAGCGAATACTCTACCCCTTTCGATACCGTGAGTGCTACTCTACGGCTTCTTTTTACCGCCTGTGCCGCATCGATTGTCTGGCCGGTAACCGCGAGACCGAACGGTTCCGACTCATGCACCATATGGAACATTCCTGCGCTCCGCAAGAGCGCTTTTGTAGGAATACACCCCCAGTTGACACAGACCCCTCCCGGAGCAGCTTTCTCGATAACAGAGACCCGCAAACCGGCTCTGGCAGCCTCGACGGCCGCATCAAAACCGCCCGGGCCGGACCCGATAACGACGAGATCGTAATCGTAGGAACGGTTTTTTGAATCAGTAGACATGAGAATTGATAGAAAAAGTGTGTATTTATAAATGCAAGCAGGGAAAATGCAAGTACCCACGCAAAATGCAAAATCAACAGGGAAAAAGCGAACAGGAAGAACAGGACGCAGGACTTGTTGAACCGAAAAAAATGACACTCGAGGTTGCCAGGACACAGAAACCGATGCGTATAGACGTGTATCTGGCCCAACAGATCGAAAACGCCACACGGAACAAGGTTCAGGAAGCAATTGCAGAGAACCGTGTCCTGGTAAACGGCAAAACGGTCAAGGCAAACTACAGGATCAAGTCGCTCGACACCATAGAGATGACTTTTCTTCGACCGCCTGCCCCCGAACTGGCACCTGAAGACATTCCTCTGGATATTCTCTATGAAGACCTGGATCTCATGGTCATCAACAAAACTCCCGGCATGGTCGTTCACCCTGCTTTCGGCAACTGGACCGGCACACTTGCCAACGCAATCCTTCACCATATCGGCAGGGATGCTGATGAACTCGACACATCGGAGCTCCGCCCAGGCATTGTCCATCGCCTTGACAAAAACACCTCGGGACTGATTATCGTCGCAAAAAACAGTAACGCCCTGCACCGGCTCGCCCGGCAGTTCGCCAACCGTCAGGTTGAAAAAAAATACCAGGCAATCGTACGCGGCGTGCCTGACCCGCCTGACGGTATTATCAGAACCAACATCGGCCGATCGGTTCGTAACCGAAAAGTCATGACCTGCTATGCCTATGAAGGCAGGGAAGGGAAAACTGCCGTAACGGAATATCGTGTCCAGAAAAACCTCGACTATTTCGCACTTGTCGAACTGTTGCTTCACACTGGCCGCACACACCAGATCCGTGTCCATCTGAAGCATATCGGCGCACCGATTCTCGGTGACGAAACCTACGGAGGAACATCGGTAACAACACTGCCCTTCAGCAAAAGCGACCGTTTCATGAAAAACCTTCTCGAACTCATCCCCCGTCAGGCGCTGCATGCCGAAAGCCTGACGTTCTATCAACCGACAACGCAAGAAAGGATTTCCCTCACCGCCCCGCTGCCACCTGATATGCAAGCTGTTCTCGAAAAAATAGAAAAGGTGCTCAAAGTCTGAACCTTTTCATCCATCAAATACGTATTATTAGTAACTGGTCAACCATTAACGAAAATGAAAGTACTGGCACTGAACGGCAGCCCACGCAGGATTTGTATCGAGGGGCAACGGTCAGCTTTTCAGAAACAAGGCAGGAGCAGCGGTTGTATCCCTGAGACGCAGAAGCGGCATACATGCCTGTAGCAGCATCAATCGTCTGTATCAGACAAAGGCACAGAAGACGAAGTTCAGATACGGTTACGCATGAAAACCAACAAGGAGTATGTGAATCATGAAAAAAGGCAACCGAATACTACTTGCCGCGCTGACAGCGGCAATCCTGGGCATTCAGGCAACGCCTGCCAATGCCGAAGTCAGTCTCCATATCAGTCTCGGCGAACCAAGGGCTGTAGCCTGCCATCCGCTTTATCATCATGGCTATTTTTATCACACAGGCTATGCACCCAACCTGCTGTTCATTCCGCAGCTCGGGTTTTACGTTTCTATCGGGCTGCCGTTCGACCTGCTCTTTTTCGACAACTTCTACTATGTATACCATAGCGGCTACTGGTATCATTCACCCTATTACTACGGTCCGTGGAAAGTTGTGCGGCACAAAAGGCTTCCCCATTCGATCAGGCGCCATGAATGGCGTACCGTCAGATCATATTGTGACAGACAGTACAAAAGGCACTCCAGACACCATCGCTGGCTCGACCATCCGCGCCATCACAAGACGGTCAAGCGTAAAAGCATCCGCAACAGCCCTTATTATCACCGGAATGCAGACCATCCGCGTCACTACATGGCAGTGACACACAAACACATCCGTAACAATCCCTACTATCACCGTGGACCGGACCATCCGCGCCACCACCGGGCCGGCAAACACAAAAGTATCCGTAACAGCCCCCATTATCACGGGGGAAAGGATCACCGGCACCAGGCATACAAAAACAGTCCCGGTCATGAAGGCAAGACGCACTACAAAGGCAAAGAACAGTACAGAAAACCGCCGAAGAACGAAAGAAAAGAATTTTACCGTAACCGGCAGCAGGATCATGGGAAAAAGAAATACAGGGTACGATCGACTGAAAGGAATACAACTGCATACAAAGCCCGAAAAGCTCCTGATCACAAGACCCTGTATCGTGAACGCGTCACATCAAAGACCTGGAAAAAGAAATCCGGCGAAAAGGTCTTTGTAAAGGAAAAATCCAGAGAGACCAAACGCTGGGCAAATCAGAACAACAGATCGACAAAGCGCAACTGGACAGAAAAAAAGCACAGATCAAGGGATGGACATCTTTACAGTCACAGGAACAGGTCGGAAAAACAATCGAAAGAACGAGGCTGGAGAAGTTCGCAACAGCATGAAAGACGGTGGAATCGCTGAAGGAAAAATCATGACCTGACCTGCAGACTCTGATGCAAAAGCCCCGGCTCCGGGGCTTTTTTTATTAGGAGATAACAACCGGCTATGCACATATTAACGGTTTAATCATCCCCAGCGGCTGCATACCACAAGAGCAATCGACCATGAACTTTGCTGTACGCCTGATCATTTTCTGTATTCTTTTCCTGATACCGTGTTCACTGCCGTCACAAGCGCAAACCGCTCCCTCGAACGTCTCACCGCCTCTTGCGCCTGTAAATACTGTCGAAGAGACCTGGTGCGATACAACACTGGCCGACCCCTACCGGTACATGGAAAACCTCAACGACGCCTCAGTCAAAACGTGGATCGGACAACAGGCCGGGTATGCGAAATCTGTTGTCGACAACATTCCCGGCAGAGAGTCGCTCATCAAAAAAATGCGTGATTTCGACAACCGGAAATCATCCAGGGTCTATAACCTCGTCATTACCGATAACGACTGGTACTTCTACCTCAAGAGAACACCTTCAGACGAAACGGGAAAACTCTATTGCAGAAAAGGGTACAAGGGAAACGAGACCCTGCTCTTCGATCCTGCAGGCTTCTCAAAAAACGGTTCCGCAAAGTATGTCGTCAGCAATATTTCACCGACTGACGACGGTTCGAAAGTAGCAGTTTCGGTTGCCGCTGACGGCTCTGAGGATGACACCGTCATGATCATGGACGTACCGTCCGGCAGGATCTACCCTGAAAAAATCGACCGCTGCCGGTTTGCTTCACCTTCCTGGCTTCCCGACGGAAGCGCATTTCTCTACAATCGGCTGAACGAAAGCGGCCAGCATGCCATCGACCGGCAGAAAAACAGCAAGGTGTTTCTCCATGTCGCAGGAACCGATCCTTCCACTGACAGGGAGATATTCTCGAGTGCGACCAATCCTGAACTGAAGATCAATCCTGAGGACATTCCTTTTGTTCATTACGACAAGGACAGCCGCCACCTTTACGCATTCGTGCAGAATGTCGACCGGCGCCTGACCGTCTATTATGCCCCGACCTCAACCCTTGCTGCTGCAGCCATTCCCTGGAAAACGCTTTTGAGGCCGGAAGACAACGTGCACGACTTTGCCGTTACCGACAAGGAACTCTACCTCTATACTCCGGAAAAGGCGCCGAACTTCAAGCTTCTCAAAACATCGCTGCAGAAACCGGATGTCGAGACCGCCGTAACGGTCATCCCGGAAGATCCGGATGCCGTACTCGGCTCATTCAGCCTCACAAGCGAAGGAATTTATTACTCCCTGTCGAAAAACGGGGTAGAGGTAGCATTCCGGCACCTGAAACCCGGAACGATGAAACCCGAAAAAATAAAGCTGCCCTTCCCTGCAGGAACCATTCGACTCAACGCAAAAGGATTCACCTTTCCGGATGTATGGATTATCATATCCGGATGGGGCAGCGACTATAAACGCTACCGATACGATCAGGCCTCACAAAGCTTTATCTATGAAACACTTTCATCACCGGCAGAATATCCGGAATACGAGGATCTTGTCGTCAAAGAAATCATGGTCCGGTCCCATGACGGTGTAAAGGTCCCCCTCTCCCTGATCTACCGTAAAGGAATCAGAAAAAACGGTGCTAATCCTCTGCTGTTTTACGGTTATGGTGCATACGGACGCTCACTCCGCCCGTTTTTCAGCCCATCTTTCCTTCTCTGGACACATAAGGGGGGCATTCTTGCCATCGCTCATGTCCGCGGCGGCGGCGAACTTGGCGATGCCTGGCACAAGGCAGGGATGAAAGCAACAAAGCCGAACACATGGAAAGACCTTATCAGTTGTGCCGAGTATGTCATTGACAAACGATACTCTTCACCTGCACACATAGCGGCCAACAGTGCAAGCGCCGGGGGAATTCTTGTCGGCAGAGCCATGACCGAACGGCCGGATCTATTTGCTGCCGTCATCCCGCAGGTGGGGACCATGAATCCCCTTCGGGGTGAAGAAACACCGAACGGACCGGTTAACGCACCTGAATTCGGAACGGTGAAAGACTCCCTTGAATGCCGTGCACTTATCGAGATGGACTCCTACCTGCATATCCGTGACGGCATTGCATACCCTGCAGCCCTTATCACCGCCGGCATCAATGATCCGAGAGTGATTGCATGGCAGCCTGCAAAATTTGCCGCCCGACTGCAGAAAGCAACGACATCAGGAAAACCGGTATTATTCTATACGGATTTCCAGTCGGGACATGGTATCGGAGATACGAAAACAAAACAGTTCGAAACACTTGCCGACGTCCTCGGTTTTGCCTTCTGGCAGACCGGACACCCTGACTTCCAGCCTCACAAAGAATGAGACTGAAGAAAACCCCTCATGCTCTGTCGACGAGTTCGGCCCATCGCGCCATATCCTCGTCAACCCTTTCCTGCAGGGAATTGAGTTCACTGCTCAATTCCCGGATCCGATCAAAATCAGACCCGGCTTCGTTAAGCCGGGATGCAATGACTTGTTGCCGCTCCTCGTTTTCGGCAACAGTTTTCTCAAGCAGAGCAAGTTCCCGTCGTTCCTTGTAGGAAAGAGGCTTCTTTTCCGGTTCACCTCCGGTATGTTCCGGCCGGAGAGGCGCTCTCTTTTTCGGTGCGGGTTTTTCCTCCGGAGCTTTGCGTGCCACACTCATATCGAGGTAGACACTGTAGTTCCCGGGATACTCCCTGATCCTCCTGTTTTGCTCGAAGGCAAAAACATGCTCGACAACCCTGTCGAGGAAATAGCGGTCATGACTGACTGCAATGACACAACCGGGCCATGAATCGAGAAAATCCTCGAGTACCTGCAGGGTTGGAATGTCGAGATCGTTGGTCGGTTCGTCCAGCATAAGCACGTTAGGCGCCGCCATGAGCTGTTTGAGCAGGTACAGCCTGCGCCTTTCACCCCCGGAAAGATTGCCAATGAGCGTATACTGAAGGGATGAAGGAAAAAGAAAACGTTCGAGCATCTTTGATGCCGAAAGCACACTGCCGTCCTGGAGCCTGACCTGTTCGGCATCCTCCCTGATATAGTCGATGACCCGCATGGCATCGTCGAGCCCGGAGCTCAGCTGGTCATAGTAACCGATCCTGACCGTCTGGCCTGTCTCGATATGCCCGCTGTCAGGCTGGATGCGGCCGGCTATCATATCAAGCAGGGTCGTTTTACCTGTCCCGTTCGGTCCGATGATACCGATACGGTCGCCTTTCTGCAGGCTGTACTCAAACGATGCGATCAGCGGCCTGGAATCCCATGATTTCGATACCTTGTGCAGTTCTATGATCTTCCTGCCGAGCCTTTCTGCTCCGAGGCCGACCTGCAACTCCTGCTTTTCGGCCCTGGCCCCGGCCTTCATCAGTTCCCCGGCCCTCTGAATCCTCGCTTTCTGCTTGGTAGTACGTGCCTTGCATCCGGTTTGGAGCCATGCAAGTTCCTGCCTTAAGAGCGCCTTGCGTTTCCGCTCAACCGTCGCTTCCTTTTCCTCTTTTTCAGCTTTCTGTTCAAGATAGTCAGCGTACCCGCCTGTATAGATGTTCGAGGACACACCGTCAAGCTCGATCATCCGGTTCACCACGCGATCGAGGAAATAGCGGTCATGCGTCACCAGAACTACCGCCCCCTGGTAGCTTTTAAGATACGTTTCCAGCCATTCGACACTGTCGGCGTCCAGATGGTTGGTCGGTTCGTCGAGAACAAGCGCGTCGCTCGGGACAACAAGAGCGTGTGCGAGGGCAACCCTCTTGCGCTGTCCGCCTGACAGCGCTCCCATTCTGGCAGTTACGTCGGTAAGGCCGAGCCTGCCGAGCACGGCCTTGACGGACGCTTCCAGTTCCCATGCGCGGTTTTCATCCAGAGCGTGAGACAGCTCGCTCATCTTTTCGACAAGCGTCTGGTCTTCTCCCCTGCCTTTTTCCAGTTCCTTGCAGACCAGCTCGTATTCGTATACCAGATTGAGCACCTTGTCTCCCGACTTCAGTACGGCCTCCAGTACCGTGTCTTCGGGATTACAGGGAGATTCCTGAGGCAACCAGGAAAGGCGCGTGTCTCTGGCCATCATGAGTTTTCCGGAGTCCGGACTCTCCTTTCCGGCAAGAATTTTTAAAAGCGTGCTCTTGCCGCCACCGTTCCTGCCTATGATACCCACTTTATCCTTCTGGCCGATACCGAAAGAAACGTTCTCGAACAAGGTCTTCGGACCATACTGCTTGCTTATACCTTCTGCTGTCAGGAGAATCATTCGCGTCTTGTTACATTCAAGAAAAACAGGTTCAATATATCCATCGTTCTCTCACAGACAAACAGGCTGATGAAACGATCAACCCTCTTTTTTACAATCCTTCTGCTTCTCTTCACTGCTCTTCTTTCCCTGTTTTTCCTGCAGGAAAAGGAAACGGCGGAGTATCAGGTCGTACGGATTGCCGACGGAGACAGCTTTACCGTCTCGAAAAATGGTGACGAAATTGAAATCAGGCTTTTTGGTATCGACGCACCTGAGAGAGATCAGCCGTATTACCGAAAAGCTGGAATGTTTACAGAAAAGGTGCTGAAAAATGGAACGATACAGCTTGAAGTCCTCGACAGAGACCGTTTCGGCAGAACCGTTGCATGGGTGTATGTGGATTCACTGAACCTTAACCGGGCGCTTGTCAGCCATGGCCTTGCATGGCACTTTACCCGATATTCGCGTGACACGACCCTTGCACGCCTGGAACAGAGCGCACGCGCCGCCAGGACAGGGCTCTGGTCCGAACCCGCTCCGGTGCCGCCGTGGGAGTTCCGGAAAAGAAAGCGAAGTCAGATGTGACGCTGAATTTCATGCAGCATCTGCTGAGGATTGATGGGCTTGGCAAGGACACAGTCGCAACCGGCTTGTCTGGCTGTTTCCCTTTCACCCGGATCCGCAAATGCAGTTTGAGCGATAACCGGCAGGTCCGGCCTGATCTCCTTGATTCGGCTCGTTGCCTCGTAACCGTTCATGACCGGCATTTTCATGTCCATCAGGACAACTCGTATGGACGGCTCCCTTTCGACCTTTTCCACGGCCTCCCTGCCGTTTTCCGCAAGAATAACCTCAACCTGCTGACCTGACAGAACCCCTTTCAAAAGCAGGCGGCTGATCGAATCGTCATCGACGACCAGAATTGTAAATCCGGGAGGAAACGCAAACTGACTCTCCAAAACGTCCTTGCTCCTGCTGTCTTCGGATTTAATGAATCCTTTGAAAGGAAGCGAAAAGGTAAAATGACTGCCCTCTCCCTGGGTAGAGGCCAGCTGCATCGTTCCGCCCATCATCTCGACAAATTTCTTGCTGAGGCTCAATCCGAGCCCTGCGCCCTGATCCGCTCCCGTCACATCGAGCGAAACCTTCCTGAAACGGTCGAAAATAGTCGACTGGTGCTCCCGGGATATGCCGATGCCCGTATCCTGTACTGAAAACTCCAGCATATCGGCTTTTTTTTTGTATCCGAACGACACCGTACCGCTGTCCGTATATTTAATTGCATTGCCGACCAGATGAGACAATATCTGGCTGAGTCTGGTTTCATCAATGACGATAACGCTGTCTTGACTGGACAACCCCTTTTCGACGGTAAATGAAAGCCCTTTCTCTGCGGCCTGACCTGCAAATGCTTTATGTATACGATCAATGACCTCATTGAGATTGACCGTGACAGGTGACAAGGTCAGTTCGCCGGCCTCTATTCTCGATATATCGATAAGGTTATTGATGATCGAAAGCATACGTTTACCGCTCTCGTGGATCAGTTCGATATACTGTTCCCTCTCTTCTCCGGACAAACGGGGTTCCTTGAGAAGTGCTGAAAAACCCAGGATACCGTTCATGGGAGTACGGATCTCGTGACTGATATTGGCAAGGAAACATGATTTGAGCCGCTCACCTTCCTCGGCTTTTTCCTTGGAAGCCACCAGTTCACCCCACATCTTTTTCTTTTCGGTAATATCTGTTTTGATCGCCAGGTAATTGGTGATAACACCTTCATCGTCCCTGACTGGCAATATGTTAGCCTCCTCCCAGTAGAGTTCTCCGTTTTTCTTTTTGTTGAGGAATTCGCCGGACCAGTCTTTTCCGGAAGAAATCGTTGCCCACAAATCCTCGTATAACTCAGGTGACATTTCTCCGGACTTCAGTACACGAGGATTCTCTCCAAGTACTTCATCGAACGTGTAACCCGTCAGTTCGGTGAATTTCGGATTGACATATTCGATACTTGCCTCATGGTCGGTTATGACGACAGTGACCGGGCTCTGTTCAACAGCCTTGCTGATGAGCTTCAGCCGCTCTTCATATTGCTTTTCTCTGGTCAGATCACTATAAACTGCCACAATGTGACCGTCCGGCATTTTGAAGACAAAATTCTCTCTCCAGCCGGTGATCCTGTTGTCCTTGTAGCGTGAAACCGGGTAGTGCTCCGGTTTCCCGGTTTTCCAGACACGTTGAAAAACATCGAACAAGCCGAATTCTTTCACTCCCGGAAAGACATCCTGAACACTTCTGCCGATAACCTCATCTCGTCTGACGCTATCGATACGTTCGGAAAACCTGTTGATATCCTTGAAAACAAAATCTCTTCCATCGTCGACGGGATCGTATACAGCAACGCCATGGCCAATGTTATTAAAAATCAGCCTCAGCAGATCATCCCTCCTGCCTGAAATCGCCTCATGAGAGCGGCATTCCTGTAAAGCATGTTCAAGCTCTCTTACCTTGAGCCTCAACGCTTCAAGTTCTTCCTCGGCCTGTAAACGATTGTTATAGTCGTCGTTCATGGGAGAAAATTTATTATCATATCCTGTTGCGGTTATCACAAAAAGATGAACAACAGGTAATGGGGCCTGGATAACCTTTTAAGATATAAAAAAGATACGTAAAACTTAATGAAATAAGCCCATAGGGCTAAAAACAACAAGGACGAGACCGAACATTTCCCGATGTATCATCCCGATACTTGCTGCTCTTCGGGTTCAGGATATTCCGAAGACATTTTCCTGGCAGAGTATATCGATAGAGGAGATAAGCCCAACAGACAATCATCAACCCCGGAATACCGATGAAAACCGTCGTTCTTCCGGCCGTTTTTCCTCGGCATCCTCATCATCCGGCTTGCCGGTCTCATCCCGTTTATCGGCTGGCTGAGCAGCTTCATTTTTGCACTCCTCGGTCTCGGCGCTCTCTGGCTGATGCTATACCGGGGCAAGGCACGGGGAGCATGAACAAAAGCGGCTAACAATAGTCGTCAAGCATTTTCTCGAATACCGTATTCGATACTTCGTGCTCGTATGCAGGCGTCTTGTCGATACCGAGAAGATCCTCATACAATTCCCGGCCTTCATGACGGTAGATAACCCCGAGCGGCAGCTTTTCGGTTTCTACCGCTTTTTCAAATGCCAGTTTGCGATCGGCCGGATTGTATTCGTCAGGAAGATAATAGGTGTTGTCCCTGAACCACTTATACGTGTTCATCTTGTTGAATATCACGCAGGGCTGGAAAACATCCACTACCGAACACCCCCTGAATGAAACAGCCTCCTTGATGATCTCTTTTGTCTGTTCAACGTCCGCGGCGCTTGCCCGCGCAATGAAAGGGGCATCAAGTGCAAGAGCGACCGCAAGAGGGTTGAACGGCTCAAGCATCACACCGTCAAACTGGAGCGTTGTTTTCATCCCCATGTGGGAAGTAGGGGATGCCTGTCCCTTTGTCAGGCCGTAGACCATATTATCGTGCACAAGCACGGTGATATCATAATTGCGCCGGAGAGCGTGCAGAAAATGGTTTCCCCCTTCTCCGTACATGCACCCGTCGCCCGACTCGGCAATGACAGTCAGGTTGCGGTTTGACAACTTGACTCCCATTGCGACAGGAAGCGCCCTGCCATGGAGCCCGTTGAACATGTTGGCGTTGACGTACTGGGGCATTTTAGCCGCCTGACCGATACCCGAGACGATCACAACATTCCTGCGGTCAAGATCAAGCTCGAAAAGAGCTCCCTTGACGGCATCGAGGATCTTGTAGTTACCGCATCCGGGACACCAGTTGATGTCTTTATCCCGCATGTCGAAAGGATTTACGTTCATGTTATTCATGTCGAGCCTCCTGTAATGCGTCAATGACTTCCTCGACCGAAAAAGGTTCACCTGTAGCCTTGAGGATTCTCCTCGTAACCCGAACACCGAATTCCCTGCCAAGCAGGTCGGCAAACTGCCCTGTCGCATTGTTTTCAAGCACAATGACATCCCTGTTTTCAAGAATTCTTCCAACATCGGGATGTAACGGATAAAGCTGGCAGAAATGCAGTCCCGCAAAGTCTTTCCTGCCGAGTTTGTCGAGCGCCTCTTCGAGCACCCCCCTGTTCGAGCCCCAGGAAACAACAAGGGTTCCTGCATCAACGGAACCGAAACGTTCCGGCAGAGGAGACTCAAGGGCAAGTTCTTCGAGACGATGAAGCCGTTTGTCAAGCATCCGTTGCCGAATCCCGAAATTTTCGGTCAGGTGACCGGTTTCATCATGCTCATGAGAGTCCACCTTCACAATCCCGTCGCCATACCCTGGAACACCTCTTGGAGAAAGACCGTTTTTTGTGAAAGAATATCGTTTGTATTCCCTGTCCGTTTTAACAATGTGCCGCTCGATCGGGATCCTTGTAATCCCGTTTTTGCTGACAGAGGCCACAGAATCGAGGAAAAACTGGTCGGTCAGCACAAAAACGGTTGTCTGGTATCTGTCGGCAAGGTCAAATGCCCGTTGCATCAGTTCTATAGCCTGGGGAAAAGAGCCCGGAGCAAGAATCACTCTCGAAAAATCTCCGTGACCGGCATACAGAGAAAGGTTGAGGTCACCCTGCTCGGTACGTGTCGGCAGTCCTGTTGCCGGACCCGGACGCTGGCCGATATGCACCACAACCGGAACCTCGGTTACACCCGCCAGACTGATCCCTTCTTCCATGAGTGCAAATCCGCCTCCGGACGTACTGACAATTGCCCTCGCGCCTGCGTATGAAGCGCCCAGCGCCGCATTGATAGCGGCTATCTCGTCTTCAGCCTGGTCAACAACAATATCGAAGTCATCTTTTTTACGGGCAAGAAATGTTAACAGGCCTGTTGCAGGAGACATGGGGTAGGAGGAAATAAAGCTGCAGCCTGCAGCGACTGTGCCAATGCCGACAGCCGCGTTTCCATCAATGAGCAGTTGATCGTGAGGAGTATCGGCAGGTGTGATAGAAACCTCGATCCTGTTCTTCTCTGCTTTTTCGACACCGAAATCATAGCCGAAACTCGCTGCCTTTATATTTTTTGCTACAACCTCTTCACCTTTGGATGCGAACTGGGCGGACAGGTACTCATTGAAAACGTCAAGAGAGATACCGAGAACTCCCAGGACAACACCCACAGCAACGGTATTCGAGAAAATCGGATTTCCCGCCTCTTTTGCAAAGTCGGATAGAGGGGTCTCGATATACTCCCCGATACCTTTGCCCGCAAGATGATCTTTTTCGGCAAAGACGATGGTTGACTCTGATATACGATCCCCGAGATGATCGATCGCATCGGCATTGAGTGCGATCAGGAGATCGATGCGCCGCACATATGCCCTCCGCTTTTTCTCCGTGATCCTTACTTCGGTGGAATTGCTGCCTCCCCTGATACGGGACATGAATTCAGTGCTGGCAAAAACAAAATAGCCCTTTCTTTTCAGAACCTTGACAAGCGCGTCAGCAATTGTCTGCACACCCTGGCCTGCAGCACCGCCGAAAACAATTGAAATCTCCTCTTCGAAATGATGCATCGGAAAATAATCTGTTTTTATTTTGACCTAAACTGAACGTCCCGACTTGTCGGGATGCTCCATAGTAGTAAGTTTATCAAAGACAATCTGTTATACTATATATTCATAGAGATTACACCCTCATCTGCAGGGTAAACGTGAAAACAGATAAAGAACCGCATTTGCTGAAACGCTCTATTCAGGTTTTAATTGTAACATCAACCCCGGCATGAAAATTTAAACAAATGCTCTTTTTTCGTTTCTCGCTCTCTTTTTTTGTTGCTGAACACAGAACCGGTTACGCTCATTCTTTTACAGCCTGAAAAATCCGCCATGCAAAACGCCAAGGTATTTCTTATCACCGGAGCCTCCTCAGGTATCGGAGAAGCTGTCGCAAGACAGGCTGTACAAGACGGCCACAGGGTAGTGCTTGCCGCTCGCTCGATTGCAAGGCTCGAAGTGCTGTGCGAGGAACTCGGAACGAGTAGCGCCATTGCTGTTGCATGCGACGTTGCCGACTGGAAAGCCCAGCAAACTGCAATAAACAAGGCTCTTGAACAGTTCGGCCGGATAGACGTCGTCTTTGCCAATGCAGGTTTCTCAAAAGGCTCCCCTTTCTACGGCGGAGTTCACAAACTCGACGAGTGGAAGGAAATGGTGCTCACCAACGTGTTCGGTGCGGCAGCCACGGCACGCCTGACTCTTCCCGAACTTGTAAAGACCGGTGGACATTTTCTCATCACTGGCTCAGTTGTAGGCCACATCACATCGATCCGCAACCTCTATTCGGCAACCAAGTGGGCTGTGAACGCAATAGCCCAGGCAGTACGAAACGAAATGGTGGGGACCGGCATCAGGGTTACCCTGATCGAGCCGGGCGTCGTCGACACCCCGTTCTGGGGCGAGGTGCCGAAACCCGGCACTCCGGAACTGAAACCGGACGATGTCGCCAGCGCGGTCATGTACGCCGTCAACCAGCCGCCGCACGTCGATATCAATCAGGTGCTCATCCGTCCCACAGGGCAACCCCACTAAACGCAACCCTGTAGTACGGCCCTTTCGCTCAATCTCTGCGTCATGCCTGCTCTTCCGATGCTCATGTATTGCATATACACTCCGCTTCGAAAGAACAGACATTCCTTGACCTTGAACGAAATCATCCGTACTACAGGGCGCGTTTTGTTTAACTGAAAAAAATATCTCTCCCCTTTCTCTTTACCTGGCACCTAACACGTAACACATAGCACCTGTTCTCCTCCGCGCCGTTCGCCTTGTTCTCGAAAGGCTCGCTTTGCTTTTTCAACGGACTTGGGGTTTTGTTGCGTGGTTTTCAAACCGGAGAAAAAGACCAAAAGGACAAAAAGGACTCAAATGACCAAAGTGCACACCGGGCAACCGCAAGGGTTGTCCCTACATTTTCCCTGCTCAGAACTGAGAACCGGGAAACAGCGAATTATCTTCTTGTAGAACCTATAGGTCTCATAAGTCCTATAGGTCCTATACATTATAAAGAACGATTCTCCTCAATCTTTTCGCCAAGGCAATTATCCTCCCACTGAGAACCAAGAACTCAGAACTAAGAACTCTTCATCCCACATTCCCCATTTACGATTCACCATTCACGATTTACGATCCCCATCCAACTTCCATCATATTTATTATGTTTCTTTAAACATCGTCTAACCCTCGAACAACCATGACTGATAATCACGGTACGATAGTTCTGGGCGGTCACCGTCACCGTTATCTCGATAAAGGAGGTGTCGGTCCTACCCTTTTTCTGCTTCATGGCATTTCCTGTTCCTTTGATTTTTTTGAACAGGTAATACCCCTTTTATCCGGATCTTTCAGAATTCTTGCGCTTGACCTGCTGGGTTTCGGCGGCTCAGACAAGCCTGCAAAGGCTCCTTATTCACTGAAACTGTATTCGTCACTGATCGCTGAATTCCTGGAAAAGAAAAGGAAACCGGGAGACAGTGAGCCTTTCGGAGTCGGCCACTCCATGGGCGGCAAGTACCTTCTGGCGACAGAAGTCCTTTATCCCGGAACATTCAGCAAGCTGGTTCTGAGCAACACCGACGGTTTTCTCAATGTCCCGGGGTGGATACGGGGTATCAGTCTGCCCGGGATCAAACAGGTCCTGAAAAAAGTTTTCACCAGCCAGTCCGTTACATCAAAAGCGTTCAAAACTGCCTTTCACGATCATCAACGGGTCAATGCCGGGTCCTATCAAAAAAATCTGGCGATATCAAGAGACAAGGATGCCATAGAAACGGTTATGGCACTCAACAGAAATTTCAGACACCTTGATCTTTCGAGAACGGGGCTGAGGTCTCAGTTGAAACATCTCGATCTTCCTGTGCTGATTCTATGGGGTGACCATGACCAGTATATTTCCCCGTCTGTCGCCCGGACGGTTCAGGAAGAAATTTCAGGATCGAAGCTGTATATTTTCAATGATTGCGGTCATGCACCCATGCTTGAATATCCTGAACCGTTCAGCAGAACAGTTACCCGATTTTTCCTAGACGAATAACAAGAACACGCGGCCATGCTCATTACATTTGAAGGGATAGATGGAGCCGGGAAATCGACGCAGGTAAAAAAACTGAAAAAGCACCTGACGGAGAACAATCATGAAGTCCTCGTCCTGAGAGAACCTGGAGGCACACTGGTGGCTGAAAAAATCCGGGATATCCTGCTTGAAAACAAACATGATATCACTCCGATCGGCGAACTTCTCCTTTTTTCTGCAAGCCGTGCCGAACTTGTCCAGCAAACCATCCTGCCGGCCCTCGACAACAGGGCGGTGGTGATTCTTGACCGCTTCTACGATTCCACGACAGCATATCAGGGGTATGGCAGAGGTCTCGACCTCGATATTCTGCAGTCGATAAACACCATTGCGTCATGCGGCCTTGTACCCGATATCACGTTCTACCTGGACATTTCACCTGAAGACGCCCTCATCAGAAAGTTTTCGGAGAAATCCATTCCCCTTGCCTTTGAAGAGAACGAACTTGACCGTATGGAAAGTTCAGGCCTGGATTTTTATCAGCGTGTCAGGGAGGGTTACATGAAACTGGTGGAACACAATGATCGTTTTGTTTTGCTGAACGCTTGTGATGATCCGCTGGCATTGCACCACAGGATTCTCAACCATATCGTCCCCCTGTTTTCGGCAGACAGAACACAATGAAATGTGAGCGATCATTACTTTTTCGCAAAATGTAACGTTAATAAGCCGAATTTTCATAGATTGTTTGACATTTTCATGTATTTGCCTAGTTCCTAGCATCCGGATACCCATGCAACAGATCGATCTTAAAGAAAAGCATCTTGAAACGTGTACCCACCCTATCTCTCTTCAGGATATCCGAACGCTGAAAGAACTCTACCAGCTCAAATCTGAAACCCGCGACCTGCGTAAACCCCTTGTCCGCAACATTATGAAACAGCGGGTTGTGGGTCAGCAATGTATAGAATCGCTGAAAAATGCGCTCTACTCGCTTGAAACCATCCATATCGACGACTACACCGGCCAGAGGGTATTGCGACTCGACGGCAAAAAACAGATTGAAGTCGATCTCACTTATGAGATCAGGGAACTGAAAAAAGACATCTACTACCTCGAGTACGGTGAAGACCATTTCATCAATTACCTTGCAAAATTCATTCCCGATTTCCGCAAGCATGTCAACGAAGGGATAGAAAAACTGCACGGCAAATCGTTCAATGCTTTTATCACCGACCGAGACGGAACGACAAACAACTACTGCGGCAGGTACCGTTCTTCGGTACAGCCAATCTATAATTCGGTCTTCCTCTCACGATTCGCTAAAAACCGCTGCAGCTATCCGATATTCATAACTTCGGCCCCGCTCAAAGATTTCGGCATCCTCAACGTTTCGATAAATCCCAACGACATCTTTTACTACGCAGGCTCGAAAGGCAGGGAATTCATCGATCCCGACGGAGACTTTCACAGCTTCCCGATTGACGCCCATAAGCAGGAAATGATCCACCTGCTCAATGACAGAATGCGTCATCTGCTGGAGGCTCCCAATTTCGAAAAGTTCAATTTCATCGGTTCCGCCCTGCAATTCAAGTTCGGGCAGACAACCATCGCACGCCAGGACATAACCCATTCGATCAATCCCGAAGAATCGAACGCCTTTCTTGAAAAGGTCAAAAGCATTGTCGATGAACTCGATCCCGAACAGAGAAATTTCCGCATAGAAGATACCGGCCTTGATATCGAGATCATCCTTACGATCGACCAGAAAGGAAAAGGTTCGGTCAAGGATTTCGACAAGGGTGACGGGCTTGAATTCATCTGCGACAAAATTGATATCGATACGAGCCGCGGACCGAATCTTGTCTGCGGGGACACATCTTCGGATATACCGATGCTGAGAAAGGCTGTTGAAATCTGCGATGATGTATGGACCGTGTTTGTGACCAGAGACGAGAACCTCGCACGGGAAGTCGAGAAGATCTGTCCCCAGAGCATGATCGTGCCATCACCTGATATTCTTCTGACCATACTCGGACTGCTTTCTTTGTAGCATCGTTATCCATTTATCCATATATCGCCTCACATCATATCTTAACCGGTTTCATCTATTATGCTTACAGGAGTCATTTTCGATCTGGACGGAGTTGTAACAGGAACAGCAAAAATCCACAGCCTGGCGTGGGAATCGATGTTCAACGATTTCCTGAAGGAGTATGCCGAGGCAAACAATGAACCCTACATACCATTTGATCCTGCCCTTGATTATCTCAATTATGTCGACGGTAAACCTCGAATGGAAGGGGTCAGGAGTTTTCTTGAATCACGGGAGATCGAACTGCCGTTCGGGGAGATCGACGATGTTCCCGAAATGCCTACAATCTGCGGTCTCGGCAACAGGAAAAACCAGGTTTTTACCGATATACTCATAAAAGAAGGGCCGGAAGTGTTCCAGAGCACTGTAGATTTCATAAAGAATCTGAAGGCAAGAGGGATAAGGATCGGCATAGCATCTTCGAGCAGGAACTGCAAACTGATTCTCGAACTGGCCAATCTCGAAGACCTTTTTGAAACCAGGGTTGACGGTGAAGTTTCTCTTGAACTGGGACTGAAGGGCAAACCGAATCCTGACATCTTCACGACCGCTGCAGCCAATCTCGGACTGCATCCCCATGACTGTGTTGTCGTAGAGGATGCAATCTCAGGCGTTCAGGCCGGCTCTGCAGGCAATTTCGGCCTTGTTCTCGGTATCGCACGTGAAATAGAGGGAATGAAACTTGCTGAAGAAGGCGCCGATATCGTCGTAAGGGATCTGGGCGAGATCAGTGTTGACGAGGTTTTCGAATGGTTCGAAAATGATCTGGTCAAAGACGGATGGAACCTCAGCTATGCATCCTTCAGACCTGAAGAAGAAAAACTGCGGGAAACGCTCACGGCAATCGGAAACGGCTACCTCGGCACAAGAGGCGCATATGAAGGGTCAAAAGCCTCCCAAAACCATTATCCCGGGACCTATCTTGCCGGCATATTCAATAAAATCCCTTCCGAAGTCCACGGCGAAACTATCTATAACAATGACTTCGTAAATTGCCCGAACTGGCTTCCGATAGAGTTCAGGATATGCTGCGGCGACTTCATCGATCCTTTTGAACAGAAAATACTGAGCTACCGCCATGAGCTCGATATCCGGAATGCCGTCATGAGCCGCGACATGGTGTTCCAGGATAATCTCGGCAGAATAAGCCGTATCGCAAGCAAACGATTTGCAAGCATGGATGCACCTCATGTCTGCGCCATGGAATACTCTTTCACACCGATCAACTATTCCGGCGACATTGAGTTTCGATCTGCAATCGACGGAAGAATTGAAAACAAGGGAGTCGCCCGTTACAGCGCACTTGCCTCTGATCATCTCGAACATATCGACGGAGGGAGTTCCGGAAAAGGTGTGTTTCTCCATGTACAGACCAACGCCTCGCACTACCAGATTGTCACACATGCAAGAAACAGCGTCAGTGTCTCCGGCTCGCCTGTCAGCGCAAAGACATCCTTCTGCATCTCACCTCGATATACTGCCGAACTGATCAAGGTCTCGCTTGAAAAAGGGCAGGAATGCAAGCTTGAAAAAATTGTCACCTATCATACATCTCTTGACCAGGATCATAGCGATCCAAAGGCTGCCGGTGACAAGGCTCTTGCCGAAACCGGCGGGTACAGCGATCTTTATGATGCCCATTCCTCAGCATGGGAGAAATTGTGGGAAAACGGCAACATATCCATTGACGGAGACCGCTTCAGCCAGAAAGCGCTTCGTTTCCACACCTACCATCTTCTCGGTACCGCATCCCCTCACAATGCATCGATCGATGCCGGCATGCCCGCCAGAGGTCTGAACGGAGAAGCATACCGCGGTCATATTTTCTGGGATGAGATCTATATTCTTCCTTTCTTCACGAACCACTATCCCGACATCACCAGGGCACTCTTGATGTACCGTTACAACCGGCTTGATGCTGCAAGGGAATATGCAAGGGAAAACGGCTATCAGGGAGCCATGTTCCCCTGGCAGACAGCTGACGACGGCAGCGAGGAAACACAGATTGTCCACTATAATCCGGCAAGCGGAACCTGGGGTCCCGACCTGAGCAGAAACCAGAGACATGTATCTATCGCCGTCTTCTACAATACCTGGAGATACGCTCATGAAACCGGTGACAACGAATTTCTCGAGCAGTACGGCGCGGAACTGCTCTTTGAAATCACCCGTTTCTGGGCAAGCATCGCACGCCACCGTCCCGATACCGACCAGTATCATATCGAAGGCGTGATGGGTCCGGACGAATTCCACGAACAACTTCCCGACAGCCATAAGGAAGGCATCAAAGACAATGCCTATACCAATATCATGACGGCGTGGCTTATGGAAAAAGCCGTTGAGCTCTCCGAAACGCTTCCTCCATCGGTAATGGACCGGCTTGTCAACGACATCAGCCTCAGCTATGATGAAATCGAAGAATGGAAAAAAATCTCCAGTTCGATGCACATCATTCTGAACAGTGACGGTATACTCGAACAGTTTGACGGCTACATGACCCTCAGGGAACTTGACTGGGAACACTACAGGAACAAGTACGGCAACATCCATCGCATGGACAGGATACTCAAAGCCGAAGGAGATTCACCCGACCAGTACAAGGTGGCAAAGCAGGCAGATGTCCTGATGACATTCTACGCTCTCTCGCCTGCAGAAGTCAAGGAAATTCTGGAAAGAAACGGCCATCACATCGAAGATCCTGAAAAACTCATCCGGGACAATTATCACTACTATGAACCGCGAACAAGCCATGGTTCAACCTTGAGCAAGGTCGTTCATGCCATTATCTCCAGCTACCTCCATGATGGTCACAAGACTGCCTGGCGCTGGTTTACCGAGTCGCTCAAAAGCGACCTGCAGGACACACAGGGAGGAACAACCCAGGAAGGGATCCATTGCGGCGTCATGGGCGGAACACTTGATACAGTCGCCCGATACTTTGCAGGAATTTCATTTGTAAACGATATACTGAATGTCCACCCCAACCTGCCGGAACACTGGAGAGCCCTCGACCTCAAAACCTGTTTTCGCAGAAACCTCTACCGTATCACAGTCACACATAAAACCATCACTGTCCACCTCCTCGACAGTCCGGAAGAAAGTGTCACAGCAAACATTGCCGGACACAAGACAACGATCAAAAGGGGTGAAAGTGCATGCGGAAACTGCTGATCTCATCCTGAAGATCATCGGGGCAGACCGGTTCTGAAGAAAGATCCTGTCTGCCCTCTGCTGATACAACATTTTTTTTTCTTGCTGAAACGGTATATACTTAGACGTAATTTTTTTCGCTGACCTACTGACCTATTTATTATGCGGCTTTCTAATTTTCGTTACAGCTTACCCAAGAACCGTATAGCTGATCGTCCTGTCACCGAGCCTGACCAGTGCAAACTCATGGTGCTGAACCGGAGAAAAAAAGAGATTGAAAACAAGGTTTTTGCCGATATAACCTCATACTTCAAAAAAGGAGACCTTCTGGTCCTTAACAACAGCAAGGTTTTTCCCGCAAAAATATTCGGGCAGAAAGAAAAGACCGATGCAAAAATAGAAGTCTTTCTTCTCCGGGAACTGAACAAGGATGCCGGATTATGGGATGTCCTTGTCGATCCGGCAAGAAAAGTACGTGTTGGAAACAAAATCTATTTTCAGGAAGATGTTGTTGCCGAAGTTGTTGACAATACAACGTCGCGCGGCAGAACAATCAGGTTTCTCAACCCGGAAATCAACGTGTTCGATCTGGTTGAACAGATCGGCACCGTACCGCTCCCCCCCTATATTTCCAGGAAACCTGATAATACGGACCGTGAAGACTATCAGACTGTCTATGCATCGCAAATAGGAGCTGTAGTCGCACCGATGGCCGGTCTTCACTTTACCCTGCCCATTATCGAGGAAATAAAGAAAAAGGGCGTCAAGATACTCCAGATCACCCTTCATCCGAGCCTCAGTTCTTTCAGTGCCATAGAAGTTGAAGATGTTTCCAAACACAAGATGGATTCGGAGTATTTCAACATTCCCTACCAGACAGCGATGGAAATCAACGACACCAAGCTCAACAAGTCCGGAAGGGTTATTGCTGTCGGAACGACAACCAGCCGCGTGCTTGAAGCAAACGCAACGGTCGAGGGCAAAATCAAGTTCGGCCAGGGCTGGACAGACAAGTTCATCTACCCGCCCTACCAGTTCAAGGTCACCGATGCGCTTGTCACGAACTTCCAGCAGCCTGAAACAACCCTGCTCATGATGGTCAGCGCCTTTGCGGATTACCGCCTGCTGATGGATGCATACAAACAGGCCCTGAAATCCGACTACCGCTTTCTTGCATACGGCGATGCTATGTTCATCCACTGACACCACAGCACCATGAGATCATATGCCATAATCGCTGCAAGCGGCGTCGGCAAGCGGATGAAAATGAAAGACGGACAGAGCAAACAGCTTCTGGAAATCGGCGGATATCCCGTTCTCTACCATACGCTTTCTGCCTTTGAAAACGCTCAAACCGTTGATTCGGTCTTTATCGCGACAAAACCGGACAATATCGAAACAGTTGAAAGAATAAAAGAACGGTACGGATTCACAAAAATCAGGGAGATCGTTCCCGGCGGAAAAGAACGCCAGGATTCAGTCTATAACTGCATCGACATCATTGAAAAACGTATCGCCGCAACAGGACAATCACCTGATGCAATTCTGGTTCACGACGGCGCAAGACCGTTCATCCAGCCGGGAGAAATCGATGACATTGTCAGCCATTCGGTTACATACGGCGCATGTGTGCCAGCAACAAAGCCCAAAGACACCATCAAGTATATAGCCGACGACCCGGAATACTTCGGCGAAACACTGGAAAGAAGCAGACTCCTGCAGGTCCAGACACCCCAGGGTTTTGATGCCGGAACATTGATCCAGGCGCATAAGCATGCACGGCTTGAACAGCACTATGCAACAGATGATGCCGCTCTTGTCGAAGCCTTCTTTCCCGAACAGAATATCAGGATATACGAAACAGGGTACCATAACATCAAGATCACCACGCCGGAAGACATTCATCTTGCCGAGGCGATTCTGGCCAAACTTCAGTCATCCGAAAAACCCGTATGAGGAGAAAAGAAGGCAAAAATAACCATTGTCTTGTAAAGGAACTGTTTGTATATTAGCACCCCCTGTCATGGTGAGGTAGCTCAGTTGGTAAGAGCGCAGGATTCATAACCCTGAGGTCGAGGGTTCAACTCCCTCCCTCACCACTATTATAACGTTCAGCACCCTGACTGTTCGTTTATCGACAAACCGGGCATTCATCGGGCTTCGTTGTCAGATCGCATCAGTCTTCAGTTGGCAGTCTGCAATTTGTGCCTTTTAGCTTTTGACTTTCTCTTCAACGCGGGTGTAACTCAGTTGGTAGAGTGTTTGCTTCCCAAGCAAAATGTCGCGAGTTCGAGTCTCGTCACCCGCTCTACAGATCACACTGCATTCCCTGAAATGCCACCCTTCAATCGTAATTGATACAATGGCCCGTTCTTCCATTTTCACCGTCCCTGTCACGGTCGAGGACATCAACACCACGCAAATCATCGAGGGACAGATGGCAAGGCATCTGGGTATTGAAATGACTGAAATAGGCCCCGACTACATGATCGCCAGGATGCCTGTCGACCACCGGACAATCCAGCGTATCGGCATCATGCACGGTGGAGCCTCCCTTGCCCTGGCCGAAACGATCGGCAGCATTGCGGCTTCCTACTGTATCGACCGGGATAACAGTTTTATTGTCGGCCAGGAAATAAACGCCAACCACATCCGTTCCGTAAGGAAGGGATTTGTCCATGCAAAAGCGACACCGCTGCATCTTGGCAGAAATTCCCATGTCTGGGATATCAAGATCACCAATGACGAGGGCAAGCTGGTCTGCGTCAGCAGATTCACTGTCGCAGTTCTGAAGAAACAGCTCTGATCTTCTTCCCGACCCCTGCAATCCGGCTTTATGCCCAGGGAGTTCGTGCATGAATTTCCCGATTTTTTTCATACTTTTAGGGTTCATAATCAGCAGTAGTTCACGATACCGGTAATGCCAGAAGGTATGCAGATCGATCAACCCGAAGTACACCCTTCGCCACAGTCCGCCAGCCAGGAAGAACACCTCGCGAAGCTTGCCTCGGAACAGAAATCCCGAAAAAAATGGCTTCTTGTCCAGCCGACCAGCAGCACCAGCATGATGGTCGATTCAGGGACAGTAAGTATGCCGCTCAACCTGATCATGGTCTCCACCCTTGCAGGCGAACTGTTCGACATCACCTTCATCGATGAGAGGATCGGCGAAAAAGTACCCCGGGACCTTTCCGGATACGATGTCGTCGCCATAACATCCCGAACGCTCAATGCGTCAAGGGCATATGCGATTGGCGATAACGCTCTGGAACAGAACAAAACAGTCATTCTCGGCGGCGTTCACCCTACGATGCTCCATGAAGAAGCCCGTGAGCATGCCACCAGCGTTGTATACGGCGAAATAGAGTCCGTCTGGACCGATCTTGCAACCGATGTGCTGCTTGGCAGCATGAAAGAGGTCTACAAGGCCGAAACCCTGAAACCGATGGGAACGATGTGCCGTCCGGATTTCACACATGCGCTCGCTCCCAAAAGTGCTAAAAAGTACAGTGCTCTGATCCCGATACTTGCCACCAAGGGCTGTCCGGTGGGCTGCAACTTCTGCACAACGCCGACGATATACGGAAAAAGCCACCGATCGAGAGAGATAGATCTCGTTCTTGATGAAATGCGTTACCATCAGGAAAGGCTCAACAAGAAAAACGTCAGTTTTTCCTTCATGGACGACAACATCAGCTTCAAGCCGAAGTTTTTCACGGGACTGCTTGAAGAGATGGAAAAGATCGGTGTCCGGTGGAACGCCAACATATCGATGAACTTTCTCCACAAACCTGAAATAGCGGAACTGGCAGGCCGTTCGGGATGCGACCTGATGAGCATCGGCTTCGAGTCGCTGAATCCCGAAACCCTCAAAAGCGTCCACAAAGGTTCGAACCGTCTCGACAATTACGGAAAAGTTGTCAGTAACCTCCATAAAAACGGGGTAGCCATACAGGGATATTTCATGTTCGGCTTTGACAACGACAGCGAGGAAAGTTTCCAGATGACCTATGACTTCATCATGGAAAACCAGATAGAATTCCCGGTTTTTTCACTTGTCACACCGTTTCCCGGAACACCCTACTTCGACGAGATGAAACCGAGACTTCGTCATTTTGACTGGGACAAGTACGACACATACCATTACATGTTCGAACCTTCGAAGATGTCCGGAGAAAAACTGCTCGAAAATTTCGTGAAACTCCAGCGTGAAGTGTACAAAGGCCGCGCCATCATGAAACGCATGAAAGGCAAACCGCTCAACTGGGTCTGGTTTGTCAACTACATGATGCACCGGTTCACAAAAAAGCTGACACCGGAGATGTTTTTGTAAAAAGGACGCCTGCAATTGCAGATTTTGTTGCACTGCATCCAGCTATCAACATTGACGATTGCCCACATCCTGTTACTTTTCCTCTTTAAGACGCTGTTCTGAATTTCTTGTCACTCGTCACTTGTCTCTTGTCACGATTCCCTATGTCCTACATCCACTCCTACAGCAATAGCGAACAGCAGAGACTGCTTGAACAGGCAGAGTTCCTCGAGAAGTACCTCTACCCGACGATATCGTTCGAACCCGGCAACCGACTCCTTGAAATAGGATGCGGTGTTGGAGGACAGATGCGCTGCATGCTGAAGCATTTCAAGCCGGCGATGATCACAGGTGTCGACCGCGAAGCATGCCAGGTGGAGCAGGCGCTGGCAAATATGCCGGATGAAGTGCAGATGGGAACAGTCGAGCTGTTCGTATCCGAAGGTAACAACCTTCCCTTTGACGACAATACGTTCGACGGTTCTTACATTTTCTTTGTCTTCGAACATCTTTCCGACCCGGTCCCGGTCATCAGGGAGATCAACCGGGTACTGAAGCCTGGAGGCAAATTCTATTGTACGGAAGTAGTCAACCAGAATCTGTATGTATACCCGCCAAGTCCTGCCATACACGAGTACTGGTATGCCTTCAACAGGCTTCAGCGCAAGCTCGGCGGCAATCCGGATATCGGCATGCACCTCGCCAATGCCTGTATCGATGCCGGCATGACGGTCAGAACCTGTCTGCCGGTTCCTGTCGTCATGGATAAAAGAATGACCGATACCGGAAAAAGAAAACAGTACCTGCACATGTGGGAGCGCTGTCTCAAGAGCGGTGCAACTGCTCTTCTCGAACAGAACATGATCGGCGAAAACCTGCCGGGGAAAGTATCGAAGGAATTCGAAAAGCTCAGCCGCGATCCGGAGACAATATTCCAGTATGATGCCCGCCAGGTTCTGGCCGTCAAAGGCTCATAATACAATTCGCGGCAACAATCCTGAAACGGCAAAACGTGTCCGGCAGAGTGTTTCCATTCCGGTTATAACCGCAGGCGGCCTTCACGAACTCAAGCGTCTCTTTTCGGCTGTGTCGAAAACGGTGCAATGAAGTACGTAGCCATGTACCGCCCGTTCATTATCAAACCGGGAATTCTGAGGAGGTTCAGGAAAGAAATACAGTCCATGTCACGCTGCATTCTTTGTCACTGTACGTCCTGATGAACGAAATAAAATGGATGAAATGCTATCACAGAATACTTCCGTAAAAAAACCATGACAGGGATAAAAAGCATGCCGTCAGCCGGATCGCTTTGTCAGATAGCCCTTTTTTGATACATAGACGTTCTCCCCCTGCATCCATTCATTGTCAAACCCGTTTGAACCACAATAAAAGCTGCGGTTACACCCCGTCTTCATACACTCGTGAAGCTCAATGATTATTGACTCGACCTTGTCGATCCAGGACGATGTCGTACTGAAAACCTCTTTCTCTGCCCCTTCGACATCTATTTTCAGGATGTCGATCTTTTCCAGATTGTAGGTATCGATGATTGCATCGACTGTTATACCTTGTACACTGTGGCAAAACTCTCCGGGGATACCTTCACCCGAATCACGTTCCTCTGTCATAAATCCCCACTCGCCCAGACCGGGATCGATCAGGTTGATCACTTCGTTTTTATGCCATAACGCAGCACATACCGGAGTAATATTTGCATATGGCCCAACATTCTTTTTCAGTAACAGGTAGTTGCTTTCTTCCGGTTCTATGGCAATAATCCTCGCATCCGGATATTTGTTGGCAAAATAGAGGGAAGCAAGGCCGATATTTGCACCTGCATCGACAATGACGTCAGGTGGTGTTCTTGTTATAAAGTCATACTCGTTCTTGATAAATATCTGCCTGTAAGCCGATACATCCGATGAATGGATCCGGATTTGAAACAGAAAGGCACAATTCGCCCTCTTTACAGGATACAGAAGAGTGGAATTGCGGACCGAGGCATTGAACAAAGCCAAAAGGCCATGCCATCCAAGTGTTCTGAAATAGTGCTCTACTCTTTTGATCATAGCCAGCGTTTGATGACAACCGTTCTGTGCCCCGGCATTCTTCAGGTCAGCCGCGGCAGTTCTTGTCAAACGCATTCTATAAAAAAAGGCACAAAACTCCTCTTCTTTTCGCTCACACCGGCACTTATACCTGGGAAACGATTGATTCTGTCATCATGGCCTCAATGTCATCAACCCTATCTATCGGTTTGATGTCGAACTTTTCGACAGGAGCGACGGCAATGTTCGGAGTAAGGAACTCGGGCAGGGTCACCCCGCTGGTTTCCCTGCCGCTCAATGATTCTTTAAGAACCTCGGAGCAGGCTTTCTGTCTCTGTCTGGTTCAGGATGAAATACTTTGCCATAGAGCGTGCTCATAAAGAACAGAGGCAGAGCACGCTCAAAAAGGCTATCGTCAGTGGGAGGAATCTTCGGATTTCACGGGATCGCTGTCTACGCGACGTACGGTTATGCTCTCGTCTCCCCCCATCATGGCTTCTATGTCCCCCTCTACCGTTCCGATCGGCTTGATGTCGAACTTTTCGACAAGAGCGGCGGCAATGTTCGGAGTAAGGAACTCGGGCAGGGTCGGTCCGAGGCGAATACCCTTGACTCCAAGCGCCAGAAGAGCGAGCAGGACGGCAACAGCTTTTTGCTCGTACCATGCAATGTCATAAGATATCGGCAGATCGTTGATATCTTCGAGACCGAACACCTCTTTCAGCTTCAGGGCTATGACAGCCAGAGAGTATGAGTCGTTGCACTGCCCGGCATCGAGCACTCTCGGAATACCTCCGATATCACCAAGCTTCAGCTTGTTGTAACGGTATTTGGCGCATCCCGCGGTCAGAATGACTGCATCCTGCGGAAGACCAGCAGCCACATCCGTATAGTAACTGCGTGAATTCTGGCGTCCGTCACATCCTGCCATGACCACAAACCGCCTTATAGCACCGTTGTTGACTGCATCGACAACCTTGTCGGCAAGCGCATGCACCTGATTATGAGCAAAACCTCCGACAATTTCCCCGGTTTCGATTTCAACCGGCGGCTTACAGGTTTTTGCCAGCTCGATGATTACCGAAAAGTCTTTTGTTCCACCATCTCCGGAAGCGGGAATATGTTTCAATCCTTCATAACCAGCGTTTCCGGTTGTAAACATACGTCCTCTGTAGGATTCCCTGACAGGCACGATACAGTTTGTCGTCATGAGGATCGGACCGTTGAAGGATTCGAACTCCTTGTCCTGCTCCCACCAGGAACTGCCGTAGTTGCCGACAAAGTGATCGTATTTCTTGAATGCCGGATAGTAGTGGGCCGGCAGCATTTCACAATGCGTGTAAACATCCACACCGGTTCCCACGGTCTGTTCGAGCAGTGCATCAATATCTTTCAGGTCATGACCCGAGATCAGGATACCCGGGCGGTTGCCAACACCGATATTGACACTGGTGATCTCAGGATTGCCATAGGTTTCCGTGTTTGCCCTGTCAAGCAGAGCCATGGCCTTGACGGCAACATTGCCGGTCTCCATTACAAGGCCAAGCAGCGTATCGGCATCGAGGTCTTTGGTCAATGCCGCCAGCGCGGTCACGTAAAACTGGTGGATCGTATCGTCGGTATAACCCAGAACAGCTGCGTGATCGGTATATGCTGCGAGCCCTTTCAGGCCGTAGAGAATGAGGCTTTTCAGCGAACGAAGATCTTCGTTTTCGCTCAACGCCTCAATTCCGGAGGTTTCAGCCTTATGGACAAACTCTTCGGTCGTCCTGCCGCTCCAGGTTACGCAGTCGTGTTCAGGCAGCTCACTCAATCCTGCCTTGAACCGGTCACGCAAGACGAGCATCTCCCTGATTTTTTCCGAGATTGCTTCATCGTCAAAATTCGTGTTGGTTACCGTGACAAACAACGCTTCACCGATCATCCTGCCGGTCTCTGCATCTATTGTTTTTCCTGACGCTTCGACGCATCGTGCAACCCCTTCAAGGGCATAGACAAGCGTGTCCTGAAGTTTCGCTGTAAGGTCGCTTTTGCCGCAGACCCCTCTTGCTATACATCCTGTGCCTTTGACGCTTTCCTGACATTGATCACAATACATACCCATTGTTATCTCCTTTTTCTTATTGTTAATTGTTCGGCGGCCAGCACATCCCGGCTCGCCTCTTTGTTTCTCCCCATTCTGCCATACATTTCCGCTCTACGAAGAAGTGCAGCCTTCATAAGCCCCCTGTTTTGCGGATTTGCATCGATAATGCCGCTACAGTCCATCAAAGCTTCTTCATAGCGACCAATTTCCGACAACGCCATCGCCCTGTTACCCAGTGCCAGAAGTTCTTCCCTTTTCCTGAGCCCGATTTCAAGAGCGCGCGTATAATCGGCCACAGCACCTGTATGGTCACCGATGCCATGCCTGAGATTTGCACGATCGTACCATACCATCGCGTTACCCTTGTCGCGTCTGATCAGCCGGTTCAGTTCGTACAGCGTTCCCCGGTAACTTCCAAGTGCATCTTTCAGCATCGTTCCCGCTCAGTATGTTTTTCCTCTTCACCAAACACGGTCTCCTCATGAAGTACGTCACCCTGCACCCCAATCACGACAAGCCGGACCGGCACCGATCGAGAAGCCTTTTCCAGTGCCTTCTCGACAACCGTCATAAGGCCGCCGCAGCATGGCACTTCCATGATCACTACGGTTATCGACTTTATTTCCGCCATATCGATCATCGCCACTATCTTGTCGATGTAGCGGTCGATTCCGCTGTCAAGTTTCGGGCAGGCTATAGCAAGACTTTTTCCGGTCATGAACCGGTCATGAAAATCGCCGTTTGCAAACGCCGCGCAATCCGCAGCAAGAAGCAGATCCGATTCCCGGTAGCATGGAGCCAGCGGTGTCACAAGGTGCAGCTGAACCGGCCAGTGAGTCAGACGTGACGGAGCCGGGGCAAGAGGCGATGCCTTTATTTCAGGTGTCACGGCAGATCCGAACTGTTTTGCTGCGCTCCTGGGACAACCTCCGGCATGCATAGCAACATTCTCCAGAGGACAACTCTCTTTTTCCGGAACAGGGATATCGTGCTCTTTCAGGTACCCGAGTGCAATGTTCAGAAATCCAGTTTCCCCGTGCGAACGGAGATGTTCGAGATGAGCAGCAATGACATTGGCTCCTGCAGGCACGATGCTTTCTTTCATCACCCGCAGTTCATCGTAAGGTTCGGCCTCCCGTTCTTCCACAGTAATTGCATCGTACGGACAGGTTTTGATACAGGCTCCAAGCCCGTCACAGAACAGATCGCTGACCAGTCGGGCCTTGCCGTCTATGACCTGCAGCGCCCCCTCGGGACAGCCGGGTATACACTCTCCGCATCCTGTGCAAAGCGTTTCATCTATTTGAACTATTGATCGTTTCATGATTGTTCATTGTTTATTTCCTGCTTGACCACACTCTAGACAGGAATGGTTTTCTGTGGTTGTCCATTGACCAAATGCAGATCGTCAAGCAACGATGCAATGGTTACCCTGTCGAATTCCCGGCTGACTATTCCCTCGATCCTCAAAATCTGATGGCGCAATACGCATTTTGAGCGATTGGAGCACAACTGTTTGCGAAACATGCACTCCGAGAGTTCTACCCTGCCCTGGAAAAGCTCGATCACCTCACGCACCGAGATGCTTTCGGGGTCCCTGTTCAGCTTGACACCCCCATAAGCCCCTTCCCGGGAAAGGATCATTCCATCACGTGCAAGCTCCTGCAAAAGTCCTCGCAGAAACTGATAGGGAATCTCCTGTTCATCGGCAATACGGCGCGCCGAGAGGAACGTATCCGGATGATCGGCAAGCATGATAAGCGCTCTCAGAGCGTAATCGGTATGTTTTGTCAGTAGCTGCATGGCTGATACATTTATTAACTGATAGTAATATAGTATCAGTTAAAACAAAAACAAAAAAATTCTCACAGACACTGTGAGAAAGGTCATGAAAAGCTGCTCATCACAGGAAAAATCAAGACTCTTCTCCACGCCGGGCCGTTCTTCTGCGGTACAAGCGCTCCGAAAAACCACCCTCGCTTTCAAAATTTTCAGCAAGACGAGCCACCTGACGATCAATCAGCGAACAGGCAACCGCGATCAGAACCAGGGCAGCATTGGCGGAAACACCGGGGGGGGTGGACGGGGCGGACTTTGTGGACTTTTTCACCCACAATGCCACCTCATCAGCGGTTTGACATCGTTGGTCTATCAAGGCTTGCCAGAGCGGGTGCTGTTGCTCCCACATTGCAATCCCGCGATGCCTGAGAAAATCCTCATAGTCCAGCCGGAGTTCCTCAAGGCTGGCCCGAGCCACCTGCGTCAGCTTGAGCTCGGTTTTTTTCGATGTAGCGGAAGCCTGTGACCCCTCCGCAATATTCTGAACCCCGCTCCGTGCCGCCTGAACCATCTGATCATGCGTACGTGACCGCTTCCCGATCCACGCATCACAAAAACGAACCGTAACATCATACACAAGCTGAGCAACCTGAAAGCTGATCAACTTCCGATACCCCCCATGCCTGGGAATCAAACCCTCACGCTCACCCATAAATCATCAGGACAAGAATTATAAAAAAACACCCACTTCGCCCACAAAGTCCACTTAGTCCACCATGTCACCACTTCCCACACAAAATCAACTCTCTCATTATCCATATTACACAAACAGGAACATCAGCTTGTTCATCACATTGAAAAGCTGCTCTACATCAGGCTCAAAAGACTCTACACCAGCTCAAAAGCAAAAGTGTATGGCATCATATTCACTTATTGTCATTTATGCTTATATCCTCCTACCTCTGGCAATGGCTTTACCAGGCTATCACCAATATCTTCGTAATCGTCTAACCTCTCCCATAACGTTCCTTTATATTATTTCTTAGCCTCTTCTTCCGCCACAACCTTTACTGAAACAGCCGAAGCACTTGATCATTTGCAGAAAATGTCGTCGTCAGGGTTCCAAGCTTCTGGTTGGATCACCAACTTTTGTAACGCATTGACAATGCTACTCACCATCGTCTAAAAACCTATCAATACTAACTCAATTACGATCAATATCTCTGAAAGCAGTTCAATAACAACCTGAAGATTCGACCATGCTGATGAAAATGGAATGCTCAGAGCCCCAAGTATCGCTGTATGAATCTCTGAATTCATGACGATAGAATTATGGGCGTCTTAACGCTTTGTATTCTCATCGGGAACGACTAATCCGGGCATTGGTTTAGCTCTACTAAAATCCTTCCTGTTGCTGTTGAGGCTTTTCGATACGTTCTCATTCATTTTTCGATAGCCTTCCTGCTTATCCTTGGAAACCTGATCATTGTCGCCATTCACGGTGCATCCTGATATGTTGGTTGCACCTATAATGAAAGCGAGAAAAAAAACGATTTTTTTCTTGTTAAACATATTTGGAATGGTTTGATGATTATTTCGATTTTTTACCGTTAGCCAATCCAGGCATTTGATGACCAGATGCAGATATACCTACCCTTGATTGAACTCCTTCGTGAACAACTTTGGTAGAGATGTATTGATAGCAGGCTCTTCCATGAAACTGTGTATTTATACTAATCAGGTTGACCTAATTTTGGCGCCTTAAAGCCTCTGAACTCTCGTTCCTCGTAATTTTCGTCGTCTAGTGCCCCGTCTGGTTAGTTTTATGTGCCATTTCGGAGCACACAACAATGAATTGGTAATGTCATTTAGCTAAAAAGAGTGCTAAAAATAACACAAGGTATTAACCATTCAGTACACTAGATCACCAAACATTTGATCCTTCAACTTCTCAATCTCTTTCTGCTTTTTCGCTTCTTCCGATTCACAACCCATAAAGGATGTAGAAACAATAAGAATGGCCGCAACAGCTACGATGCGTTTACTATAGTTTTTCATGGCTGATGATTTCTTATTGTTGTATCTGAAAATCATGGTAATGCATCCAACCTTTGTCCATAAGAATGAGCGGGTGCGTTTCGGCTCGGGATACCTTAATTTTTTGAGCTATCCGGGGAAACGCCTCACTGATACCTTCGTCTTTGACCCAGTTGTGAACTTTTTTGGGTGAGCTTTTCACATTTACATTTGACACCGTGAAACCGCTGAAGTTGTTTGGCTCTGTAAAGCTTGTAACTTCATCTACCTTTAGTGTTCCCGCACAGAACCCTTTCTGATAAGTGCCAAAGCCGACAATACTGTTTTCCGCATAGAACTTTTTGCCCTTCTCGCTGATGTCAAACACTTTCGCAGGAAAATTTTTTGTGGCTCTGCCAAATGAAACCATTTTCTCTACAACCGTATCCCTCACGGTCAGCATACCCGCATCCGCAAGGGCATTCAGCTTTTCAATACCGTATGCCGCCAAACCATCGGTTTGTTTTACAACTGGAAATCTGCTGACACCCGCATCGACAATGATGCAGTGATTCGCATAGTAGTCATTGAGAACACGCTTGAAATTGCTTTTGCTTGCATCTTTAGGCGACCCGCAGCCGGTCACGAGAAATGCAACAAAAAGAAAAGAGAGAATGGTATTCAGATATGTCATAACGGTTATCCCTTGATTGTTGTTGATAATTGTCCTATTGAATCTCAACTGAGTTTTAAGCTTGCCATCAAAAAAATCCAGTTCCCCAAAGTCCACCCTGTCCACCAAGTCCACCACGTCCACAAAAAAACATCACTGCATTGATTTGAGCCACTGAAGAAGTGACCATCTGAATGCAAATCTGAATATGACGGCGATGAGTACGGTTGCAAGCACAAAAGCGGCTACAAACAAGGCCCCGGATAAAAGCGTCGGTCCCAGAAATATCAGAGAGGCCCCGGCCATAAGGACCAGCAAAAAGATTTCTATTCCGATAAACAGAAACGCCAAACCTTCCCTGAGCCCATGTGTATAAACCGTCATCAGAGCAATAAGGGTCAGGACTCCAGCGATAGCAAGCGTAACAAGCATACTCGCGCTACAATAAAAAAGAGTGGTTTACCATACTTTTGCCGTCCACGTCTCCATGTTCATATCCAAACGTTCAGATTTAACTCCTGAACGGAGGAATTACCATGTCCTTGTTGACCAGTACGTTCACAGAAAATCCTGGACGAATTTTTATGGTCGGCTGAACATCCAGGTTTTTCCTTGTGATTTTTTCCCCGGCACTATTGATTTCCTCACCGGCATTCGCAGCAAAAACCTCATCCATAGACATGTCATTGGAGCCGTCATAGTCGCCGCCTGACATTGTTGCACCAACAGACAGCACAGAAGACAAAAAAACACCGCCGATGAGCCGATCGAAGTGATTATCGACTTTATCTTTAAAGCCTGCATAGCCCGAAAGATCGGTGCCGGACATGTTCTCCAGACGAATAGAGCTACCGTCCGGACGAATCAAACGGGTCCAGACAACAAGAGCCCGGCTCTGACCATAGCTGACCTTGCTGTCATATTTACCGATCAACCTCGAACCCTGCGGGATGAGCAGATGGTTTCCGCTCACCGTATCGAAAACGCTCTCTCTAACCTGAGCTATTACATCCCCCGGTAGATCGGAATTAAGCCCGGAAATAAGACTTGCCGGAATAATGGTTCCCGCTTTCACCTCATAAGGGCTTCTCGGTGGTTTCACCATCGATGAAACGGTTTCTTTCTGCCCACCGAGGTCTTCAATAAAATCTTTCTTGCTTTCCTGCTTGTTCGGATCGGCTGTGCCGAACGGACTTGCCCCCATTTTACTTGCCTCAGCTATCTTGTCTGCATAATCAGAAAGCATCGATGTTGCAGGATTTGGACCGGCAGAAGGCAAACGTCCGCCACCGGAACTTTTCTCAAAGGAAACGCCTGCAACAAGTGCTTTTTCATACGCTTTCTCTTCATCAGATATCTTTTTCTCAGATTCCCGTGGAGACGAATACCTCGGAATGGGTTCAAGAGATTTCCGTTCGGGAATCTCCAAAGCGGCTTCGGGATCATCCCTGAACAGCTCATCCGATTCAGGTGCACTGATCGTTGTGCCTGGTACGTCCGACGCACTTCTGATAACATCAGGAATTGACCGGTCACTGGATATGGCAACCTCTTTTTTGTTGTCACTATCCTTTACAGCTGAATTGTCCTGCATGGCAATCATAAAAGCAATGAACAGTATTGCACCTGTGCCGGCAAGAATGACAATGATCGGGCCTTTTTTCAAAGACCGGCCTTTCGGCTTGTTCTTCTTCAACCTGGCATGATCGGGGTTCACCTTTGAAGCATGAACGTCATCGCGCGTAAAATAATCGGTCATGACGAGTTACATGTTTTGTTATCATGTCAAAGCCTTTTGATCTCGACAACAGTCTGTTTTTTTATTCCGAGACGAAGTTCAGCACGCTCGAAGAGCCGGTCGACGACATAGTAATCGTTTTTCATACGATAGTTGACCAGTTGCCCCTCCTTGGCTCCTTTCCCCATGACAAACAGCACAGGCGCTTCACGATTGAGCATATCATCGGAAAACTGGATAAACGTTTTTCTGCCGTCATCGAATATTTTCTTCGGCAGCCACACCGGTTTCCTGCCTTTTTTCACATCGACGATATAGTCGAAATTCAGGTTTTCAATATTCACGGCTGTATCGGTTATCTCCTTTTCACGATCCCGCTCCAGGGCAAGAGTCTCCTTGGGGTAATTCCAGCTCACTGCCGCCATATAGGTCTCCTTGTAACTGTGAAGTTCGATATGATAGGTACGCTTGTCAGTCGTTATGACCATTGTCGTTTTAAGTCCGGGTTGGGTCGGCTTGATATATAGATGCTGCTGTTTAACTCCTTTGACCTTACTCTCCCCATTACCCAGAACCCAGCGAACAACATCACCGGCAACCGGCGATCCGATGATTTTTTCGCCCGGTTGAAGCTGAATGTCAGTAATCCGTAACGGAGCGGTATAGACCTTGAACAGAAAACCCGGGACATAGTCATAATTCATGATCGAATTGAAATATCCGTAGGTATGGGGATTCCGGGCCGATTTTTCGTTTGCTTTGTCAATAACATGCCACGGCTTGTCCGATCCGTTCGAAGTGACAGCGCTGACGGGAACCGGTTGCAGATCGTTGTTGGCCAGCTCTGTCGGCTTGACAAAAAAAGTTTTAGTCACCGGAGCCGGTTCAGCCGTCGCCTTTTGCAACGGAGCGGACGCCTGGGACGTGCAGCCGACAAGCAGCAGCAAAACAAAAAATCCGGAAAGCACGTGTACTCTATTCATGATCTCGATCGGTTATTGTTGCTGGATTTTCGACCAGTGAAGCTCATCGATATACAACCCGATAGGGTTGACGGCAAGCTGTTCTTCATCGGAGGGTTGCTGCAGCACGACCTTGAACATTCCTCGCCAGCGTTCATCACCGAGTGAAAGTCCCTTATCGTTCCACTTCGACTCTGTCCAGTCTACCTGCCATGTATCTGAAGAAACCGGCACCATGGCAGTTATGGCAATGCCAATCCGTTCGGTAATCGCTCGTTTAAATGGATCATTGTTCTGCACATGATCATTCAGAGTATTCCGCGCGTTCTGCGTCACGAAATTGTAAGCATCGAGCCAGTTTTTTTTCAGAACAGCCTGATCCGACGTTACCATGCGGATATTGTTCACAAACCGGCTCAAATGATACTTCACAGAAGCATTGGATGGCGTATAGTTGTTATAAGCCTTGCCGCCGACACCCTTATACTGCGCACTACCGTCTGATGACACCTCGATAATATGAACAGGCTTTGGCTGCGCACTCACATAGACAAGACCGGCGATTGCAGGCAGGGCAACAAAAAGGATCACAAGCAATGCGGCAAGCCGCCAGTTACGGGCCTGTACCCGGGCCGAACCGATCCTGTCATCCCACTCCTTTGCCGCTTTCTGGTAAGGCGTGACAGGCTGTCCTGCAGGATTGAATTTCTCTCGTACCATATTGATCGTATTGGATTAATGTTCGGAATTACAATCTCGGGCTCATATCTCCCCCATAAGGGCGGGCGTCACCCGATGGAACGGCATCACGCACAGTTCTGGCCGTATCAAGGGCTTTTTTGGCCCATTCAGGTGCTTTGCTGGGCTTCTTTGCATATTCCCCGGCTGCTTTTGCCGTTTTCTCAACCCCTCTTCCTGCAGCATCACCGGCTTTCTCAATCCCTTTTCCAGCTGCCGCCCCTGCTTTTTCTATCCCTTTTCCTGCAACCTCACCGGTTTTTTCAACCGCCTTGCCTGCCGCAGACATGGCTTTACCGGCGGCCTGAGTGGCTGCCCCTGCAGCAGTTACTGCCGCACCGGCAACCTGAGAAACAACCGGCACAGAAGTACTGGTGATTGCAGCCCCGGCCGACTGCATACCTTTTCCTGCACCAGCAACAGCTTCACCACCAACCTGCATTGCCTTACCCGTTGCTTTTGATGATTGTGCTACTACCTTGCCGGCAGCTTTGCCGCCAGACTTGCTCATACCGCTCATCTGCCCGGCCATCGATCCAATCTTGCCTGACGAACCGGCTAAAGTCGCCATTTTTGTCGCAGTAAACTTACTGGCAGCGCTCGCAGCAACAGCACCACCACCCAGCGCTGCCGTCGCCCCAACACCAACGGCAGTTGCCTGTGAAGCAGCAGTAGAAACAGAAAGTGAAGGACTGCCGGATACAAGACCGGCAGCTATGCCGGGTGCGTTCCATGCGAGGAATGCGATGGCGCCACTGATCAAAACCATCGTCATTCCGGTTTCCAAATTTGGTATATCATCTAGTATTGGAATGCCATTAATTATGGTCAAGCTGACAGCAACAATAAAACTGAGCACCATCATTTTCACACCGGATGCAATGATAGCCCCGATCGATTTTTCTGCAAGAAACTTTGTCGGTTCAAAAAAACCGAAAGGAAGAAGAATGCCAACGAGAGAGAGAACAAGATAGAACTCGAGGACACAGTAAAACATCTGCCAGGCGATGATGATAAACGCAAGACAAGTAAAAAGCCACATTATAGCATAGGCCAAACCATCGGCAACATCCCACCCCTGTTCGCCTATAGCTTTAGCTAAAGGCATTGCAACTTCAAAACCTGAGCCTATAATGCTGGAGGGATCCATGAGAATAGTATGTGTACCTGGTCTGCCCCCAGCTATCTCACCTGCCTCTGCCAAGGAATGAACGAAAGCCTTGGCAAGAGTCGGGAACGACTGAACGATCCATAGCCAGACGAGAAGATACATGACCTTTTTCATGATGTTCACAAGCTGTTCTCCACCAGCCAATGCCCACCAAAGCCCTATCATCACCAGTTCGATTGCCAGCAAAGCGGCAGACAACCAAACAATAGCATCATGGAGATTGCCCCATCCTGCTTCAAAGGCAGTAACAAACTCATCAAGTGTATTATTAAGTATTTCTGTTTTCATTCTTTATGAACTGTACGATTACGGCATTGGACGCAGTGGTTTATGTTCTGTCCTTTCACCGCCCCAACCTTCAATGGCTTTCTTTTTAAGCTCTTTCTTCTTTTCAGCACTTACTGAATTATCTTTTGCCTCGAAGTTCATTGTGCAACCGAATGATGTTAGCGTGCAATTGATAAGGAAAAAGAGAGAGATGAAGTGTCTAAAGCTTCTCATGATGTTTTTGATATAATGGTTAGTGAGTATTTGAATTCTTATGGGCATAATGATTAAGGCATTGGACGTAGTGGCATGTGCTCTGTCCTTTCACCGCCCCAACCTTCAATAGCACGTCTTTTTAATTCAAGACTGGCTGCATTTTCAGCCGCTGCTTTTGCAGCAGCAGACGAAGCAACCCGACCATTGGCGGCAAGTGTCGTTGTCAGGTCGCTCATCTGCTGGCTTAGGACCGATAGCATCTGGTTCTGTGCCTGCAATTGCCGAACCTCTCCACCGGCTGCCTCTGAGCTCTTGAGGATTTCCTCAATCTCGTTGTTGTAATCAATTGTTCGTTCAACAACAGATTGCGCTTTCATTGCTGTTTCAGCACTTTCCTTTAACATCTCAGTCCAATTCTTATAGTACCCCCCATAAGAGGCGTATGGAATGTTTTCCCAATTTGATTCAGCTGGAAACAACTGGTTGAACTGGTTGCCTATATCGTTCAACCCGAAACCAATCTTGTCGATGTCTCCAAATATCTGATTGTAATCATCTGTCTGTGCCCTTACGAGGTTCTTTACCTGATGATAGGTGCTCTTGTCAAGCCTTTTCAAGCTTTCCAACAGTGCCTCATACTGACGAATCTGGTTCTGGATTTGCGTTACCTGATGTGCCACATCCTGAACCATCTGAATTGACGTCACGGTATTTTTACTCAGGTTGGATATGTCAATGACTGATATTGCCGCCTGAGCCGGCATATACGTGAGGAGCATAATAACTCCGGTCAGGAGTGATAGAATTCGTCGTTTCATCGCTTTAGATGTTATCTGGTTATAAATTGCAGGTTGTCAAGAAGCTCGATTGCCCAATCGAGGCCCTGATGGCGAAGGATTGCCGGGACTATTGTTTCCTTCGGAAGGCCTGCTATTGAATCAAGAAACACCTGGTCGTCAGGGCTGCTCATACCTGCAAACGCAAGTGCAATAGGCCCAAGGTTCATGCTGAACATCCTTCGGCCTCTCGATGAGCGGTAGTAGTAATCGCGCTTCTTCTGCGCCCTTGTCAGGATGGTGATTTCGGTATCGGTCAATCCGAAATTCCTGTACGCCTGGGCCATACCGGGCGCAAGTGCTTCTTCGTCCGGAAGGTAGATCTTGGTGTGGCATGCAGAAAGGATTGTTGCCATTATAGGAGAATCCGCCGCATCAGTAACTTCCTGCGTGGCAAAGACAACATAAACGTTTTTCTTCCTCAGCGTCTTGAGCCAGTTCTGCAACTGGTTCATGAACACTGGATGCTTCAGGAACATCCATGCCTCATCGAGAACGAGCAAAGTCGGCCTGCCGTCAAACAACTTTTCGACACGATGAAAGAGGTAGAACAGGGCGGGAATAATAGCCTCCTTCGACATCGACATGAGCGAGCCCATTTCGATCATTTGCCAGAACCCGCCTGTCATAGTGTCCATATCAGCGTCAAAAAGCTGACCGTAATTGCCTACGACAGTGTAGGGTCTGATCGCGTCCCGTACCTCATTTGACTGCACGTAATCGGTAAAGACAGTCAGCGTCCTGTGGTCCCCGTCCTGTTCGGCAAGCGTTTCAAGCGCCTCGTCGATTTGCTTGCGGGTTGACGGATTGACGTTTACTCCCTGTTCTCCGACCAGAAGAGAAATGAATTCGGCCGCCCAGATGCGGTCCTGAGGATTGTCAATCTCAGACAGCGGCTGGAATGCCAGCGGAGCATTTTCTCCGCCGGGTTCGTAATACGAGCCCCCAATACCAAGCGTCGCCGCACGTGCCGAACGGTCCTTATCGAAAATGACAACCTGGGCATCGGGATATTTGAGCCATTGCAGCTCGAGCATGGCAAGAAGCGTCGATTTACCGGCACCGGTAGGACCGATAATGAGCGTGTGTCCTACATCACCGACATTGAGATTCAGGCGAAAGGGCGTATTGCCGCTTGTCGTGCATTGCATGTGCGGGATACCCACACCAGTTACCTCTTTGAGGTGTTTGTTTTCCTCGTCACCAGCCCATACTGCCGATACCGGCATTATGTGAGCAAGGTTGAGCGTACTCATCATCGGACGGCGGACATTCGGATACACATTGCCGGGAAGACTGCCGAGCCATGCCTGAAATGCGTTCAGGGTCTCATCCATAACGGTAAATCCGTTCGACTGAACCACCCGCTTCACTTCTCGAATGCGCCTCAGCGCTTCCGATATATCCGTATGGCTGACAGTCACAGTTGCCGTCATATACCCGAAAGCGACCAGATCGTCTCCAAGTTCCTGCAGGGCAGCATCGGCGTCGGCGGCCTTGTTTGCGGCATCGTTGTCTACCAGCGCCGAAGGCTCTTTCGTCGCCTCTTCCTTGAGAAGCGTAAAGATGTTCTTACGTTTGGACCACCACTGTTTCCTGTAACGTTCAAGTTCTTTACGCGCATCGGTTTTGTCGAGAAAGATGTACCGGACGACCCAGCGATATTCGATACCGAGATAGTTCAATGCATCCAGGATGCCCGGAAACGATTCTGTAGGGAATCCGTTGATCGTGACTGTCGGCATGAACGTTTCGCCAAGCATTGGAAAATCACCGATAGTAAGCGCCTGGTCAGGAAGCAGTGCATCGAGGTACATAGGCGTCTCTGGCGCCTTGACAGCGTGCCGTTTCGAGCTGATCGTCGAGTGCAGAAACGTCAGCGTTTCGTTGTCATCGAGCTCATGAACGTCATTGAAAACACCGGACATGATGTCGACAACATCCAGAACCTCTTTGACAAAAAGCCCGAGTTCCTTCTCATTTTCCTGCACATCGTCTTTTTCTTCCGGATCATCATAGAACAGGTCAGCGATCCTGCCGCCAGTCATTGATGGCAATTCCTTGGTGAAGGTCAGGTAATAGAGGCTCTCGAAATGAGTGCCTTCATCGGCAAACATATTCTGCCGCTCCAGATCAATCAACTGTGCTGCAGGGTACTTCCATTGTCCCTCTGGATAATCAGGGGACACAAAGCGCTGAGCCTCGATAAAAATGGCCCATCCGCTGCCAAGTCTTTTCAAGGCATTATTCAGACGGGCTATCGTCCCCACGAGCTCTGATTCCGAAGAACTGCCAAGATCAGGTCCCCGAAAAGAAATCGTTTTTTGCAATACGGCATTTTTTTGGAGCACAACTCCCGGCGCTATCAATGCCCCCCAGGGCAGGTAATCCGGCAGCCGTGTCGTGCTGCCCCGGTATTCTTTCAGATTGAACATATCAGAGTCAGGGATTCAGCTGTTTAGGTGCTTTGATTGCCTGGACAAAAACATCAAAAAAGAACGGATCCTTTTTTGTTACAAAGACAAGACCGATATGAGCAACAATGGCAAAGGGCAAAACCCATATCTGCTGAAGGCCAAAGCCGACAGCAGCCGCTGTTGTCCACAGCAGAAGCCCCACCGTACGGGGCAGCCCCCCTAACAGAATCACTTCTGTCAGGGAGCGATGAACCGGAGCACCGAAACCCTCAGTCATAGGGCAAGCCCCCCTCCAAATCCCAGAAAGGGCAATCCCCATGAAACAGCGGCATATGTTATAGAAAGACCAAGTACAACAAAAAGCACTTTCCTCAGACCGCTGCCTCCATCGCTGAAAGCTATACCAATACCGGCACCGATAATTGACATTGCACCAAGCACACGGGATACCGGACCGGTCAATGAGTCAAGAATCGCATCCAGTTTCGATTCCCACGGCATATCCGCACCTGAGGCATACACGGTGTCCGAAGCAACCGCAAACAGAGCAAGAGCAATTACCGTCGCCATTGTTTTTTTGTTCATAGCACCATTTTTTTGATTAGTGAAAAACGATGATTCAAGAGCACATATCTTCAGAAACACCAACAGAAGAAAACTGCCATCCGCCGTCTTTGTCCCAGCCGTCAACAGCAACGATACCGCTGAGAGACCGACCTGCCTGATGTAAAGGATCACGCCTTATATGAACACAGTAATCGATCGCATCTGCAATCAGGCGATGTGGCGCAACAGGAACCACCTCCTCGATCAATTGCGACAACCTGTCGAGCATTGAACGTGCATTGTTTGCATGGACAGTGGCAAAACCCGGATGACCGGTGTTCCACGCTTTGAGCATATCAAGAGCGGAACCATCCCTGACCTCCCCGACAATGATCCGGTCCGGCCGATATCTCAATGCATCGACAATTGCTCTGTGATGTGTATACACCGGTGGCTGCACGAGTACCTGTAATTTGTTTTTTGCCGGACATTGCAATTCCGGTGTATCCTCAACGATATAGACACGCTCCCCCGAATCCGCAATCACCTGCAGGAGCGCGTTTGCAAGCGTCGTTTTTCCCGATCCTGTCGCACCGCCAACAAGAATGCTTTTCCCTCCTCTGACAGCTTCGGCGAGAACATCTGCCTCATGTTGGGTAATAATCTTCTTGTCCACGTAATCATCAAGCGTAAAAACAATTTTTGGCGGCTTCCGAAGGGCAAAAGCCGGAGCATCGACAATCGGCGGAACTGATGCCTGGACACGCGCACCCCATATCGGCAGCTTTCCAGACAGTGACGGGTTATTCTCATTCACCTCAGCACCCATTGCAGCAGCAACCAGCCTTATCATCTGGCTTGCTTCGCCAGTACTCATAACATCCGGTGCTTCAATAAGTCCGGCGCCAGCCATGTCCAACCAGACAACTCCATCAGGATTGAGCATGATCTCGATAACTGAATCGTCATCGAGAAATTTCTCTATCGGCGCAACGGCTTTTCTCAGGGAAGAAAACCGCCTCCTTTGAACAATTTCGGACATATCGATACAATTAATAACGCTTATTATACAACATTTCATTATAAAAAAGCAAACTTTGCTGTATTTTTATATCAAATTAACACAAACCTCTTGTGTCATCGAGCAACAGCGCAGCCCAACCACATAACCGATACCCATGAACAAGTAAAAGGATGGTGTCAAAACCTTTAACATCTTGTGTAGTTCTTTTTGCGAGGCATATGCCGTAAAAAAACATTAAATCTCTAGTTTCTGATCTTTCTTATCGTACAACGTTATTATCTCAGCATTGAGATCAGACGCAGAGCGTCAGCCGAAAGCCTTTCATTTGAAATGTTCAGATAACCAGGGGAAGAGAAAGCGGAAAATCAATGCTGTCAAATTGAGAAAAACCGCTCAATGAAATGAAGAAGGATAAAAAATCGTGGGCCCAATCCGTGTTTTGTCACTCGAAAAGCAAAAATGGCTCTGCTACACCTATAATATCACCTTGTGAGACAGGGCCAAAATAGCGGGAATCGATGCTTGTACTCAATTCTTTTTTGGCAACGAGCACGCCTTGTTCCAAAACGCCTTTATAGTGATACACCGGCATAGGCCCCCCTTCGGAATCGGCAGCAAGAACATCCCCGATCAATTCCCCTTCGACAACAAATTTTCCATTGCTTATGGAATAGGTGTCTCCTGGAACCCCGACAATGTATTTCATCAGATATGCGTCGCGGGGAAGCTGATACTTCGACTCGATAAACGTCCGGATCGTATCGGGAATATGAAAAGCGACAAGATCGCCTCGATGATAATCCTCTTGTTCGATGATCCGGTAAAATCCCCGCGGCAGGCTTTGCGTCTGATTGAGGATAAAATACTTTTTACCATAGAACGTGCTCACAAAGAGCAGGCCGAGTACGCACGAAACAGCTATCGCGAGCGGGACAATCCTTTGCATGGTTAGACGTTGTGATTTTTAGGAAGAAGTGAACGTGGTGGACTTTGTCCACCCATTCTTCATCATTCTGCACTACCCTTCAATCCCGAAATGCCAGAGTACTCGTCGTGCCCTCAGGGTGTTCCAGCGGCTTGGCTGGCCGGGTTTTTCCATGTCGAAATGGGTTTTGCCGGAATGTTTTGCCTGCAGGGGCCAACGGTTGTCGGCCCGTCTTTTTTTAAAAAGCACCTGCACTGCGTCCTCCATTCTGCTGTCGTAGCCTGCGTCTGCATAACGAAAATAGTCCAGTGCACGCAGAATATCGTACCGCCATCGGGACGGCCAGGAAAGCATCAGCATTTTTTTATCGATAATCTCACCGGTCCGGCTGGACCGAAACAGCCTGTGCTCCAGGAGAAACTCTTTTGCCGCCAGTTCCGCCTCAAGCAGTTCCTCGAGCCTGTAGGTATAGCCGTTCCTTGCGTATTCCCTGATTCCTTCAAGAACCGAAATTGTCGAATGCAACGAACTGTGTACCGCTCCGACTGTGTTCGAGTTGCAGTTGAAACCACCGTCCGGCATATGCTCGGTGATCAGAAAGTCGACAATCGAGCGCAGTTTGTCTTCATCGGCCCCGAAATACGAGGCATAGTTCAGAAACATGCCGTTGACACAGACGTCGCATTTCCGTTCTTTACCGAATGGCGAGATTCCGCCGTCAGGACCCTTGAGGTCAGAGAGGATAGAAGATAACGCTTGTTGAATCTCAACGGTATGGGGAGAGATGGAAAGGTTTTTCAGGTCGAGTATCGTGTAATGCGTCGATATCCACTTCGTCTGGTAAAATCCCCTGCCCCAATGTCCGTTTTCCTTCCGGTATGACATAAATCGGGCGCCCCAGCCTTCAGAAGCAATCCTCTCCTGCAACTGTTTCTCTTCCCTGCCCAAGAGGTCCCGCTTAACCTGATGCTGAACGGAAACATCCCCTTCGAGCAGCCAGTCAAGCACCTCATGCTCGTTCATAACCCTCTCCTACCGGTATATCAGTTCATAAAAAAAGCCGCGCAACCAAAATTACGCGGCCCCCAATTATTCACCAATCGCTACTCATCATCCGACCCTTTATCGGGCAGCCACACAGGACTGCCCCTACAACTTGCTCATTGCAAAACCGGTCTCCGGTTTCCGGTCTCCTGCCTCCCATTCATCCATTCACCATTCACGATTTACTCGTCACTTGTCTCTCGTCACTTGTCACTCTCTCTTTCTTCCTTCACATCCAGTTTCAGGCTCAGTTCACGGAGTTGCAGCGGGGAGACTTCCGCCGGAGCTGCCATCATGAGGTCTTCGGCCTGCTGGTTCATCGGAAAAGCGATGACTTCACGGATATTCTGTTCGTCTCGCAGTATCATGACAAGCCTGTCGAGACCCGGTGCGATACCTCCATGAGGAGGGGCGCCCAACTTGAATGCGTCGATCATGTGGCCGAACCGCTTGTCGACTTCGGATTTTTCGTAACCGGCTATCTCGAACGCCTTGTACATGATATCGGGGCGGTGGTTTCTGATTGCTCCGCTGGAAAGCTCGATACCGTTACAGACAATATCGTACTGATACGCGAGTATGTCGAGCGGGTTCCTGGTCTTGAGAGCGTCCATTTCTCCCTGCGGCATCGAGAACGGGTTATGCGAAAAATCGATTTTCTTCTCGGCTTCGTTATACTCGTACATCGGAAAATCGACGATCCAGCAGAAGGACAGTTCGTCAGGATCAAGCGTGAAAAGATCGGAGAAATATTCTCTCATCCCGCCCATGATCTTGCAGGTTCTCTCCCACTTGCCTGCGCCAAAGAAAACGACATCACCGGTCTCGATCTCCAGCCTTTCTTTCAGCGCTTCCATCTCGGATTCCGAGAAGAATTTGACAATCGGACCTTTCGGCCCTTCCGCCTTGTACTGGATATAGGCAAGACCTGCCGATCCAAGCTCTTTTGCCCGCCGCTCGGCCTTGTCGTAAAACTGTCTCGGCTCGTTGCCGTGACCTTTGAGCACCATTGCCTTGATGCAGGAACCTTCTTTTGTATTGGAAGCAAAAACCTTGAACGATGAGTTGACGAAAAGCTCGGTAACGTCCTGCATTTCGAGGGGAACACGCAGGTCTGGCTTGTCGGAACCGTACCGGTTCATGACCTCACGATAGCTTATCCGGGGAAAGGGATACTGCGTCATTCGCTTGTTGCTCATGGTCTCTGTCAGGTGCCTGAACATCCCTTCGAGAATTTCGAACAGATCGTCCTGTTCGATAAACGCCACCTCCATATCGATCTGGTAGAACTCTCCGGGACTTCTGTCAGCACGGGCATCTTCGTCACGGAAGCATGGCGCTATCTGGAAGTACCGGGGAAATCCCGACACCATAAGAAGCTGCTTGAACTGCTGCGGCGCCTGGGGCAGCGCATAAAACTTACCCGGATGAATGCGGCTCGGCACCAGGAAGTCTCTTGCTCCCTCAGGCGAGCTTGCTGTCAGTATCGGGGTCTGAATCTCCTGAAATGATTGCTCTTCGAGATATCGGCGCACCTCGCTGATCAGTCTGCTGCGGTAGACGATATTTTCGTGCAGCTTTTCCCTGCGGAGATCGAGAAAACGGTACTTGAGGCGAAGCTCCTCGGATATCGGCAGGTCGTCGGAAACCGGAAACGGCAGTGGCGCGGCATTGCTTTCAATCCTGATCTGGTCAACAATGACCTCTATCTCGCCTGAGGCAAGCCTGGGATTGATGGTATCTTCAGAGCGACGAACGACTGTACCGCTGACGCACAGAACCGACTCGGTATGGAGCTTTTCAGCCATACTGAACAGCTCTTTCTTCTCCGGCTGTATAATCAACTGGCATATACCGGTATGATCCCTCAGGTCGATAAATATCAGGCCGCCGTGATCACGTTTCCGGTGAAGCCATCCGGCTATGGCTACCGTTTCCTGTTCATACCCTTTATTCAAACGACCGCAATAATGGGTCCTGAAACGGTTCTGAAGTTCACCTGCGGCTGCTCTGTCTGCACTCATAGGTAGAGAATTGGAAGAGTGTTGAGAAATTGAAAGACCTGAATATCATGATTTTTTCAGGATTTTGGAAGCCAAACAACGTCTAGTAGATGAGTTCCCCGCCGAATTCATCGACGAGAAACTTTACGATGTCATTCTTTTCGGCAAGCTCACTGAAGAAAGTGAATACCGTCTGTCCCTTGCCCGCATCATTTTCTGCGTCATGACTGATTTGCAGCTTCAAAGGCAGATTATAGAATTCTCTCATTTCGGCAGCGAGCATATCTGCATTATGCTGGAGTTCCTCGTAGGAAAACCTCCTTGAACAACTCATGTACAGTATACCGTCAGAAAACGAGGCGAGTTCACAGGAACGCAGGTGTGTCACAATGACCTTGTGGTTCTTTTTGAGCAGCATATCGAGAAACTGCGCCCATTCCATCCTGAACTTCTGCACTTCAGCTATACCGTCGAACGTGCCGGTACCTTCCCGGCTGCCTGGCTGCGTATGGGAAACAGGTGGAACGGAATGGCGTTTTTCGCTTTTTGCGAATTGCGAAAACTTGTCCTGCCACGACGAAAAATCGACCTTCAGGGAGGAGGTTTCTTCAGAAACGGTTTCATGAGATTGATCACGAAGAGCATCAGACTGATCGTCCTTTGGCAGCGGCATACCGGCCGGTTGTGAAGAGCTCCGTGGTGTTCCAGCCTTCTTCAGCGACCGTTCAGGGGCTTTTTTTTTTCACCTGACCCTTCAGCCAGAGAAGCGGTACCCGCCCCGTAACCTGCTCCGGCAAGTTCGACAAGCTTGAGCAGGGCCAGCTCGAAACGAAACTGGTATTCGAACTGGAACTTGAGTTCTTTCTGAGTCTGGAGAAGCAGATCGATCATCCTCATGATACTCCCCGGCGTAAACCGGCCGACATCTCTCTGATAGCGTTCCTTGACAGGTTCAGGCCGCTCTATCAGCCTGGCAGAACGCAGGTTATGCAGAACAAGAAAGTTCCGGAGGTGCTCGATAAGCTTTTCAAGAAAATCCTGCTCGTCATACCCATTGTCAATCACGAACCGCGCCACCCCGAGCATCTTTGCCGGATTCCCTTCCAGAACGGCGTCGGTCACGTCAAAAAACTGGTCGTCGTCGATATAGTTCAGAAGTTCGGCAACCTTGTCATAGCCGATGCCGCGCGCCTCGTCCTCTTCAGCAGTGAAAGCAATAACCTGGTCGAGTATGCTCTGTGCATCCCGCATCGACCCCTGTGCCTTTCGGCCGATGAGCTGCAGGGCCTCTTTATCCACCTGTATCTTTTCAGTATCGCAGATTCCCCTGAGCTGCTTCTCTATTTCGTCGAGCGGAATCCGCTTGAAATTGAAACGCTGGCATCTTGACGCGATCGTTGCCGGTATCTTGTGCAGCTCGGTTGTCGCAAAGATAAATATCGCATGCGCCGGAGGCTCTTCAAGGGTTTTCAGGAAAGCATTGAATGCCGCCGTCGAAAGCATATGGACCTCATCGATAATATAGACCCTGTAGCGTCCTTTCTGTGGTCCGTACCGGACGTTTTCCCTCAGCAGCCTGATATCGTCCACGCTGTTGTTGGAGGCAGCGTCGAACTCGGAAATATTGAGACTGGTCCCCTGTTCGAAATCACGACAGCTCTCACACTCTCCGCAGGGTTCGGTCACCTCTTTGAGATAAACAGGGTCCTCGATCATTCTGCTGCAGTTGACAGCTTTGGCAAACACCCGTGCAGCAGTGGTCTTGCCGACACCACGCAGACCGGAAAAGATATAACCGTGACCGACCCGTCCAAGACGCAGCGAGTTCTGGATCGTTAGGGTAATATGTTCCTGTGCCGTTATGTCGGAAAACCGGCTCGGCCTGTATTTCCGTGCAATTACCTGGTAACTCATGAGTGATAAAATAAAAAAAACTCATTCACCCGTAGCCTGCCTTCCGGAAAAATCCCCATCGGCTCCTACCTTTTTCATCCTAAATTGAGCGATTGTCGAACATACCGGAGATGCAAGGCACAGGGAATGCCGCTGTATCCCGACAAGTCGGGACGCTCAGTTTAGGTTCATGTAAACAGCAAGCGGCTCATTCATATTTTCCTGGAGACATTTGCCGACACGGTTTTCAAGCATGCTGAACGCCGTGTCACCGGGCTTGCTTCTGTTACTGTTTTCACCACCTGCAATGATATCCTGCGGCATAGCACGGTACAGATCGAAGAGTGTCAACTGATAGAGATCGCAGCTGAGCGCAAGCCCGCCTTCCGCAGTCACATGGATATAGTTGTTCTCCTTAAGGGCTTCGACAATATCCAGAAGCCGGCGTCCCTTGACGCCATTTCCAAATGAAGTTTCTTTCTTGAGACTGACATACCTGCCGGACTCCTGCCCGGCCCTTATATCCTCGAGAACAGAGAGAACATCATGCATCCCCTTTAACGGCTCGAATTCCCGCCTCGCTTTCGCTGCCGGATGCATCGCTCCGAGACAGTAGACAAATTCCGCTCCGGAAAGCGCAACCACCCAGATAAGAAAAATCCAGAAAAACAGCAGCGGGATGACCGAAAGTGCCCCGTAGATATGCTCGAAGGTGGCAAACGTGGTAACATAGAACGAGAACCATTTCTTTGATATTTCGAACAGGATCGTTGCCAGGAGCGCCCCGGAAAGACCGTGAACAATCCTGACCCGGTGATTGGGAACAAGCATATAGAGCAGGAAAAAGGCAAGGAATGAATTGAGCAGAGGCAGGTAGGAAAGGATCCTCGCCCTTATACCAAGAAGAGGGCCCTCGGTAAAGATGGTGTACCATACGTATGAACTTGCGACAAGTCCGCTACCGATGATGATCGGGCCAAGTGTAAGGACGGTCCAGTACAGAGTAAACCCCTGCAGGAATTTTCGGGGCGCATGCACATTCCATATCTGATTGATCGTATGATCGACCGTTGAAATGAGAAAAAGCGCGATAACAAACAGAAATACACCACCGATTGTCGGTACCGTGGAGGTCTTGCTGACAAATTCCAGAAAATACTCCTTGAGCATTTCACCTGAAGCGGGAACAAAATTCTCGAGAATAAAGAATTCGACGTTTCTCTGAAAATTTTCAAAGACAGGAGAAACGCTCAGCACGGAAAATATAACTGCCGTAAGAGGCACAAGGGACAACAGCGTTTGAAAGGCCAGTGAACCGGCACTCAGCAGAATGCGGTCCTGCATGAAGTTTTTCCACATGAACTGCAGAAAAGAGCGGCTGAGATTTATCGTATCAGCAGCTTTCCCGGCCAGAGACTCCCACGAGCGTTTACCGGATGCATGCATCGTTACGGTGATTTTGACAGTTCTGTTTCAATGCAGCTTACAGGTTCTTTCCTTCGGGATTGACACATGGGTGTTACCGGATCAATCTAAATGTTTTTTCCTAATATTCCCCGCCCTTCGCCATGACGGGTCCGGTAGTATAGGCTGCCTTTGAGCGAACACCGAGAATCAGGTACAGGCCCACAGCAAAAAACAGCAGAAGCGATGCAATACCTATCCTCTGATCACCAAAGAAAGAGGATATCAAACCGAAGATCACAGGTCCGATAATCGAAGACGCTTTACCGAACGTACCGTCGTAAAACCCGAAAAATTTCGTGACATGCTCCGGAGGCGTCAGTCGTGCCATCATGGAGCGGGAAGCGGCCTGCGACGATCCCATCGACATCCCTGCCAGAAGGCCGGTGTAATAGAAAAACACTTTGTCAGTCGTCATGATCGCCATGACGATCACGATACACCAGATAAAAAGTGTGATCACAATTGTCCTTTTCGGTCCTATACGGTCGGTAATAAAACCAAAGACAAGAGAACCGATGATGGCCGTTGTCTGGACGATCATGAAAAACAGAATCAGGTCTCCACTGGTAAAACCCAGCGTATTTGCCGCATAGATCGATGAAAAGACAATGATGGTATGAATCGCGTCGTTGTAGAAGAAAAAAGCCAGAAGAAAACGGGCCAGATCGGGATAATCCATGATGTGACGAATCGTATCCCTGACATCGCGAACCGACGCCCTGATGGAATAGCTGCGGACTGATTGTTTTTTCCCGTCCCTGAAAGCAAGAAACATCGGAGTTGCGAAAAAAGCGAAAATCAGTGCAACAAAGAAAAAACTTTTTGTGACTTCCGGTATGTTGTCCATACCGATCGCCCCCGTCAACTGGTTCGAAATAAAAACAAGGATTAACAGGGCGCCCAGATACCCTGTGGCAAAGCCGTAACCGGACAGTCTCCCGAGACTTCTTTTCGAGGCGATTTCAGGAAGATAGGCATCATAGAAAACGATTCCCCCTTCAAACCCTATATTTGCCAGAATAAACAGAGCAGACGCAGCCAGCACATACCCCGGGCCGGTAAAACCAAGCATCGCGGTAGCCAGAACGGAAAGAAGCGTAAAATAGAAAAGGAACCGTTTTCTGTTGCCGGAATAATCAGCCGCTGCACCAAGCACAGGCGAGACAAGGGCAACGATCAGCATCGAAACGCTCACACTGGCACCCCACATCGCATCGCCATAAGGTTCTCCCCGGCAGATAACGTTTTTATAGAAAAGCGGAAAAACGAGCGTCACCATGATGACGCTGAATGAAGTATTTGCGTAGTCGAAAAGAAGCCAGGAAAAAATCTTCTGCAGTCTGTGTTTTCCGGCCAGAAGAAGCGAAACGACAAGCACTGCATTGAAAATGAGCACTACGTAGAAAAGGACATTAAGTGCCGTCAGCAGAAGTTGCTGAAAATCAATCGATCCAACGGATTCATTCATGACACTTTTTGCCGGTCCGGTTTCAAAACATCAGCATGCAGTGGAAGAAACTTATTGAAGCACGTATTCAATGAGTCCCTGAAACATTTTTGAACCGTCGTTCGAACCGAGAAGAGAATCGCTTGCCCTTTCAGGATGCGGCATCAGCCCAAGAACGTTTTTCTCCCTGTTGGCAATTCCTGCAATAGAGGATACGGAACCGTTGAGATTTGCTTCCGCGGTGACGTTGCCGGAAGGATCACAGTACCTGAAAACAACCTGGTCATGTTCTTCAAGTGACTCGATCGTCTCTTCAGGAGCATAGTAATTGCCTTCACCATGCGCCACAGGAAGAGTAAGCACCTCATGCTCGCCATAGTGTGAGGTGAACGTGGTTCTGTTGTTTTCAACTCTGAGGTTCATCTGGCGGCAGATAAACTTTTTATCCCTGTTCCTCGACAAGGCCCCCTCGAGAAGACCGCATTCAAGCAATACCTGGAAACCGTTGCATATTCCGAGAACAGGACGTCCTTTTTGGGCAAACGCAATGATTTCCTGCATAATCGGCGAAAATCTGGCTATCGAACCGGCCCTGAGATAGTCGCCGTATGAAAAACCTCCGGGAAGAATGACGACATCACTTCCCTGCAGGTCATGCTCTTTGTGCCAGAGCATTCTGGTTGTTACGTTCGAAAACGATGCTGCAGCATATTCGGTGTCATGGTCACAGTTCGAGCCGGGAAAAACAACAACTCCTATAGTGACAGTATCCATTCGTGAGGCTCTTTAGTTGTTTGATATCTTGATTGAGCTACTGTTGAAACTCCCGGTTCAGGCCGGTTCAATATCTATGGAATAATCTTCCATCACAGGGTTTGCCAGAAGTTTCTGACAGATCTCCAGCGCAACGCGCTCTGTTTCGGAAGCGCTCTCTTCATCAATGATAACCTCGATGTACTTTCCGATCCTTGCCGACTCTACTGTCGAGTAGCCCAGATTATCGAGTGCATGCTCTACGGCTTTGCCCTGCACATCCAGGATCGACGGTCTGAGAGTCACCCTGATTTTTGCCTTGTATGCCATAATTCCTTTTTTCCTTTAACTGTAACCTAAAGTGAGCATTTCAACAAATGCTCCATTATAGTAAACATATTAAAAACCATCTGTTATACTGTGTCTGTAAAAACATAATCCATAACCTGTCAGGTGAGCGTAAAAACTGATAAAGAACCGCATTTTTTGAAATCCCGACAAGTCGGGAAATGCCGACCCCGTGAAATCAGACCGGATATTTCACAGGGCTCGACAATCGCTCAATTTAGGTGTAACAAATAAACACTGCCTACCTCTGGAAAACAACCTCCCTGAAAAAAAGGGAAGCGGACCTGATGAGACCCAGCAGAATATACAATAACATGGCCAGAAATAAAGCTTTTGCCTGGTAGATCAGAAGCGCTGTTATGACCAGTGGATACAAGGCTGTCTGCAACGGCTTTTCCCTGACAAGTTCAAGGGTCGGTTCCGGCAATGCATTGTAACGTATCCTGCTCACCATGAGAAGGGCCAGAAAAACCGTAAGACCGGAAAGAAAGACATGCAGATACTGGGGAAGAAGAACATCCTCACCATCCATCCACAGAACAAAACCGACAACAGCAAGAGCCTGAGCCGGTGTCGGCAGTCCGCAATAGGAACCTTTGCTGCCGCTCGTCATGGCGGTGTTGAAACGAGCCAGCCTGATACCGCTCCCCACGACAAGTAGAGAACTGAAAAACACACCCTGAACCATACCGAGATCCTCGAGACCGAACTTGTAGACCAGGTAAGCCGGAGCTGCACCGAAAGAAATCAGGTCGGAGAGCGAATCAAGCTCAAAACCGAAGCGTGACGAAGCACCAACAAGCCTTGCAACGAAACCGTCAGCAGCATCAAGAAGCGCTGCCGCAATAATGAATACACAGGCGGCAACAAAAGCTTCTGCTCCAGTCAGGATGATTGCAATATAGCCGCAGACCATGTTAACGGCTGTAATACCTGACGGAACAAGTGAACGGGAAACAAAAGGGGGATGCATTGCACGCTCCCTGAATACCTCTTTCTGTTTATCCTCTCGCATCATCACTCCCCGCAAAGTTTCCTGAAAAACTCCGGAAGAGCGACCGGCGGGACAATTGATGGAATAACATCATCAGCAGATCACCTCACTCAGTAGCTTTCCCGTTCAGTCGGGAAATCTCCGTTCCTGACATCTTCAACATATCGATTGACTGCATCTCCGACAACCGCGTCCAGATCGGCATACCTCCTAACAAAACGCGGATGAAACTCCGTATTGAGTCCAAGCATGTCGTTTATCACCAGAACCTGCCCGTCGCATCCACCACCGGCGCCGATACCGATCGTCGGTATGGATATCGATTCGGTTACCTTTGTGGCCAGGTCGGCAGGAATCTTTTCGAGAACCACAGCAAAAGCCCCCGCCTCTTCGAGAAGTGCCGCATCGCGCAGCAGATCGTCAGCTTCTTTCTGCTCGCGAGCCCTTACCTTGTAGCTTCCGAACTTGTAGATGGACTGCGGTGTCAGACCAAGATGGCCCATGACAGGTATACCGACGTCGGTTATCCGCCTGACCGTATCTGCAATGACCTTGCCTCCCTCCAGCTTGACTGCGTCACATTCATTGTCTTTCATGATCATACCGGCATTGCGAAGGGCTTCTTCGCTTGAAAGCTGATAGCTCATAAATGGCATGTCGATGATAACCATCGCCCTGCTGGTCTCAGCCTGTACACCGCGAACAACCGCTTTTGCATGGTAAATCATCTCCTCTATCGTAATCGGCAGCGTGGTATCGTGCCCGGAAAAAACATTACTTGCAGAATCACCCACGAGAAGGATATCAACACCAGACCGGTCAAGAATCCTCGCGGTCGTATAATCGTAACAGGTAAGCATTGCAATCTTCTCCCCCAGCTCTTTCATCTCCCGAAGCTTGCGGGTCGTTACATGGGGAAGTTTTTTTCCGCTCTCTCGGCTGTTCATAGATACTTCTTTTAAATTGTTATCCTGAAAGATGGAAATAAAAAAAAGAACTCCCTTGTTTTTTTTATAACGACCTGAATTGAGCGATTGTCGAGCATGCCACAGATGCAAGGCACAGGGAATGCCGCTGTATCCCGACACGTCGGGAAGCAAGTTCCCTGTAACGAAGCAGATGTGGCCCTGTGAAATATCCGGTCTGATTTCACGGGGTCG
>JANQHB010000077.1 GCA_028277225.1 Chlorobium sp.
AAAAAATGCGGCTCTTTATCAGTTTTCACACTCACCCGACAGGTGATGGATAATCCTTTTACAAACACAGCATAACAGATAGTTTTTAATATGCTTACTATAATGGAGCATCCCGACATGTCGGGACGCTCAGTTTAGGATAGATATATTTTCCGCGAAAAATGTGCATGTTTCGCATGGAAACATCAATATATCAGGAGAAATACAATGTTTTTATTTGGTATGCCGGGTGGATGGGAACTGATTCTGATTTTTCTTGCAATTCTGTTGCTTTTCGGAGCCAAAAAGCTACCGGAACTTGCCCGTGGCCTCGGTCAGAGCATGAAAGAATTCAGAAAAGCCCAGTCGGAAATAGAAAGCGAATTCACCAAGGCCGTCGATGACAAACCCGCCCCGAAAAAGGACTCTTCATCCGAGAATGAATAACCTTTAGGTCCGGAACATTTTTTCCGGACAACCCATTCCCCCCGAAACAGTATCTGTGCGGCCATCTTTGGCCGCATGACAACCCTGAAAACGCAGTATCATGCGTCTTTTTTTGAGCCTGATTTCATTTACGCTTTTTTTATCATCTTGTATACAAAACAATACTGAAACGTCACCAGTCGGCGTAGCAATTGTTGCTGACAGCAGAGGATTACCGGTCATCAACGAAATTATGTTTGCGCCGGTCCAGTTGAAAAATGACGGCATTGCCGACCAGCCTGATTTTGTTGAAATCTACAATCCGGGCAATGAAACCATAAACCTGTCCGGCTGGTACATCCAGGACTGCCCATCTGCTTCAGGAAAACGTTATTCGTATTATTTCGCCGACGATCCTACTGCAGATACCATGCTGGCACCGGGCCAATACGGTATTATTGTTCCTGAAAAAACCTCCGATCCGTCAGAATCGAGGCTGTTCGGGTATTACGGGTATCTTTCCGGGCAAAGCGACATCCGCATCTTTATCGTTGATCGCAAAACATTTTCGCTCAACAACGACAACGACTGTGTAACCCTGAAAGATGCATCCGGAACGGTCATTGATTCGGTCTTCTACAGCAGCGAATGGCATAATCCCTACATAACAGAAACAAAGGGACGAACACTAGAAAAAATCAACAGCCTCCTGCCTTCAAATAATGCATCAAGCTGGTCGTCATCAATGGATGCAGTATATGGTGGCACTCCCGGAAAAACAAACAGTATCAATCTTGACTCCGAAGAGCTCAACAGGTCGCCTTCACTCTTGATCGATCCGGCTGTATTCTCCCCGCAGCCTGATGGCAGCGGTGAAAAAACAACGATACAATACCGTCTGGCTGCCGGGGGTTATCAGATTGCCGCAGTACTTTACGACAGCAGCGGCAGAACTGTCAGAACATTGGCAAAAGGAGTTCCCGCCGGGCCTGAAGGCTCCTTTGAATGGAACGGTCTCCGGGACAACGGTACTCCTGCTTCTTCAGGGTTCTATCTTGTCAAACTCAGTATTTCCGGCACAACTGTCAACGGCACCCTTTATCTGGAGGATACAGTAGCAATTGTGCGGTGAAGACTCTTGTTATTCCCTGAATCGAGCGATTGTCGAGCCCTGTGAAATATCCGTCCTGATTTCACGGGGCCGGAGATGCGAGGCACAGGGAAAAGAAAAAGTCAAAAGGTAAAGAGCCTATGACACAATAACAGAATGCAAGCTCGCTGTAAAGAAGCAGATGCAGCATGATTGGCATTTTCTGACATGTCGGGACGTTCAGTTTAGGTATTCATATTCCCGAAGCTGTATCTTCAGACTATGCTGACAAACCTCTACATCAAAAATTTTGCGCTGATCGATGAACTCTCGATTGAGTTTTCGGAGGGACTGACCATCATCACCGGTGAAACCGGTGCAGGAAAATCGATATTCATCGGCGCCCTGAACCAGGTACTCGGCATAAGGGCAAACAGTGACCTTGTTCGCAGCGGTTCAAATAAAGCCGTTGTCGAAGCCGTATTGATCCCAGGGAACACAGAAGAGTTCCGCACCATTCTCGAGCAGGCAGACATCGATCAGGAAGAAGAACTGCTGCTTCGCAGGGAAATATCGGCAAAAGGACAATCAAGATGTTTTGTCAACGATACCCCCTGCACCCTGCAGGTTCTCCGCAGTATCGGCAATCTTCTGATCGATCTGCACGGCCAGCACGAACATCAGTTTCTCCTCCAGCCCGATACACACTCGGCCATGCTTGACGGATTCGGGCTCCTGGACAATGAAACAGAGACCTATAGACAAATCCATTCGAAACTCAGGGAAAAAAGAAAAGAGTGCGACAATTTGCAGGTCAATGCCGAGCGGCTGCAGGAAAAAAGGGATCTGCTCGAATACCAGTTGAAAGAACTTGAATCCCTGAACCTCAGAAAAGGCGAACAGTCCGGGATTGAAGAAGAAATGACACTCCTCGAACATTCCGAAACACGCTTCGAGCTATGCTCCTCTTTGAATGAACTTCTCTACGATTCCGAGCACTCCGCCTTTGTCCGGATTTCCGAAGCAGCACAGCTTCTTTCCCGTCTTTCAACCATCGATAAAAGCTTTTCCGAGCATTTCAATGATGCTGAAACGGCAAGAAACCTTATCGAGGAAACCAGCAGGACCGTTCGCGATTACAGCGGACAGATCGAGTTTAATCCTGATCGCCTTGAATCCCTGCGGCAAAGACAACTTCTGCTGCAGAAAGCGGTAAAAAAATATGGCAAGTCAATCGATGAGCTTCTGAGCCTGAAAGAACGCATTGCCGAAGAGCTTTCACTTGAAGAGAATCTCACGGACCTTACTGCATCAATCACGAGGGAGATCGAAACACTCGGCACAGAGCTCTCCTCTGTTGCCCGAAAAATCTCGTCAGCCCGAAAAAAAACCGCTGAAAAGCTCGAAAAAGACATTTCACATGAACTCGTAAATCTGGGCATTCCAAACGGTGTATTCATTGTCAGTATCAGTCAGGAATCCGATGAAAACGGTGATATAATCCATGATGGCCAACGCTACAGGGCATTTGACGACGGCTGTGACCGAATCGAGTTCCTTCTTTCCACCAATATCGGCGAGTCACCGAAACCTCTTTCCAGAATTGCTTCCGGGGGAGAAATTTCAAGGGTCATGCTTGCAATGAAAAGAGTTCTGGCTGAACATACCCAAATGCCCATACTGATATTCGATGAAATAGATACCGGCATAAGCGGCCGAATAGCCGATGCGGTAGGCAGAAGCCTCAGACAGCTTTCTAAAACCCATCAGATCATATCGATCACCCATCTGCCGCAGATCGCGGCAATGGCAGACCGTCATTTGTCGGTTGAAAAAACAGTGCAGAAGGACCGAACGGTAACAACCGTCAGACGACTGGATGACGAGGAACATGTGACGGCGGTTGCCGGCCTTTTAAGCGGAAAAGAACGTTCGGAATCATCCCTTCGTGCTGCGGCCGAACTGATCGAACATGCAAAAAATGCCTGACAAAGAGCGGGCATGGTGCTGTTCTGCAGCAATACCGCCAGGAACATCCTGCCGATCGTAACGGAAGAAACACTAAAATGGCAACGCGATATAGAAAAAACGGTTAGTTTCCCGTATACTTATTACCACCTGAATTGAGCGATTGTCGAGCCCTGTGAAATATTCGGTCTGATTTCACGGGGCAGGAGATGCAAGGCACAGGGAACTTGTATCCCGACAGGTCGGGACGATCAGTTCAGATACCAATAATTGTCATTCTGAAGGGCCTCTGAAGTCCGCAATATTGTGTAGGAACGTTTATGACAAAAAAACTGATAGCCGGTTCCGCCGTAGCGCTGGTTACACCTTTCAACCAGAACCAGTCCGTCGACAAGAACGCCCTGCGGCACCTTGTGCAGTTCCATATAGCTGGTGGAACCGACATTATCATCCCCTGCGGCACAACGGGAGAATCGCCAACGATATCGGTCGACGAACAGTCGGAGATCATCGAAATTGTCAGGGAAGAAGCTGGGAACAAAATTCTTGTTGCCGCCGGAGCAGGAACAAATGCTACCGACAACGCCGTTACGCTGGCCCGTAATGCCGAAAAAGCCGGCGCCCAGGCCATACTGTCAGTAGCTCCTTACTACAACAAGCCATCCCAGGAAGGCTATTACCAGCATTACAGCCGACTTGCCGAAGCGGTCACCGTACCCATCATCGTCTATAATGTTCCCGGAAGAACCGGAAGCAATGTCACGGCTGAAACTATCCTCCGGCTCGCCGCCGACCACAAAAATATCGCTGCTGTCAAGGAAGCCTCGGCAAACTTCAGTCAGATCATGGAGCTGATTGCCTGCAGGCCGGCCGATTTTTCAGTTATGACCGGAGAAGATCAGCTTATTCTGCCATTCATGACGCTTGGCGGTGATGGCGTGATATCGGTAGCAGCCAATCAGGTACCGGCCGAGATCAAGAAGTTCCTGACAGAGATCCGCGAAGGAAACCTGGAGGCAGCAAGAGCTGTCAATGAACGGCTCAGAAAACTCTTCAGCCTCAACTTCATTGAAAGCAATCCTGTACCGGTCAAGTACAGCCTTTCGCTTATGGGTATGATCAAGGAAGTCTACCGCCTGCCTCTTGTCCCTCTTCAGAAGGAACATAAGAATATGATGAGAGAAGAACTCAGGAACCTGGGGCTAGTCAGTTGACAGCCCCAAGTTTGTCAACAAAATCGTCAAGCTGCACTTTTGTGTGCTGCTCGGTAACGGCAACAAGAAGTCCCTTTTCACCTGCATTCGACAGATCGTATCCGGCAAGAATCCCTTTTTCAATCATCGCCTCGACAACCGTACCGGCAGCGAGAGGCGTTTCTATGACAAACTCCCTGAAAAAGGACTGTTGATATTTGAGCGAATATCCCGGAAGTTGAGCAATCCTCTGCGCAAGGTAATGTGATTTCTGCAAAGAATGCTCTGCAACCTCTCGCACCCCTTCCCTGCCCACAAGCGAAAGATAAACAACCGCCTGCAAGGCGTTCAACGCCTGATTGGTACAAATATTCGAGGTGGCCTTCTCACGGCGGATATGCTGTTCCCTGGTCTGAAGGGTCAGAATGAAGCCATCCCTGCCATGCTTGTCTTTTGTCATACCGACAAGTCTGCCCGGAATTTTCCGGACATACTTGCTGCTTACAGCAAATATCCCCAGGTAAGGACCGCCGAAATTCAGCGAACTGCCGAGAGGCTGCCCTTCACCGACAGCAATATCGGCACCGTAGTTTCCCGGAGCCTCGAGCAGTCCGAGAGATACCGGATCAGCGGATACTATGTAAAGAGCCCCCTTCTCATGAGCAATCTCACCGATACGGCCAACCTCTTCAAGGCATCCATAGAAATTGGGTTGCTGAACAATCACTGCTGCAACATTGTCGTCAACCGATTCAGCAAGACTATCCAGATCACAGACACCTCCATCGAGAGAAGACTGGATAACAGTGCGTTCTCCCCCCGACTCGATGAAGGTTCCCAGAACATGGCGGGAGTTCGGATGCAGGGCTCCGGCAATAACAACCGAAGAACGGCCTGTTACAGCCATTGCCATCGACACGGCTTCAGCAAGAGCTGTTGCACCGTCATAGAGCGATGCATTGGCGGTATCCATTCCATACAACCGGCAGATCATGCTCTGGTACTCATAGATCGCCTGAAGCGTACCCTGAGACACTTCAGCCTGGTACGGAGTATAGGCTGTATAAAACTCACTGCGTGAAGCAATCGTTTTGACGGCGGGAGGAACATAGTGATCATAAGCGCCCCCTCCAAGATAGCTGACATAGGTTGAAGCAGATTCATTCGCTGCAGCAAGTTCTCCCATTAACCGCATGACGGCCGGTTCTGTAAGAGCCGGAGGAAGATCCAGAGGTTCTTTTAAACAAAGCTCGTCGGGAACATCCCTGATGAGATCATCAAACGACTGGACACCGATTCCCTTGAGCATTCTGTCCCGGTCAGCATCCGTATTGGCAATAAAGGGCATTGTACTGTTACTCCCCGATGGATTTTTTGTATTCCCCGACCCCCATCAATCCGCCAAGCTGGTCCGGATTATCAACGCTCATTTCTATCAGCCAGCCATCGTCATAAGGACTGCTATTGACAATTTCTGCGGCATCGAGCGATTCATTGACGGCTTTGATCGTTCCTGCAACAGGGGCAAAAAGATCTGCAACGGTTTTCACCGCCTCGACCGTTCCGAAAACATCATGCTCTTTCAGGGACGTGCCCACGGGTTTTGTTTCGACAAAGACAATGTCCCCCAGTTCCGACTGGGCAAAATCTGTAATTCCAACACGTACGTTACCATCCTCGAGTACCTTGACCCATTCATGGTCACTGGTGTAACGGAGATCTTCAGGGAAATTCATGACGGAGAGCTGTTAAAATGTTACGTAAACCTAAACTGAGCGTTTCAACAAATGCTCCATAATAGTAAGTTTTTTAAAAACAATCTGTTCTACTGTATTTGTAGAGAGGTTATCTCTCACCTGTCAGGTAAGCATGAAAACTGATAAAGAGCCGCATTTATTGAAACCCTTCGGGATTGCCGACCCCGTGAAATCGGACCGGATATTTCACAGGGCCACATCTGCTTCGTTACAGGGAACTTGCGGTA
>JANQHB010000030.1 GCA_028277225.1 Chlorobium sp.
GGTAATGGGTAATGGGTAATGGGTAATGGGTAATGGGTAATGGGTAATGGGTAATAGGATGAAGATAGTTGTTGAGTCGTTGATTTGTTGAGGTATTACAAATACCGGATACATTGGAAGGTATTTTATAGGTCATATAAGTTTCAGCCATCCATCACCATATGAATTTCTTCTTACTCCTTACTTCTTGACTCTTGATTTTCTGCTCTTCCTACTCCCTATTCCCCAATACCCACTACCCAAAGCACCTTACCAGCTTCTGCGGTCGATTTTGTTGAAAAGCTTTCGGAATGGATAGGTGAACAGCAGCCATTTTCTTCGTTTCTGGTCGAGGGCTGAAAGGTAATCGCCGTTTTTGGTACCGCCGTTGTCGCTTGCCATCTTCACGGCAAGTGCTGCCGCAACAGAGGGCGGCTGAGAAAAGATATCGCAGATGGTCTCGAAGGTTTCCTGCTGACGCTTCATTTCAGGGGTTGGCTGAACAGCGCGGGTCATGTCTGTACGGACAAGCCCCGGATGAAGGAGCATGATTGATACAGGATACTCCCTGTACTCCTCTGCTACCGCAAAGGTGAACCTCGCCATAGCGGCTTTGGTGGAGCCATAGGCGCTGATAAACGGTGTATTCGATTTTTTGTCGGTACCGGAGCCGGCCATATTGATGATCTTCAGCGGATGCCCTGTCTTCAGATGATAGTGCAGTGCCGCCCTGGTGCCGTGATAGGTGCCTTTCAGGTTGATGTCTATGATATGGCCCCACTCTTCGGGATCGCTGTCGGTGATGTTATAGAAGGTATCGGTTATACCCGCGTTATTGATAAACAGATCGAGCACACCAAATGCACCGACAGTCGTTTCAACGAGCTTTTCAACATCGGAATAGTCCGAAACATCACAGACTTGTCCAATTGCACTCCCCTGCGGGAAATCGCTCAGTGTCTTTTCGACATGCTCCCTGTTTCTGGAGGTAATCACCACTTTCGCACCTTCATTGACATAGGCCTCGGCGATGGCCTTGCCGATGCCCCTGGTCGAACCGGTGATGACTGCAACTTTTGAATCGAGTTTTCCCACAATACGTGTAAAGTCAAAAAGGCAATGGGTAATAGGTAATAGGTAATAGGTAATAGGTAATAGGTAATAGGTAATAGGTAATAGGTAATAGGATGAAGATAGTTGTTGAGTTGTTCGAATGAAGCCATCCGGCAATTGAATGGGCGAAAAATTTTTCACCCCTACATTGCCTCCCACCATTCACGATTTACGATTCACGGTTCTTCACCCACTCATTGCTGCAGCACTTCAACCAAGCACAGCCGACTGCCCACTGTAGACTGCCTGCTGTCTTCACTGGCTTTCTACTTCTCCAGCATCGCTTTCAGCTCCGGATGTGCCTCGGCATAGGTATCGAGCGGCAATCCTTTCTCGATGGCTTTCCATGCCTGCCGGATGCTCGAAGCACCCGCTTTCGGACCCATAGGGTGGCCGAATATTCCTCTCCCGGGAACAAATCCGAAATCGACACTGCCGACTTTTCTGTAAACATTCTCCAGGGTCGCCGCAGAGTCACTTCCACCGGGAACCGGGAGTGAACGCTTCAGGTCTCCCATATCGTTCAGACATTCCTCGATGTTCTCAAGAACTTCCTGCTCCGGAGTCATCATCCGGTTTCCAAAACCCGGCATTATGACGGCATCAAAACCTGCCAGACGCTGCAGTTTCGTTATAACCCGGCTGTGGATACCATACTTCTCGAGTCGAGAGAATGCCGCTATAAAGGGAAAATGGCCGATAAGCGGTACTTTTGTGTGCTTTCGAAGCATACGCACCGCACTCAGTCCGACAGGCATGGCATTGACGAGCAATGCGTTGGCTCCGTTTGCGACCGCCACATCGTGCTGCTCGACCAGATTTCCAACCTCGTCGGTTATATTGGCAAGATAGATTTTCTTGTCACCCGTCAATTCCTCAGCTCTCTTTCTCGCATCGCCGAGAAGTTCAGAACGTTTTTTCAGTGTGGACCATTCCACGTCGGCCAGCATTTCATCGTCTTTTGCAATATCAAGCCCTCCGAGCCAGCTTTGATATGCTATCTCTGCAAAAAGCTCGGGCTTAAGCCCGATATTGGGCTTGACCACGCCCAAAAATATCGGCCTGTCGTATGCACCGAGCATCTCGCGAATCCCCTCGATCCCGAACCTGGGACCTTCGAATTCTGCCAAATAGGGATCGGGGAACGATATATCCAGCAGCTTCGCAAGCGGGACACCGGGAGTGAAATATGTCCCCTCTCCACAGACAGCAGTGAGAAGATTCGGGATTTTCGGACCGAAATTGCCGTGGGGATGAGCAATGGACACCCTGCACGCGTGAATGTCTCCCTCTGCAACATGGTCAACAGGATAACTGAGTACCGGCAATTCCTCCAGAACCTCCCAATCGATCACTTTCGCCCCGTAAACATCCCGGAAATCCTCTTCTACTCCGACTCTGCTCCATTGTGCTGTCGATTGTTCACTGCAAAAATGGGCAAGGCAGGTCTCTACATCACCGACACACTCCAGATAGTAATCGAGCTCGAGATAATCAGCCATATCGAGCTCATCCCTCTGTGCAAAAAAACCTTGTTTGTCTTCAGCCTTCATAATCTGTTGTTCAACTCCCCTCTACCCTTCAGCCTTGATGCTGTTGAAGTAGTCATATGCCTCCTCAGGAGTCATGTTCTCATGGACAATCCGGTTCACTGCTTTCATCATGGCAACCGGAGCGTCACTCTGAAAAATATTTCTACCCATGTCAACGCCGGCAGCGCCTTCCCGGATAGCGTTATAGGACATGGTAAGAGCATCGAGTTCCGGGATTTTCTTACCGCCGGCCATCACTATGGGCACAGGGCATGATGCCACAACAGTATCGAAATCTTCAGGCACATAATAGGTTTTGACGATCTGTGCGCCGAGTTCCGCACAGATTCTGCATGCAAGACGAAAATATTTTGCATCCCTGACCATATTCTTTCCGACAGCGGTAACCGCCATTACCGGAATGCCGTAACGATAACCCCAGTCGACAAGTTTGGCCATGTTCCGGATCGAACGGGTTTCATACTCGCCACCGATAAATACCTGGAGCGTGATTGCCGCAACGTTCATGCGGATCGCGTCATCGATGTCAACGGCTATCTCTTCGTCGGAAAGCTCTTTAAGAATACTGGGGCCGCCGCTGCTGCGCATAACGACCGCCTTGGTGAGGGTCGGGGGCACCGTCGTCCGGAGTATTCCCCTGGTCAGCATGATGGCATCGGAATACTGCATGAGCGGCACGATATTGAGGTCGATTCTTTCCAGCCCTGTTGTCGGTCCCTGAAAATATCCGTGGTCGATGGCGAACATGACCGTTTTACCTGTGTCAGGCCTGAATATCCTTGACAAACGATTCTTCATCCCCCAATCAAGGGAACTTGCCCCTTTGAGAAAGAACCCGTGTTTCTCAACCGGTATGTCGGTATGGTACTGCTTTTCCTGTTTTCCCTGATCTGCTTCCGGCATGACTATGCTCCTTTTATACGTTTGAGATGATGAATGGAAATATCTTTACCTGAGTGCTGCTGCTATGTTACCCCCGTCTACGGTCGTTACCGAACCTGTGGTTTTCCTCTCCAGAGCAAGGTGAACGAACGCTTCGGCTACATCTTCGGCAGTCACTTCGAGTTTGAGAAGGTTGCCTGCCATATATTCCTCCTGGCTGAGCCCCCGTGCTTTTGATCGTGAGGCGATCATGTCATCGTTCAAAAGGCCGCTGCGAATCCTGTCGGCATTGATCCCGTTTGCACGGATACCGTCACGTCCGTGATCAAGGGCATACTGGCGCATGAGGAAAAGTGTCGCTGCTTTTGGAAGGCCGTAAGCCCCGAAATCGGGTCCCGGATTGACCGCCTGCTTGGACACGTTGTAGAGCAGGTTGCCTCCGATACCCTGTTTCCTCATGATCGCAACGGCTTCCTGCGAAATTGCCTGGTGAGAAAAGAAATTCAGTTCAAAGCTTTTTCGCAGCAACTCGTCGGGCAAGTCGCCGATTTTTCCCTGGAAGGCGGCCCCGACATTGGAAACAACGATGTCGACTCCTCCGAACATCTGACATATTTTCCTGAAAGATTCCGAAACGGAAGACCGGTCTGTAACGTCACATGCAACTGCAAGGACATCAGGACCAAGCTTTTCTTTTGCCTTTTCAAGGCTTTCACTGTCGAGATCGAGAATCGCGACTTCGGCACCGCGCTCCATGAATGCTTTTGCTGTGGCCATGCCTATCGCACCGGCACCCCCGGTGACCATTGCCACTTTACCGGCAAAAACGTCATGGCGGACCTTCTTTACCTTGGCCTGCTCCATATCCCAGTACTCGATACCGAACACCTCGTCTTCACTGATTGATTCGAAGCAGCCGATCGATTCCGCCTGCAGAACAGCCTCTGCAGTCGTCGTCGCTATATCGGCCGTCACCCTTGCATCGCGCAGCGTTTTACCGAGACCGAAAAGCCCCATTCCCGGTACAAGAACAACTCTGGGCAGGGGATCGAGCATACTGACATCCCTGCCCGACAGATTCTTCTGCCGCTCGAAGTATGCCGTGTATTCCTTGCTGTATGATTCAACCGCTTCATGCACAGCTTTTTTAAATCCTTCAGGGTCATTCGCACCCGGTGCAGGCAGGACAAGCGGGAGATTCTTGGTTCGAATGATAAAGTCCGGAGTCATGGTGCCCTTTGCGGCAAGGGACAGGAGATCAGCCGAGTTGACGTACTCCATTATCGCTGATGATGTCCGGAATTCGAGAATGAAACTTTCATAGTCACGGCTTCCCGGGCTCCTTTCCCGGACACAGGCACCTCGTATAACCGGAGCCACATCCTCGGGTGACAGAAGTCTTTCGGGCAGGTCAAGAGCGACAAACGTTTTCCGTCCCGCTTTGTCAATTCTTTCTTCCAGCTCGCTTACAGCGCGGATCATCAGATCATACGCCTCTTTTGCAGTCTCTCCGAAAGTCACCAGGCCGTGTTTCAACAGGACGAGTCCTTCGACCTTGGTGTCCCCGGCATACACTTTTTCCGCATACCTGGCCAGTTCAAGACCTGGCCTCATATAAGGCACATTGCCGAACCTGCTGCCGAATACTTCCCTGACAAGTTTTTCGCCGTCAGGTTGATTGGACAGGGTAAGCAGGGCCTGTGAATGTGTATGGAAAATAAACTTGTGCGGCAGAAATGCATGGAGAAGCGTCTCGATGGATGGAGTCAACCCGTTTCTTACCATATGGTCAGTCAGGCTGAAAAGATTGAGATAGAGAAAGTTTTTCAGCTCCTGGTTGGAAAAACTCTTGAGGTACTCATCGGTCAGGTGCCTGCCTGCCAGTATCATCTGTAACAGCTTCTGGAGCGGTTCGATCTTGACGGCGGTAAAATCATAAGCGGAAACATCGGCAAGATCGACCCCGCTCCCTTTTATATAGAGAACGTTGACCTTGTTGCCGATAACGTCGGTATGCTGACTCTTGACCGACGTATTGCCCCCGCCATGCATGACAAGTTTGCTTTCTCTGCCAAGGAGACGGGATGCGTAAACCAGTTCAGCAAGCTCCAGGGGGAGCTGTGCATCGGATTCCTCTATCGTCCTGACCGTTTCGAATCCTGCTTCTTCCCAGAGGTTTCTCATAAAAAAACGTCTTGTATATAATGAGGAGCCGCCTTACGGAATAGTGGCTTGTAAGGCATTGAATATAGCAAAAACCTCTGACCCTGAAAACAGACCATGGCTTATGTTCGGGACGCTCAGTTTAGGTTCTATTATTTTAATGCCTTTAGCTAACTTGTTCTTCGAAGGGAAAAAAACCTTACTGAGCACATGCTGAAATGCCCGGTTCAGGAGAATGAATAGTATGCACGATAACACGGAAAGAAAAGCGTTCGACCTCGCGGTCCGTTACCTCGGCAACAGGGAACATTCGCAGAAGGAGATAATTGAGAAACTCTCGCGAAAAGAATTCAGTGAAGAGATCATCAACAAAACCCTGAAGCGTCTGGACGAATTGGGATTGATCGATGACCGTTCGTTCGCCGTGAACTACGTCGGAAGCCGGTTGAGAAGAAAATCCTGCGGTCATTTCAAACTCAAACATGAACTTCTGCAAAAAGGTGTAGAGGAAGAGGTGGTCAATGCAGTACTGGCTGACTTTGACAATTCCTCCCTCTGCCTTGAAGCCGCGCTGAAAAAGCTGCCGTTCATCAAGGGCGATAAACAGCAGAAACATCGTAAACTCTACGCTTTTCTCACAAACAGGGGATTCGATTCCCACACGATCAGGGAAACGCTGGAGGAAGTGTTTCGGAAAGAGGGGGGAGTGTGAATCGTGAATCGTGAATCGTGAATAAGGGAAGATAGTTTGTCAGATGAACGAAGCAACAGGAAAGATAGAACAACAAGGCAAAGGGCAAAAGAGAAAATTGTTGAGCTGTTTTGGGTTGTTGGTTCCGATCTGGTTGAAAAAAACGACCAAAAGGACGTAAAGGACTCAAATGACAAAAATCTTGTTGAACTGTTGATTTGTTGCAATTGCGGACACATTGGACGGCATTATATAGGTCCTATAAGTCTTATGAGTCCTATAGGACCTATAAAGTCATCGGCCATCAATGACCTCGTACGGGCGGGTTTGAAACCCGCCCCTACATTTTCATTGCTCAGAACTCGTTGCTCGTTGCTGATTCCCTACTCATTCCCCTTGTTCACAAGGGTTCCGATGTGGTCTCCCTGGAGAAGCTTTACCAGGTTGCCTTCCGCATTCATGTTCATGACGACAATGGGCAGCAGGTTTTCCCTGCAGAGGGTAATTGCTGTAAGGTCCATCACCCTCAGGTTTTTGGTAAGGACATCGATGTAGGAGATATTCCGGTACATCTCTGCAGAAGGATTTTTCTCGGGATCGGAACTGTAGACACCATCGACACGGGTTCCCTTTACGATAACATCCGCCTCAATTTCCACAGCACGCAATGACGCCGCTGTATCGGTCGTAAAATAGGGATTACCGGTCCCTGCCCCGAAAATCACGACCCTCCCTTTTTCAAGATGCCGGATAGCACGCCTGCGGATAAACGGCTCGGCAACCTGCTCCATCTTGATTGCACTCATAAGACGGGTGTAGACCCCCTTTCTCTCAAGCGCATCCTGAAAAGCCAGGGAATTGATAACCGTAGCAAGCATTCCCATATGATCAGCCTGAACCCGATCCATTTCTGCAGCTGCAGCAGACAAGCCGCGAAAGATATTACCGCCACCGATAACCAGAGCTATTTCAGCTCCCAGATCAACAACCTTCTTCACCTCGTCGGCATAGCGCTCTACAACCCGTGCATCGATGCCGGAGCCGCCTTCACCTGCCAGTGATTCACCGCTCAATTTGAGCAGAATACGTTTGTACTGTAACATGCGTGCATCTCCCGGATATTTTCTGCCAAAAAAAAGCCCCGTATTGAAACGAGGCCTTTCTATTTACTCACCCAACTGATATCTGAGGAAACTCTTTATTGTCGTTTGCAGATCATGCTGCTTCCTGAAATCACTCAGTACATCCTCTACCTTGGTATTGCTGTCCTTGATAAACGCCTGCTCAAGGAGCACCACTTCCTGGTAGTATTTTTCCAGACGGCCGACAACGATCTTGTCGACAAACTTTTCGGGTTTTCCCTGGCTCAGCGCCTGCTGTCGAAAGATTTCCTTTTCTTTTTCGATGTATTCAACAGGTACATCACCTCGCTCAACAACAATCGGCGACGCTGCAGCAACCTGCATTGCGATATCCTTTGCAAGAAGAACTGCTTCCGGAGCGTTCTGGCCGGTCATTTCAACCATCGTGGCAAGTTTGGAGCCCGGATGGACATATCCCGCAACAAGCCCGCCGTCCGCTTTGATATATCCCAACCGCTTCAGTTCGATTTTCTCTCCGAGTTTTCCTGTCATGGTTTTTATCGCATCTTCTACAGCTTCGTCGGCATAATCGCTTCCAAGTTTGACAGACATCATGGCGGCTGCAGAATCAACAGCCTGCCCGAGCGCAGTCTGAGCAATAGCTGCGGCAAAAGCGGTAAAATCATCCCCCCGTGCAACGAAATCGGTCTCACAGTTCAGTTCGAGAATAACACCCTCATCGGCTGTATCGTTGACGTTAACAACGATAACACCTTCGCCGGCTTCGCGCTCGGCACGTTTTGCTGCAAGTGCCGCACCTTTTTTACGAAGATATTCCATGGCTTTCTGCATATCACCGCCGGTCTCTTCCAGGGCTTTTTTGCAGTCCATCATGCCTACACCGGTTGTATCCCGCAACTGCTTGACAGTTTTTGCAGATATCTGACTCATGACGCTTGTAAATGGTTTAAATGAATAAGTACTGGTTACTCCTGAACATCCTCTGATGAAGCTTCGTTGGCTTCCGCTTCAGCAGCCTCTTCGGCCTCGGCCATGGCTTCTTCCTCTTCAGACCGCTGTCTTGCGTTCATGATCGCGTCAGCCACCCCTTTTACCATAAGCTCGATGGAACGAATGGCATCATCGTTTGCGGGAATAACGAAATCGACTTCCTCCGGATCGCAATTGGTATCGACAAGTGCAAAGATCGGAATGCCGAGGGATCGGGCTTCCCTGACGGCGATGTGCTCTTTTTTGATATCCACGACAAAAAGTGCTGCCGGCAGCCTGGTCATCTCGGCGATGCCGCCAAGTATCCTCACCAGCTTTTCTTTTTCGCGCATCAGCATCAGACGCTCTTTCTTGGTAATCATATCGAAGGTGCCGTCTGTCTCCATCCTGTCGATGGCATTCATCCTGCGGATGCTCTGGCGGATGGTCGAGAAATTGGTGAGCATGCCGCCAAGCCAGCGCTCTGAAACGAAAGGCATACCTGCCCGTTCGGCTTCTCCGGCAATAATCGATTTGGCCTGTTTTTTCGTCCCGACAAACATGATCTCTTTTCCGGTCATGGCGATCGCCTCGATGGCCCTCATTGCCTCTTCAGCCATAACAAGAGTTTTCTTGAGATCGATGATGTGCACGCCGTTCTTTTCCATGAAAATATACGGCTTCATCTTGGGGCACCAGCGACGTGCAAGGTGACCGAAATGGACACCGGACCGAAGCATGTCTTCGAGCTGGAATCGTGATGCTGATTGTGTCTGCATAGCTTTGTTCAGTTTTACCTCTACCCTGCCTGTATTGTACGGAATCCGGTGCTTGAGCACCGGACACCGCCGTACAACGTCCTCCGAACAACCGGATTAGCAGGATATGCGTTGTTATAAAAAATACTGCGGGTTCCTGTCCTGTAACAGACTCTGACCGAAACATTGTCCCGATCCTTAACGTTTCGAGAACTGGAACCTCTTGCGAGCTTTTTTCTGTCCGTATTTTTTCCTCTCGACCATACGGGGATCCCTTGTCATCAACCTGTCTTTTCGGAACAGCTGTCGATTTTCACTGTCAATCTCGACAAGTGCTCTGGCAACCGCAAGGCTTACCGCTCCGGCCTGACCGCTGGTGCCGCCACCCTTCACATTGACCTTGATATCATAGTCTTCCTGTTTGCCGCTGAGTAAGAGGGGCTTGAGCGCTTCACTGCGTTTATACTCGTCCCTGAAATACTCTTCAACCGGTCGTTTATTGATCGTGATACTGCCTTTTCCCGAAGTAAGAAAAACCCTTGCAACCGATGTTTTTCTGCGGCCTACTGCACTGATAACCTCTTTCATGAACCTTTTTTTATTAGTTAACCTTCATTTCCACAGGACACTGCGCAGCATGCGGATGCTCCGAACCGGCATATACCTTGAGCTTCTTGAAAAGGGCTCTTCCGAGATTGTTATGAGGCAGCATGCCCCACACAGCTTTTTCCACCACTTTTTCGGGGTTTTTCCTGAGGAGATCCTTTATGCTCTCGATCTTCTCGCCGCCCGGATAGTTTGAATGAGAAAAATAGGTTTTCTGATCAACCTTCTTACCGCTCAGCCCGACTTTTCCGGCATTGGTCACAATAACGAAATCGCCTGTATCGACATGCGGAGTGAACTGCGGCTTGTGCTTGCCACGCAGTACTTTTGCTATTTCACTTGCCAGACGGCCAAGCACCTTTCCCTCGGCATCAACGACATACCATTTCCGCTCGATTTCTCCGGGCTTTGCCGAATATGTCTTGAAACTAATCGTCTTACTCATCCTCGAAGATTGTTTATCATTTCCAAAAAATCGTGTCAGGCAATGTAAATCATTTCAAATAATTCTACAAACATTATACCTTGCTAATCCAGCCGGCTGTCTTCGGGCAAAAACCGGTATCAGAACAGTGTATCGAACGATCACAGAGAAACACCCTGGCTTTGAAGCAATTGCGATAAGAGATGAAACCACTAGTAGCCCTTGTCGGCCGTCCAAATGTCGGCAAATCAACCCTTTTCAACAGAATCACGCGAAGCAAAAGCGCCATTACCGACCCTGCACCCGGCGTGACCAGGGACCGTCATATCGCTCCTGCAGACTGGCTGGGCCGTCATTTCATGGTTATGGACACAGGCGGGTTCTGTCATGACAAGGACTCCATCAGCACCGCAATGCTCGAACAGACTCTTACTGCCATAAAGGAAGCCGATGTCATCTTCTTCATGGTTGATGTCCGTTCCGGACTTGCCTATCTTGACCTCGACCTGAGCAGAATGCTGAAAAAAAACTTTCCGGAAAAACCGGTCTACCTTGTGGTCAACAAGGTTGAGACCCGGCAGCTTACCTTTGAGGCGGAAGAGTTCCGTAAAACCGGATTCAGCGATCCCTGGCTCATATCCGCCCGGGAAGGAACCGGCGTTGCCGACCTGCTTGACGAAGTCGTGGCATCTTTTCCCGAGCAGGATGAAACTGAAAAGGAGGACGGCACAACCAGACTTGCAATCATCGGCCGCCCGAATGTGGGCAAATCCAGCTTCGTCAACGCTCTTCTCGGAACCGACCGCCACATCGTATCAGACATACCCGGTACGACAAGGGATGCCATCGACAGCCGGTTCAAACGCAACGGCAGGGATTTTCTCCTGATCGACACTGCCGGCCTGCGCAAACGCACCCGGATCGACAAAGGAGTAGAGTTTTACAGTTCGCTGCGCACGGAAAAGTCCATAGAACGCTGTGACGCAGCTCTGCTGCTGATCGATGCCACACAGGGACTTGAAAAACAGGACATAAAAATTGTGCAGATGGCCGTGGAGAAAAAGAAAGGCCTGCTGATACTTGTCAACAAATGGGATCTTGTCGAAAAAGATTCGAAAACAAGCAAACAGTACAGCGACGGAATCTACGACCAGATCGGCAACCTTTCCTGGATACCGGTTCATTTTATATCGGCACTCACCAGAAAAAATCTCTACAGAGCGATCGATACGGCATATGATATTTCATGTAACCGTCGGAAGACCATAAGCACCAGCGAGCTCAACAGGTTTCTGCAGAATGTCCTTCAGCATACACCGCCCTCGTCAAAATCAGGAAGAGAGCTGAAATTGAAGTATATAACCCAGATCGGCGCCCCATACCCGCTCTTTGCACTTTTCTGCAACAATCCTGAGCTTGTCCTCAGCAATTACAAGCGTTTTCTCGAAAAAAGACTCCGGCAGACCTTTGATTTTACCGGTGTTCCTGTTGTCATGCGATACCGTCAGAAATAACACCTTTTCCGAATCATCCTCTAAAACCATACTTTCACAAGAGATCGTCATACCTGAACAAGACACAAAACAACACATCACTATGCCGGCAATAACCGAACAGCAGATTCTCAAGGCTCTTGAAAACGTCATGGATCCCGATCTGAACCGGGATCTGGTCTCCCTGAACATGATCAAGGATGTCACCATCGACAACGACAACAATATATCTTTCAGCATCGAGCTTACCACGCCCGCCTGTCCGATGAAGGAGCATTTCAGAGAAGCCTGCACAGCCGCCATTCAGAGCAGCATCCCGGAGGCAGGAGAGATAACAATCGACTTTCCGGCCAAAGTCACCTCCGCGCACAGCTGCAGCCATCACGGCGAACACGACAATCCCCTTCCCGAAGCAAGTAACATAATCGCTGTCGCCTCGGGTAAAGGCGGTGTCGGCAAATCGACTGTCGCGGTCAATCTTGCCATAGGTCTTGCGAAGACAGGGGCGAAGGTTGGTCTTATCGATGCCGATCTTTACGGTCCGAGTATACCGACCATGTTCGGACTTGAAAACAGTCGGCCGGAAATGGTCGACAAAAAAATCGTCCCTCTCGAAAAGCACGGTGTGAAACTGATGTCGATAGGATTTCTCATAGAGAGCGACAACCCTGTCATCTGGAGGGGCCCAATGGCCTCATCTGCAATCAAACAGTTTATCAGCGAAGTCACCTGGGGAAAACTGGACTATCTGGTCTTCGACCTGCCCCCGGGAACAGGCGACATTCAGCTCACCCTCGTGCAGACGCTTCCCCTCAGCGGCGCAGTCATCGTCACAACACCCCAGGATGTAGCTCTCGCGGATGTTGCAAAAGCAGTGACCATGTTCAGAAAAGTCAACGTTCCGCTTCTGGGACTGATAGAAAATATGAGCTACTACCTGCTCCCTGACGGTTCAAGGGATTACATCTTCGGCAAGGGTGGCGGCGAAAAGTTCGCCAAGGCTCAGAACATACCGCTGCTCGGCTCCATACCGATCGGAGGCATCATCAGAGAGGGCGGCGACAACGGTGCGCCGGTCATCATAGAACATCCCGAAAGCGAACCCGCGCAAGCAATGAACAAGGCAGCCGCCGAGGTCGCCCGGCAAATATCCATACAGAACGCCGCAGCGTGCGGATGCGGGAATTGATTTCCAGGAGTAAGGAGAAGAATCGTGATTCGTGAATGGTGGGTGAGGTCATTGATGGCCGATGTACTTATGGGACCTATAGGTCCTATAGGACTTATAGGACCTATATAATGCCTTCCAATGTATCCGCCGCAACACCTCAACAAATCAACAGCTATCTTCCCATTCACGATTTACCATTCACGAAAAAAAAGGCCGCCTTTCCGGGGCAGCCTGTTTTGGTTTTCTTTCGTCTCCCTGTCCGTGATCAGACCGATTCCACTCTCGCCACTTCAGGTATCGCTCTTTTGACAGCCTGTTCGACACCTGCGCGGAGGGTCAGCGTGCTCATCGGACAGGAACCGCAAGCGCCCAGAAGCTTGACGTCGACCACCATATCTTTTGTTATCCCGACAAGCTGGCAGTCTCCACCATCGGCCTGGAGATATGGACGTACTTCTTCTAGTGCCTTTATGACCCTGTCATAAAGCGGATCCGTATCAGGAAGGTAATCTTTCGTGGTATTCATGTTCTGAGTATTTATATGCAAAAAATCCGCGGAAAGATGCCGCTTGACCTAATATGACCTGTCAGGGAGAAAAAACAAAATTGTTTTACCTGAATTGAGCGATTGCTGCAACCCTCAATCCAGGTTTCTCAGGAGCAGATCAAGAGAGTCATGATTATCGATCAGAACGCTCCGGGCTTTGCTTCCGTCAGCAGGACCGACGATACCTGCTGCTTCGAGCTGATCCATGATCCGTGCAGCTCTGCTGAAACCCAGCTTGAGGCGTCTCTGCAGCAATGATACGCTGCCCTGCTGATGCATGACCACCAGGTGAGCTGCATCGGCGAACATCGAATCCCTTCCCTCTTTATCCTGAATTCCACCGTTTTGTGCTCCCCCGCCTTTTTCCCGTATATCCGGTTTGGGAAGAAGATAGAAACTCTTCAATCCATCCTGCCGTCCTATAAACGATGTGATCGATTCCACTTCCGTTGAGGAAACATACGGGCACTGTATCCTTTCAGGCTTGGGCTGGGAAGCAGGCTGGTAGAGCATGTCGCCGTTTCCAAGAAGCTGTTCGGCGCCCGATCCGTCAAGAATGGTTCTGGAATCCACCTTGCTTGCAACCTGAAAGGCGATCCGTGCAGGAAAATTCGCCTTGATGATACCGGTAATGACATCGACCGAGGGGCGCTGTGTCGCAACAATCAGATGAATTCCGACCGCCCTTGCAAGCTGCGCCAGCCGGGTGATAGGCTCTTCAACATCCCTTCCTGCCGTAATCATGAGATCGGCCAGCTCATCGACAACCACGACAAGATACGGCAGTGTCTCCTCCGGGGGACGTTTGTTGAAATCCTGGATGTTACGGACTCCCGCCTGTTTAAGCTGTTCATACCGCTCTTCCATCTCCTTTTCAACCGACTTCAAAGCATAGACAGCTTTATCGGGATCAGTGATAATCTGTTCGTCGAGACCGTCGAACTTTACGAGAAAATGGTTTTTAAGATTCTGGTAATGCAGAAGCTCGACGCGTTTTGGGTCGATAAGGACGAACTTCACCTTATCAGGGTTGCATGTATAGAGCAGGCTCGTCAGCATGACATTGATCCCTACCGACTTTCCCGATCCTGTAGCCCCTGCGATCAAAAGATGAGGCATTGTCGAAAGATCGTCAAGATAGACCTCGTTGGCTATGGTTTTACCCAGGACAACAGGCAGGGTCATCCTGTTGTTCTTGAACTTCTCTACCTGCAGTACCGACCGCATCCAGACAGTCCTGGGTTTTCCATGCGGAATCTCCACACCCACAGCATTTTTTCCGGGAATAGGAGCAATAATCCTTATGCCCCTGGCCGCCATGGCCATGGCCAGATCGTTTTCCAGCGATGTCACCCTGCTGACCTTGACATGCGGAGCAAGTTCCAGTTCGAAAAGGGTGACCCTCGGACCGACTGTCGCCGATACCCGGACCACATCGATATTGTAAATCCTGAGTTTATCGAGCAAGCGGTTTTTGCTGTCTTCAAGAAGCCGCTCATCGATATAGTCGTCGTCTTCCCGCTTGCGCCGGAGAAGATCGATTGAAGGAAATCGATAGGCTACCCTGTCTTTTGTCTTAACCCTGAGTTTCCGTTTATCCAGGTCGGCCTCTTTCTCATGCACACCTTCCCTGATGGTTATTTCCGGCTCATCCTCGGATAAACCGGCAGGATAAGCGTCATCGTCATACCGTTCATCAGTATTGTCTGAATCGCTATCGCTCTCTGCTTCTTCGGGAAAAGGCAAGCCCGGCTGGTCTGCTTCTTCATCAAATCCAGCATGCCGCACTGTTTTCGACTGATCGAAAAATGACAACGTCTTTGCAAAAAAAGAGCTCACCGCAGCCCAGACACGTCGCAGTCGTTCAACCGGATCGCTGACAAGAATCCTCAGTGCAAAAAGACTTGCAGCTGTCCCGACAAAAACAAGCAGTATCCATGCCCCGGTATAACCGATGAAAGTCGAAAAAAAAGATGCGAGCATTCTTCCGACGGCACCGGACATTGCATCGCCGAACGATGTCGATGTCAAACCGAACAGCGCGGCAATATCGAGGGCTATGATAACCGAATACAGTGTAAAAAGCAGCGGCGCCTTGAGGCTTCTGTCACGTATGAGCGACAAGCCCCAATAGAAAACAGCAAAACCCGGAATAATGGAGACGTAGCCAAGAAATGACCGGATGAAAAGCTCCGCCAGTCGTGCACCCGCTATTCCAAAAGGATTGTGCAGCTTTTCAACAGCCTCCATCGCCTTGCGGCCGAAAAACTCGTACCATTGCAATCCGACAAGCGCCGACGTATCCGCATGATGGTAAAACAGAAGGCTGCCGACATAGAAAAAGGCAATGATTACGAGCAGAATTCCGCTTATTTCTTTTTTCAGTTTATCCCCGTTCATGCAGCATTGTGTTCAGGATCAATCGTTTCATACCACTGTTCATTCAGGGCCTCTTGACAAAAGGAAGCTTCACGACCTTACCCCTGCAGCGTCTGTTCCTGACGTCCAGATAAACCGTGGTGCCGGGTTTCCTGACTTCCCGCAAGACATAGGCAGTCGCTATGGGCTGCTGCAATGTCGGGGACATCGTCCCGCTGCAGACAGATCCGATTTCACGTCCTTCGCTGTCGAAAACCGTATATCCTGTTCGCGGAATGGCACGTTCCTCCATGACAATTCCCACGATGGTTCTTTCCGGTTGATCCAGGACCTGTTGGCATGCTTCTCTTCCGATAAATGGCCCCTTTTCCGTTTTTGTAACCCATCCGAGCCTCGTCTCCACGGGATTTGTATCCCGGTTGATCTCGTTTCCGTAAAGCGGGTATCCCATTTCAAGCCGAAGCGTATCACGGGCCCCCAGGCCAATCGGCTGAATACCGAACTGTTGGCCCTCTTTGATCAACTGCTTCCAGAGGCTTTCGGCATGGTGATTCTCCACGGATATCTCGACGCCTTTTTCGCCGGTATAACCCGTGCAGGCAATCATGATATCAGAACCGTTGAATTCCGTCCGCCGAAAATGAAAAGACGTGAGTGATTCACATACCGAAGAAGCAAACACCCGCTGCAGAACATGCATTGATTTGGGACCCTGGAGCGCAATAAGCGATAACCTGTCGGTCCGGTCATCAACCGTAACTCCTTCAAAGCCATCAAGATGACCCCTGAGCCATTCCAGGTCCTTTTCCTTGTTACCCGCATTGACGACAAGAAACCACTCCTCATGATCCAGCCTGTAGACAATGAGATCATCGACAATCCCTCCGTCGGGATAGAGCATGAGGGTATACTGTGCCTCCTGGTTTTTGAGAAGCCCCAGGTCGTTTGTCGTCATATGCTGCAGGTATTCGAATGCCCCCGGCCCTTTCATATAAAAATTGCCCATATGGGAAACATCGAAAAGACCCGCCGACATTCTGACCGCCCTGTGTTCAGCAACGATCCCGGAGTACTGAACCGGCATCAGATATCCGCAGAACCCGATCATTTTTGCTCCTGAGGCCCGATGCCAATCATAAAGGGCTGTTTTTTTCATAATGACCTGCTTTATACCGTACTGAAATATGTGACTGTTTTTCAAGCTGATGCAGCATGCCTGAAGAAACAGATTCGATCCCTGAAACGCAACGACTATTTCCGGTTTCTTCAAACCGGAAACCAAAGACTCGGAACGTAACGCTCAACCAGGAACCTGAAAACTATCGGCTATTTCTCTTATAGGACCTATAGGTCTCATAAGTCCTATAGGTCCTATAAATTTTCAAGAACGATTCTTTCCCCACTCATTGCTCATTGCTCAGAACTATTCTCCCCACCATTCACGATTTACGATTCACGACATACATCATATAACAATAGGAAATTCCATGAAATAAACCTGCGGAATGTCATCTGCCATGGGAATGCTCTCCTCCCCTCTGCAGTTACGGTTTATATATCCGGGATCTCGAGACAATGATGGATCCTTTCAGCTATTATTCGCTGGCGTTTTTCATGTGCTTCATGAACATGCTCGGCTGCGGCCAACGCCTGCTCGACAGGAGAAGCACTTTCCCCAAAAAGCTCCTATCGCTGCTTCTGTATATGCTTATGACGGAAATACTGTTTTTCTGGCCGATTTTGCGGGAGCCCGGCCCGATACAGCTCGTCCTGTGCGTTGTCCTGGGATATCTCCATTACTTCCATGACAGGAAAGTCCTCTCATGATAAGCTCTCGGGCACCGTCACAAGCGCCAATGGAAGGATCACCGCACTTCGATAATCCTGGATATGCTGTTATTACCGGGATTGCTGTCTTCGAAGCCTTCGGGATGAATCTCTGCAGTGATCGTATAGCGCTCAGGGGAACGATCAAGCATGACAGTTGAAGAGAATGCTGCATCCGTCTGCCCGGGATCGAGCTGACGCTGATGCTCTTTGGTGCGGCTGAATACAACGCTTCCTGCCTTATCCCTGATGAACACCTCTATCCTGTAACTTCCGGCAGGTACAATCCCGATATTCTGACAAAACACATGGAGTTGAAACGGTTGACCGGCGACCGGCAGGAGCGGCTTCAGGTCGATACCGGACACAGTCATATCCGGCATGATTCCGGAACGGGCCCAGCTCGTTTCCCGCTGTATGGTTTCGCTGTTCGAACCGGACAGACGATAATCGTTCATCAGAAAAACAAGTGATGCCAGAAACAGCAGCAATGCAAAAATTGCACCGATCCTGCGCTTCCTCGATCCTGGACTTTCTACGAAAAGAAACACCGTCCTAAACTGAGCGTTTCAACAAATGTTCCATAATAGTAAGTTCATTAATAACAATCTGTTATACTGTGTTTGCATTGAAATTATCCCTCACCTTTCAGGTGTGCGTAAAAACTGATGTAGAGCCGCATTTATTGAAAATCCCGACAAGTCGGGAAATGCCGACCCCGTGAAATCAGACCAGATATTTCACAGGGCTCTACAATCGCTCAATTCAGGACCGTCTAAAGAGTTTGAATTCGGCAGTTATTTTCCCGGCAAATGCCTTATGACCGGACCGCCTTGGCGCCTGCATGCTGTTGACATGTCGATCAATCAGAAGATGATCACTCTTCTGTTTTCTTTTCAGCAGATTCCTTCTCAGATTCAGTCTGCCCCTCCTCTTCATCCCACGCAATACCGTTTTCCTCAAGCCAGCTTCTGGCGGCACTGTCACCAAGCTTTGCCGCCATTTTCAGATCGGCCACCTCTGCTTCAGTGTTTTTGAGCCGGGCATGGTTCATGGCGCGAAAGACATATGCCTCGGTGTCTTTGGGATCCAGTTCGATCACCTTGTCGAAATCGGCACCGGCGTTCTCATAGTCTTCGAAGTAGTGATAGATGAAACCACGGTTATAGTATGCCTCGATGTAGTCCGGGTCCAGGGCTATTGCCCGGTCAAAATCTTCAAGGGCCTTCTGAAGCTCCCCACGGTTTCCATAGACATAACCACGATGCAGATATGCCTCCGCCTCTTCAGGCTCTTTTTCAATAGCTTTGGAAAAGTCCTCGAGAGCACCGTCAAAGTCGCCACTTTTCAACTTTTCTGTACCGCTGTTGTTCAGTTCCTCGGCATCCGGTCCGCACGAAGCAATACCGATACATAAAACCAGCAGACAAAATGGAAGAACATATTTGAAACGCTTCATAATAGAGTGGCTCGTAAGTTATTCAGGGAACTACAGGAAAAATACCCGGTTTCAGTACAGCAAGATAATCAACTTCATACCAAATGCTATGCAGTCATTGTCCAAAAATTCGCCAGCCATACAACATCCGCTGCAAGGCACTTTCATGAACACCTCAGTCCTTGTTGTTACTCTGGACGAACATGCCTGAGATGCAAGGCAGAGACTGTAGAATGTGCCACGACATACTGTAACGATCAGCTCAGTTCCTTATTTTCCAGGTATTTTCAAGGGTTTACACTTCAAGGGTTTACACAGTAACACTTTTTCTTTCGAAAGCCTTCCGCACTTGCCGCAGATATAGCGTGGTTTTGCAGCCGCTTTCACGATACGTTTCAGGCTCTTTTCAACATTGCTGACTTTGCAGAGCGTTTTCATGAACCATCCCCTTTCAAGGAACGGCCTATGAGAACTGAATCACTTATTTCGTTGGTATTGTCCTCGCTCGCAGGAAAGACTTCTTCAAGGAGTTCACCACATCGCTGAATTGCCCCGCAGAGAGCTGAGGCCTGTTTTTTTTCCTTGATCCCCTGCGTTATCAGCGCTGTTATGGCATCCCAGCGCGACTGATCCACCCTGCTGCTGATACCCTTGTCAGCCAGAATACGGACACGATGTTCGAAAAGCGAGATGTATATCAGAATTCCCGTATGATTCCCGGTTTCGTATACCCTGTTCTTAAAAAATGATCCGATAGCCGCTTCTTCAACCTCTTCTTCCATGTCAGAACGGCTGACAAACAGTTTCTTGAGCGGCATCCATCGTTTGACAATCTCACTGCACAACGCAAAAGAAGGCACGAAAAATCCCAGAAAATGCCACATGCTGTCATATCCGGAAAAAAGTGCAGCCGACAATGAGGCTGCCGTTCCGAAAAGTATACCGCCTATCATCCCCGAGAGAGGATAATGGTGACTCTCAGCAACGACCATGACCACTATTTCGCCTTCAGTCCGTTTTTCGGCCTCCCGAACCGCATCTTCGATCCGTGTTTTCTCTTCGTCTGTCAGAAATGTCGATGCACTCTCCCGCATGTCTCTCCTGTCTTATCGTTCCATCCGGTCATTTCGATAGAAGCCGGTCACCAGCTTCCTGACGCGCCGCCGCCGCCGAATCCACCACCGCCACCGCTGAATCCTCCGCCGAAACCGCCGCCACGGCCGCCACCTCCCCCGAAAAGTGAACCCCCGTGACCTCCCGTAAAGATCAGGGGACCGGAACCGTGTCCACTGCCTCCCCGCGGTATCTGACTGTAAAAATACAGAATCAGGATAAGGATTATCAGAACGGGCAGCAATGATCCTTCAGCTTCGCCTTCAACAGCCTCCTCCGGGGCAGTATATTCTCCGTTTACAGAAGCAATGACAGCATCGACACCCCTGATAAAACCCTCGTCAAACCTGCCCTTTTTAAAAAAGGGAACAATTTCATTGTCAACGATCCGTCCGGCCAGAAGATCGGTGAGAGCCCCTTCGAGGCCATAACCGACTTCAATCCGCACTTTCCTCTCTTTTTTTGCGACAAGCAGAAGAACACCATTGTCGTACTCATCACGGCCGAGCTTCCATGCATCGACGACACGGATGGAAAAATCTTCCAGAGGCTCACCGTCCAGCGTTTCAATGGTGAGAACAGCGAGCTGTGTCGATTCTCCAGCTTCAAGACCTTCGAGCTTCCTCTCGATCTCCATTTCGGCCGCAGGTGAGATCATGGCTGCATAGTCGTTCACTCTTCCGGTGAGAGCCGGTACTTCCAGCGCTATAGCGTCGGGAACTACGACGAGGAGTTTGAGAATAATGTGCAGCATCAAACCGCAAAGTGTGCCTGTTCCGGCCCTGTTCCCTGACATATGATGCATCAGAAAGCAACCTGCGGAACCTCTCTGGATGAAGCGTCGCCTTTGAAATACTCTTTGGGCTTGAGATGCAGCAGAAAACCGTTGGTTATCGAGTTGGGAAACATTCTGATGGAATAATTGAACGTTTCGACTGAAGCGTTATATCGCTGACGAGCAACACTGATCCTGTTTTCCGTTCCTTCGAGCTGATTTTGCAAATCCCTGAAATTCTGATTGGCCTTCAGCTCGGGGTAGCGTTCGACAACAACCATCAAACGTGAAAGCACGGAAGAGAGTTCACCCTGGGCACTCTGAAACCTCTCCATTGCCGCCGGATCGCTGAGCATTTCAGGCGTGAGCTGAACCGAAGAAGCTTTTGAGCGGGCCTCTATAACAGCCGTAAGGGTCTCTTTCTCAAAATCAGCGGCCCCCTTGACCGTAGAAACAAGATTTGGAACCAGATCGGCCCTTCGCTGAAGCTGCGACTCCAGATCACCCCACGCCTTGCTGACACCTTCCTCGTTTTTCTGCATGGCATTGTAGCCGCAGCCGCTGAACATCAATGACAGAATAAGAATACCGAAAAACCTGAATGCACCTGATTTCATGATAGTTCTCCTGATGTTTACCTGTTCTGACGGTGTACTGAATTGGTTGTTCCTGCCCAAAATAACGATTTAGCTCTTGCTGAAAAAACAATGAAGGCGACAACAGGATTCCTTCGCCTTTTTCAACAAAAACGCTACATTACACCAACAACACGCCCCGCTCGTATACATATGAGACAACTTTCCACGCTGTTCGTCATCATATTCTTTTGTCTGACCCGGATATTGTACGGCAGTTTTGAAAAAAGGGGGATCGACGCCAGAGCAGAGGCAATGGGAGGCGCCGGTACAGCGCTGTATGGCAGTTTCGGACACCTGTACAATCCTGCTTCAATCGACGGCAGCGGCACACATGCTGCAGGGTTTTCCTATGCGCTTCCTTTCGGACAGCGCGATTTCGACAGCTTTACAGGCTCGTTTGAATCGGGCAATCTGCCATTTGACAGGAATGCGGGCGCTGCACTGTCCTGGCAGCACTACGGCTCGCCTCTTTACAACGAAACATCACTGTATGCATCCTTTGCCACAAAAGTATGGGGAAAGCTGAGGGGAGGAATTTCTGCGGGAATGCTCAAAAGACACGCAGAGGGAAAAGAAGAACAGACCGTGGCGGCTCTCAACCTGGGCCTGCTTGCAGCTCTTTCGCCCTCCCTGAACCTGGGAATATCGGTCTTCAACCTGAACCGCCCCGGAACGGGAAGCGGCAATGAAAAAGCGCCCATAACGGGCAGTGCCGGCATTGCCTACAAACCCTTGGATACCGTGACTCTCGGGGCCTGCCTTGAAAAGCAGCAGGAAAACAGGATCAGCCTGAAAACAGGAGGCGAGATAAGCGTATTCGGTCACCTGTATCTTCGGGCAGGCTTTTCAACTGAACCATCGACAGTATCCGGCGGCGCAGGCCTGGCATTCGGCGACTTCATGGGAGATGTTGCTTTTATAAGACAACCCGAACTCGGAACCGGCAGTATCTGCACCATCAGGGTGTCTTTCTGAAACCATACAGAAAAAACATATACCTGAACTGAGTGTCCCGACTTGCCGGGATGCTCAATAAGAGTAAAATCAAAAAAACAGACTGCCCCTTTAATTGCTGAGACGTTCAACCGAAAAAACACCCTGAACTTTCCTGATCTTGTCCATCAATGACTGGAGACGGGCAATGTTGCGGACATAAATCATAACCGTACCGATAAACATTCCGTCTTTGGCATGAAGATGAATACTGCGGATGTTGGTGTCGGATTTCGAGATAACTCCCGTTATCTGGTTTATGATGCCTATACGGTCTTCACCGATCACCTTAAGACCGGCAAGAAACTCGGTTTCGACCTTCTTGTTCCAGGATACGCTGACAACACGCTCACTTTTCAGAAGGCTCTCGTTACTGACATTCACGCAATTCTTCCTGTGTATCTTGACCAGGCCTTCCTTGGTTACAAATCCGATGATATCGTCTCCCGGTACGGGCTTGCAGCATTTGGCATAGGAATAGGCAATATTGGGCAGTCCTTCGATAACGACTTCATCCTTTTCCCCCGCTTCTCCATCCCGCCCCTTTCGGGCAGCTTCGGCAAACGTATCGTATCCGACTTCTTCAGGTTCATTCTGTTCCGGAACAAAAGGTGGCGGCTCCTGTTCTGAAAGACTTTTTATAACCTTTTCCCCATCGATCTGCTGATTGGCAAGGGCGCTGAAAAAGTCTGCAGGCGTCTTGATGCCGTATTTGCGAACCTGCCGGATAATATCGTTTTCGGTCAGCAGCTTTTTTGTTCCGGACAGCATCTTGTCCCACATGTTTCGCCCTTTTTCTATCTGCCGGCGACGCTCCTCGTTGATTGCCGAGCGAATTTTCATACGTGCACGGTGCGTCACGACGGATTTCAGCCAGTCTGCCTTGGGTTGCTGATTTTTAGACGTTATGATCTCGACCCGGTCGCCGGACCTGAGTTCGGAATTAAGCCTGACGATTTTTCCGTTCACCTTGGCGCCGATACACCCGTTGCCGATCTCGGTATGGATCGAATAGGCGAAATCGATCGGCGTCGCTCCTGCAGGCAGCGTTTTCATATCTCCCTTCGGAGTGAAAATATAGACCTCGTCATGGTAGAGATTCAGCTTGAAACCCTCCATGAACGACGCGGCCGAATCCGCATCCTGTATAAGCTCCCGTGCCCATTTCAGAAAGGTGTCTATCGTTGCGTCGTCTTTGGATACTTTCTCTTTGTAACGCCAGTGCGCCGCGATACCGAACTCCGCGAACTCATGCATTCGCCTCGTCCTGATCTGCACTTCGACCACCCGTCCTTTTGGCCCTACTATCGCCGAATGAAGAGACTGATACCCGTTGTGCTTCGGAATGGAAATGTAATCCTTGAAATGCTGAGGTATGGGAGGATACTTCTGCGTGAGATATCCGTACGCCGCGAAACAGTCGGAAATTCGTTCCGTATCGAGTATGATCCTTATTCCGTAGAGATCATGAATTTCTTCGAAGCGCTTGTTCTTGTGGCGCATCTTGATATAAACCGAATAAAGATGCTTGGCCCGCCCCTGAACTTCAACCTTGAAGCCCTGTTTAACAAGCTCCTGCCTGATCGGAACGTTTATTTTATCAAGATAGGCTATCCGCTCTCCCCTGCTCAAACGGACCTTCTGCTGAATCACCTTGAACATTTCAGGATCGATATACTTGAATGCCAGGTTCTCCAGCTCGATCTTCATCTTTCCAAGACCGAAACGATGGGCCAGAGGCGCATAGATATCCCTGGTTTCGAGAGCAATTTTCAGGCGGCGGTGCTCCGGCAGGGCATCAAGGGTCCGCATATTGTGGAGCCGGTCACAGAACTTGATAAGAATGACCCTCACATCTTTTACAACGGAAAGAAGCATTTTGCGAAAACCTTCCGCCTGGGTGACCTCACGGTTGATCATGATGCCGGAAATCTTGGTGAGCCCTTCCACGATATCGGCCACCTCCGAACCAAGCTCGGCAGCAAGATCCTCATAGGTATAGTCACTGTCTTCTATAACGTCATGCAACAGGGCTGCAGCAACCGAAACTCCATCAAGCGGGAGTTCGGTAAGCAGAAGCTTTGCAACTTCAACAGGGTGATAGAAAAACGGTTCCCCGGAGGCACGTTTTTCCCCCTCATGAGCCCGGTAACACATAAAAAACGCCCTCTGAACCAGCGATTCATCGTAATTTCTGAGATTCTTTCGGGCAAGACGAAGAATCTCGAGCATCTTCTCGTAATGCGCTTTTTCAATCTGGGCTAACATAGCATACCAGTATCAACAGTCTTGTAAAGCCACACATCATATTCTGCGTTATCCGGTTGTCCTGAAATCATGGATGTACGAGTATTGAACACCGCAGCTCAGCTGTCACTTGAGGATCATGCCGCCCCGCAACATCTGAGGCATCGATGACAAGAGGGCATGGCCGGGGATGACGACAAAAAAGACAATGCCTCTGTTGTGAATCAACCTCTTCCCTCTATGTAACAAGTAACACGAGAGTGATCAAAAGTCAAAAAGGAAACATCCGTTTGTTTCCAATGAATTCCGATACCGGATCATTTTCCGTTCTTACGCTTCGTTATCTTTTTCTGAAGCCGCCTGTTCGAGTCTTGACGCTTCATCTCTCAAGTAAGCCGCCTTTTCGAAATCCATACCTTCGGCAGCCTCCTGCATCGCTTGTTTCATCTCTTCGGCCATAGCATAAAGATCACCGCTGTCAAGAGACTGTATCATGTTTTCGAGAACTCTCTGGGGCCGCTGTTCGAGACCCATTCTTCTTCTTCTGAAACGCTCTTCGGCATCGGCAACACCGGTCGTATCAAGAACTTCTTCAACCGATTTCACAATGGACGAAGGAACGATCCCGTGCTCCCGGTTAAATGTCATCTGGACCGACCTGCGCCTTTCAGTCTCTTCGATGACAGAACGCATCGAGGCGGTGATTTTTGATGCATAGAACACAACCCGGCCCTCAACGTTCCTTGCAGCCCGGCCAGCTATCTGCATAAGCGACTTGCTGTCCCTTAAAAAACCTTCCTTGTCCGCATCCAGTATCGCGACAAGCGATACTTCCGGAAGATCGAGACCTTCCCGTAAAAGATTCACCCCTACAAGCACATCCACTTCACCTGTCCGCAGTTCCCTGAGGATCTGCATACGCTCGAGGCTCTTGATCTCGGAGTGCAGATATCTTGCCTTGAGACCGGCCTTTCTGAGAAAAACATGCAGGTCCTCGCTCATGCGCTTGGTAAGCGTCATCACAAGCGATTTGAATCCTTTTGCAGTGTGTTTTCGGATCTCTTCGAGCAAATCGTCGATCTGGCCCTTGACCGGTCGGACATCGATCCGGGGATCGAGCAGGCCTGTAGGTCTGACGAGCTGTTCGACAACAGCACCGCCGGTCCTTTTCAGTTCATATTCTCCCGGGGTTGCGCTGAGACCTATCATTTGAGAAACCATCGTCTCGAATTCCTCGAAACGCAGCGGACGGTTATCAAGTGCGGAGGGCAGCCTGAAACCATATTCCACGAGAATATTTTTTCTTGAACGGTCTCCCGCGTACATCCCCCGGATCTGGGGAAAAGTCACATGGGATTCGTCTACGACAACAAGGTAATCCTCAGGAAAATAGTCCAGAAGACAGTAGGGCCTCTGACCCGCTTCCCGGCCGGAAAGGTGGCGTGCATAATTTTCTATTCCCGAGCAGTAACCAAGCTCTTTCATCATCTCAAGGTCGTAACGTGTTCTCTCCTCGAGCCTTCCCGCTTCGACAAAGCGCTCCTGGGTCCGAAGCTGGTTCAGACGTCCGGCCAGCTCATTCTCTATGTCGAGCATCGCCGTTTTGAGTTTTTCTCCTTCAGTGACAAAAAGCCTGGCCGGATAGACGAATGCATAGTCCTGTTCATCGATGATCTCACCGGTCTCATGATCGAAAAACTGGAGCCGATCGATCTCGCTGCCGAAAAACTCGACCCGCAAGGCCATATCTTCCTGCATCGGCACCAGGTCTATCACATCTCCTCTCACCCTGAATTTGCCGGACGCCAGGTCATGATCATCCCTGACAAAATGAAGCGATACAAGCTCTTTGAGAAATTCATCCCGGTCTTTTTCCATGCCTCGACGAAGCTCGATGATCTGTGCTTTCCAGTCTTCCGGAGACCCGAGGCCGTAGATACAGCTCACAGAACTGACAACGATCACATCCCGGCGGCCGCTGAGCAGGGCACTGCTCGCTCTCAACCTGAGTCGCTCGATCTCGTCGTTGATCTTCAGATCCTTGGCGATATACTTGTCCGTCGACGGGATATATGCTTCAGGCTGGTAGAAATCGTAGTAGCTGATAAAATATTCAACCGCATTGTGCGGAAAAAACTGTTTGAGTTCGCCGTAAAGTTGTGCCGCAAGGGTTTTGTTGTGACTTATGACAAGAACCGGCTTGTTGACCCTGGCGATGACATTGGCCATGGTAAAGGTCTTGCCCGAACCGGTAACACCGAGAAGTACCTGGCAATCATCTCCCCTCAGTACCCCTTCGGTCAGCTTGCCGATCGCTTCAGGCTGGTCGCCTTTCGGCTCATATGGGCTTTCAAGTTTGTACTGATCCATAGCAGTGGACTGAAAAAACGTGGATGAAGCAAAAAAAAATCCGGCCCGTGCACCTGGTTAAAACCTGAATTGAGCGGTTGTCGAGCCCCGTGAAATCAGACCGAATATTTCACGGGGCCGGAGATGCAAGGCACAGAAATGCTGCATGTGTTGAAACGCTCGGTTCAGGTTAAAACTATTTGTGTTATTTGTTAGTTCTTTCTCAGAATCGTACCATGAATTCCGGATAGCAATGTTAATGTTTCCCTTGCGACAAAAGAGCGTCCGTTCACGTTTCAGTGCCGCTGGAATTGCCGGCATGCTTGTTTTTCTGTTAATACTAACGTCCTGCACCCTGATGCAAACTGAAAGAGAGTACTCCTGCACGACCATACCCGACGACCCCCTGCAGACAAGAATCTATACCCTCGACAACGGCCTGACCGTCTATATGAGCCCCAATCATGACGAACCGAGAGTCTATACATCGATTGCTGTCCGGGCCGGCAGCAAAAACGACCCGTCCGAGACAACAGGACTGGCCCATTACCTCGAACATATGCTTTTCAAGGGAACCGATTCCATCGGCTCGCTGGACTTCAACAAGGAAAAAGTCGAACTGCAGAAAATCACTGACCTTTACGAGCAGTACCGTTCAACCGACGACCCGGATAAAAGGGCCGACATCTATCGCCAGATCGACAGCACATCCAATCTCGCAGCCCAGTACACAGTTCCGAATGAATACGACAAACTGCTCAGCGCCATAGGAGCCCGGGGAACAAATGCCTACACCTGGGTAGAACAGACGGTATATCTTAACGATATCCCCTCCAATCAACTCGAAAAATGGCTGACCATCGAGGCCGAGCGTTTCCGGAATCCTGTCATGCGCCTTTTTCATACCGAACTTGAAACGGTCTATGAAGAAAAAAACATGACCATGGACAGCGACAGCAGGAAAATATGGGAAACACTGTTCAGGGGGCTTTTCCCAAACCACACCTATGGCACGCAGACAACGATCGGTGAAGCGGAGCACCTGAAAAACCCGTCCATAAAAAATGTCATGGACTACTACCGGTCATGGTACGTACCCAACAATATGGCCCTCTGCGTTGCAGGTGATTTCGACCCCCGGCAGCTTATCGCCATGATCGACGACAAGTTTTCAGCACTCGACCCCGGACAGGTACCTGAATTTGATCCGCCCTCAGAAGAACCGATCCGCGAGCCTGTCATCGAAAAGGTAAGAGGGCCGGAGGCAGACGAACTGGTCATCGGTTTCCGCTTCAGCGGAACAGGTACCAGGGATATCGACTACCTGACTCTTATCGACAAGATTCTCTACAATAATACCGCAGGCCTGATCGACCTCAACCTCAACAAGAAACAGAAAGTCCTCGACGGAGCTTCCATGGTTGTCGAAATGAAAGATTACTCGGTCCATATTCTTTCGGCAAAACCCCGAAAAGGGCAAAATCTGGACGAGGTCAGGAACCTCCTTCTGCAACAGCTTGACATCATCAGGAAGGGTGATTTTCCCGACTGGCTGCTCGATGCGGTCCGCAACGACCTGAAAGTCGAGGAAATGAAATCCCATGAAACAAACCGGGGCCGGACAGAATCGTTTGTCGACGCTTTTGTGCTGGGTCTCGACTGGAAAAGCGTTGTCAACAGAAGAGAACGCCTGAGCCGCATAACAAAAGAAGAGATCGTCGCCTTTGCAAGAGAACACTACGACAACAATTATGTAGCCGTCTACAAAGAGCATGGCAAAGGCAAGGAGACACCCAAGATAGAAAAACCACCAATTACGCCGCTCCAGGTAAACCGGGACACCACATCTGTTTTTGCCGAAAACATCCTCGCTCGTAAAACCGAAGAAATCGAGCCCGTTTTTCTTGACTTTGAACGCGACATTCATACACAGCACCTCTCACGTGACATCGATGTCCACTCGGTACAGAACAATGAAAACGACCTTTTTGTCCTGTACTTCGTCTTTGACGTCGGAACCATTCACTCAAAAAAACTCGATCTTGCACTCGACTACCTCAGCTATCTGGGAACATCGCAACAGAGTCCTGAAGCATTCAGCCAGGATATGTACAAGATCGGTGCAAGTTTTTCCGCCTTCACATCGGACGACCATCTGTACCTGAAGCTTTCAGGCCTGCAGGAACACTTCAAAACCGCCCTGGGAATGCTCGGAGAATTGCTGCATGACACTCAGCCTGATCCCGATGCACTTGAAAAACTCAAGGCCGGCGTTCTGAAGGAGAGGACCGATGACAAGCTCTCCAAACGGAAAATCCTGTTCGAGGCCATGCAGAACTACGGACGGTACGGCGCGGCTTCTCCTTTCACCCACGTACTCGATAACCGGGAACTCACAAGCGTCACAGCTCTTGAACTGATCGGAGAAATCGACCGTCTGATGCATTACCGTCACCGGATACTGTATTACGGACCGGCAGACGCATCGACCCTTGCCTCCGACCTGACCGGCTCGGGACAGTTCGAAAAAGAGTTCCTCCCGCCGCCGGCTGCCACTCCGTTCGCGGAAAAAGAGCAGCAGGAAAATCGTGTTTACGTAGTTGACTACGACATGACACAGGCGGAGATCCTCATGCTTTCAAGGGACCGGCAATATGATCCCGAAACCATTCCCCTGATCACCCTGTTCAACGAATATTATGGCGGAGGAATGTCATCGGTTGTCTTCCAGGAACTCCGTGAAGCAAAAGCACTTGCCTATTCGGTATTCTCGATATACCGGATTCCGAAAAAAAGAATGGACCATCACTATGTCTTCAGCTACATCGGCACACAGGCAGACAAGCTTCCGGAGGCACTTTCAGGACTCGGTGCTCTCCTGGAAAAGTTGCCTGAATCGCCGGCGCTGTTCAAAACAGCAAAAGAAGGGATCGAGAGAAAAATCCGTACCGACAGAATCACCCGTACGAAAATTCTCTTTTCACGCGAGGAAGCAAACAAACTCGGCATTACCCATGACATACGCAAAGACATCTATACGCAAACTTCAGGGTTCAATCTCGATGACATAGCAGAATTCCATAAACAACGCATTGCAAACAGAAAATACTCGATCATGGTTCTGGGAAAACTTGAGAACCTCGACATGCAGACTCTTGAAGAGTACGGCAAAGTAACCGTTTTGTCTCTGGACGAGATTTTCGGGTACTGATACATGTTCGGGTCTGTTCCGGATCACTGTATTTTTTCAGAACCGGGAGCCTGACTGCCGTCCCGGAAAGCCGGAACACCCGATTCAGGTATTTGAAACCCTCTGCACATATCGTACCTTGAACAAATTACAATCACACGTGTCTTTTATTCATAACTATTAATCAAACAGGCTAACTGTCATGACGTCACTTATTTTTCTCGGGGTAGTCCTTCTGTTTATCGGTATGACTGCCCGATCTCTCAACCCCTCGCTGCTCCGGTTTTCCGGTCTCCTGAAAACCGGTGGTATTTTCGCAATTATTCTCGGGCTTCTTTCAGCAAGTATCCGGATTGTCGAACCCGGCAAGGTCGGCGTAAAGGTTCTGTTCGGTAAGGTTCAGCAAGAAGTACTATCGAGCGGCCTCAACATCATCAATCCTCTTGTCAAGGTCGAGTTTTTCGATATTACCACCCAGACCTATACCATGTCCGGGACCGAAACCGAACTTTCCCAGCTGAGTGACGCCCCCATCAGAGTTCTGAGCGCCGACGGCCTCGAAGTAACCATCGACATGACCGTCCTTTACAGGATCAATCCCGTTCAGGCACCCGAGATCCGCCGTGAAATAGGGCCGGGGCTCTCCTACATCGATAAAATCGTGCGGCCGACAGCCAGAACGCGCATCAGGGATAACGCGGTCATCTATAATGCGGTCGACCTTTATTCGACAAAACGCGAGGAATTCCAGACCAGAATATTCGAAAGCATCAAAACCGATTTTGACAAACGCGGTATTATTCTTGAAAACCTCCTGGTTCGCAACATATCGCTTCCTGCTTCTGTGAAAGCCGCCATCGAAGCCAAGATCAATGCCGAACAGGAAGCACAGAAAATGCAGTTTGTACTGCAGAAGGAAACACAGGAAGCCGAGAGAAAACGCGTTGAGGCAAAAGGTATATCGGACTATCAGCTGATCCTGTCACGCTCTCTGACCGACAAGCTTCTCCGCTACGAACAGATCAAGGCGCTTCAGAACCTTGTCAAGTCGAATAACTCGAAAGTCATCATCATGGGTGACAGTAAAGGAGCGTCCGTACTGATAGGGAAGTGAATCGTGAATCGTAATTCGTGATTAGTGAATCGTGATTGGGAAGAAGAGGTAGAAACAAAACTGAAACCGTAGGGGCGGGTTTCAAACCCGCCCGTGCAGGTCATTGATGGCTGAAACTTATAGGACTTATAGGTCATATAGGACCCATAGGACCTATAAAATGTATCCGCCAATTGCAACAACTCAATAAACAAGCATCTTCTCCGAATACCGAGTACCTTTTGTGCCTTTTGAATTTTGACTTTCCCTATCTTCCCCTATTCACGATTTACGATTTACCATTCACGATTCACCACTCCCGTCCTGCCTTGCATGATGAAAATACTTGATATTTACATAGCACGGCAATTTGTATCGACCTATGCTTTTGCAACGGTAAGCTTCGTTGCCCTTTTTATTCTTGCAAACCTTTTCGAGGAACTCGGGACATTCATCGATACGGGGCTTGGTGCAGACAAGATCATTGTCTATTACCTCAGAACAATACCTGAAACGGTTCTACTGGTCTCACCCGTAAGCACACTCCTTTCATCACTCTACGTCACAGGCAAGCTGTCTGCGGCCAGCGAACTGTCGGCCATGAAAGCCTCCGGTGTCAGTTTACGGCAGTTGATCACTCCTTTTCTGCTGGCTGCTTTTGCCGTTACCCTGCTTAACATCCTGAACGCCGGCTTCTTTTCACCCTGTATAGCAATTGAAAGGCACCGTTTTGAACAGGAGTTTTTCAAAAGAACGTTTGAATCCCTCTCAGGCAATAACAATCTGCATATCCTCGAATCCCGCAACAGGATTCTCTCGATTACATCCCTTGATCCGGAAGAGGAAACCGGGTACGGTATTTCCCTTGAAACATTCGACGGACCTGAACTGAAAAGCCGTATCGACGCAAAAAAAATAACCTACGACAACATGCGGAACCGCTGGTTTTTTCATGAAACCAGGACAAGAGTCTTTACCGATGACGGGGTGAACTACAGGGAAAATCCGGGACAGGATACCCTGAAACTCTCGATCGACGGCTCATCCCTGAGAGAACTCGGCATTCAACCGGATGCAATGAATATTGTACAGCACTTGAGCTATATAAGGGAAAAACAGCGTGCCGGCTTTTCGAACCTCGGCAGGGTCATTGTGAAATTTCACAACAAAATGGCCCTGCCATTCGCTTCGGTGATCATCGTCCTGATCGGCGTCCCCCTTTCTGCCCGGAAAAGGCGAAGCGGCCTTGCGATTGAGTTCGGGATCAGCCTTTTGATAGGGTTCTCCTACCTTTCGGTACAAAGAGCATTTGCCATAGCCGGATACCGGTCGGTACTTGACCCGTTACTGGCTGCATGGCTTCCCAATCTGCTCTTCCTCTTTATCGGCCTCTACATTTACAAAACCGCAAACCGCTGATGCATGAAACACGCTCGCCCGCTGATAGCACTCATGACCGATTTCGGGCTTACGGATCCTTATGTCGGCATTATGAAAGGCGTCATCGCAGGGATATCCCCCTCGTCTTCAGTTATCGACCTGACCCACGGTATCCAGCCTCAGAACGTGCTGCAGGGAGCCCTGCAGCTTGGTATCTCGCTCCATTATTTTCCTGAAGGCACAGTCTTTGTCGCTGTGGTGGATCCAGGTGTGGGAACAGCAAGAAATGCTTTGTGCGTGGTCTCTGAAAACAGGTACTTTATCGCTCCTGACAACGGCCTGCTAACAAAACTTCTCGACAGCAGCAGCATGGCAGCCAGCTTTGCCATAACCAATCCGGATGTGATGCTTCCCCTTCGGAGCAACACGTTTCACGGAAGAGATGTGTTTGCACCGGCTGCCGCCCATCTGGCAAACGGTATCGATCCGTCACATCTTGGAAAAACAATCCACCCGGACCGATGCAAAAGAATTGCCCTGCCCCGAAACAGCTCCCCGGATGACGGCCGTTCCTGGAACGGCACCATATTGTTTGCCGATGTCTATGGGAACCTGGTAACTTCGTTGACCGATGATCTTCTTGGAAAAGGCCGTGTAAAGGGTATCCTTACCGAAAACGGCATACTTCTGCCTTTCCATCGGACATATGGCGACGTGAACGTGGGTGAGAAACTGTCCTGCAGGGGAAGCGGTGGGTTTCTTGAAATAGCGATCCGCAATGGAAACGCCGCCGCTGAACTTGGATTGCAACCCGGTGAAAAGGTTGTGCTTGCATTCGAACCGGCTGACAGATAAAAAAAGCAATGCCGACAAGCCGATACCGCAAAAAATCTAACTGCCGATATACTCTTTAAGAACCTTACTGTAAGCCGACTGCCGAAGCCTTCTGATAGCTTTTTCCTTGATCTGGCGAACCCTTTCACGGGTTAGTTTGAATTTCTCACCGATCTCTTCGAGCGTCAGCGGGTTTTCCATGCCGATACCGAAGTAGGAACGGATCACATCGGCTTCCCGTGGAGCCAGGACCGAAAGGGAACGCTCCACCTCGAGCGTGAGAGAGTCACGCGTCAACCCGTGGTCGGGTTTATGGCCGTCATTCTGCAGAACATCAAGCAGACGATTGTCGTCTCCCTGCGCAAACGGTGCGTCGACGGACACATGTCTGCCGGCAATCTTGAGTGTATCGGCAACATCCTGGGAGTCCATGTCAAGAAGATTGGCAAGTTCCTTGGTATTCGGATCCCGTTCATACTCCTGCTCGAGCTGACTGTATGCCTTGCTGATCTTGTTCAGGGTTCCTACACGGTTGAGGGGGAGACGAACAATCCTCGACTGCTCGGCAAGTGCCTGAAGAATTGACTGCCGGATCCACCATACAGCATAGGAGATGAACTTGAATCCCCTGGTTTCATCAAAACGTTTAGCCGCCTTGATAAGGCCAAGGTTACCTTCGTTGATCAGATCTCCCAGTGTCAGACCCTGGTTCTGATACTGTTTGGCAACTGAAACGACAAAGCGGAGATTTCCCTTGATGAGCTTGTCCAGAGCACGTTTGGCACGCTTGTATTCGGTTGTATCGACAGGCATGTCATAGCCTTCCTTGATGGCCATGGTCAGCTTCACTTCGTCTTCAGCTGTCAGAAGCTCGTATTTTCCGATTTCCTGCAGGTATCGGTCAAGGGAAAGGCTCTCGCGATTCGTGATCTGTTTACTTATTTTAAGTTGCCTCATAGATTCTCTCCATGTTACGTATCACTACGCTGTTGTTGTACTTTTTTCCTGTTTGATGCCGTGTTGATCATGACACTGCTGCATGCATGAACGCCGTTTGCAGGAACGACCTCCAGTCACTCACAGAGCACACTCAGGTTTGTCTGCAGTTTTTCAAGATTGTTTCTCGCCTCCTGGAGTTTTGCTCGCTCACCCTCAACAACATCGGGAGGAGCATTGTCTGTAAAACCCTTGTTGGCAAGTTTTTTTTCCATCTTTTTGACGTAGGATGAAACGTTGCCAAGCTCCTTTTCAAGCCGGGCAATCTCTTTGTCAAACGAAATCAACCCTTCAAGCGGCATAAAAAGTTCATTACCGTCGACAACAGAACTTGCCGAATGAGGCGGTCGCTCAAGAGAGCCGTCGGCAACTTCGAGCATACAGCCGGTCATCTCGGTAACGTACTGCGAGTTGGCCGAAAACACGTCTCTTTTTTCTTTGTCAGGGACACCGAGAACAAGACCTGCCTTCATATCATTGGGAACACCGAACACCGCACGCAGGCTTCGCGCTTCCGAAATCACGTTCATAACCGGTGAAAAACGATCCTGAACAGACTCTCCCGTCCAGTGTTCATCGGACCGGGGCATGTCCGAACGGGCGATACTCTCATGCTCGCTCCGCTCGAGGATATGATGCCAGAGTTCCTCGGTAATAAATGGCATAACAGGATGCAGCACCTGCAAAATTCCCTCGAGAAGCGAAACGGCAAGCATGACGGCATGCCTTTTTTCCTGCTCGTCTTCTTTGCAGGCAAGCTCGATTTTCAGCGTCTCAAGATACCAGTCACAGTAATCGCTTCTGAAAAAGTCATAGATCAGCCTGGTGATATCGTTCAGCCGAAACTGAGAGAATGCCTTGTGATACGCTGCAAGCACCGTGTGATAGCGTCCCAGTATCCAGCGCTGTGCGTCGCTCAGCAGGGTTTGGTCCGGCGAAAAAATCCGATAGGCATCCTCAAAGCTCTTCATAGATCCAAAGACCTTTTCCCGCTGAATGAACACTAATCGCGTTGCATTCCAGATCTTTGTGGCAAAGTTTCTGCCGAACTCGCATTTTTCCTCACCAAAAAGCACGTCCTGGCCGAGAGGGGCTATATAGACAATAGTAAAGCGCAGAGCATCGGTTCCATAGGTCTCCATCACCTTCAGCGGATCAGGTGAGTTCCCGAGGGACTTGGAAAGCTTGCGGCCTTTCATGTCCCTGATGATGCTTGTGAAATAGACATCCCTGAAAGGAACATCCCCCCTGAAATAAAGGCCGGCCATGATCATCCTGGCAACCCAGAAGAAAATGATATCAGGTCCCGTAACAAGCGTATCGGTCGGATAAAAGGCTTGAAGATCGTCGTTGGCCTCCTGGCCGCCCTCCCAGCCAAGTGTCGTCAGGGGCCAGAGCCATGAGGAAAACCATGTATCCAGAACATCCTCATCCTGGACCAGCTTGTCGGTACCTGCAAGATGACAAGCTTCCTCATATGATTCAGACACCCAGATATTGCCCTCCTGGTCGTACCATGCAGGAATCCGGTGCCCCCACCAGAGCTGACGGGAAATACACCAGTCTCGGATATTTTCCATCCAGTGACGGTACGTGTTTATCCAGTGCGAAGGATGAAAACGGACCCCGCCGTCATTGACAGCCTGCAGTGCTTTTTCTGCAAGAGGCTCCATCCTGACAAACCACTGCTCGGAAAGATACGGTTCGACGACAACATCGGCCCTCTCCGAATACCCGACATTGTGTTCGTAGTCTTCAACCCTGACGAGATTTCCGCGATTGTCGAGATCGGTGATAATCTTCTCCCTTGCATCGAAACGATCCATGCCTGCATAACCGAACTCATCGGTCATCTTCCCGTCCCGGCCGACGACACTGAGCACCGGAAGGTTATGACGGGCTGCAACGTCAAAATCGTTCGGATCATGGGCCGGCGTTATTTTCAGGGCTCCGGTACCGAATTGTCTGTCAACATAGTCATCTGCAATGATCGGAACATGACGCCCTGCGACAGGTACCACGGCATACTCGCCGATAAGACCGGCATAACGGGGATCATCAGGATTGACCGCGATTGCGACATCGGCAAGAATGGTTTCAGGCCTTACGGTAGCAATGGTAATATACTCGCCCTCTCTGTTGGCAAGCGGGTAACGGACATAAACCAGCTTGTCCTTGCGGGATTTCATGATCACTTCTTCATCGGAAAGAGCGGTCTGGGAAACGGGACACCAGTTGATGATACGTTTACCCCTGTAGATCAGACCATCTCTGTACAGCCTGATGAAGGTATGTCTGACGGCTTTCGATGCGCTCTGGTCCATCGTGAAGAGATTTCGCCGCCAGTCACACGATATCCCGAGAGTCCGAAGCTGGCGGAGAATCAGTCCACCGTATTCCTCCCTCCACTGCCAGACATGGTCGAGAAACTCTTTCCTGCCGAGATCGTATCGTGAGATCCCCTGTGCTCTGAGTTTCTTTTCAACGACCGTCTGGGTCGCTATGCCGGCATGGTCGGTTCCGGGAAGCCACAGCGCTTCACGGCCGGACATTCGCTGATAGCGGATAAAAATATCCTGCAGGGTATGATTGAGGACGTGGCCAAGGGTCAGGCTGCCTGTAACGTTCGGCGGCGGCATAAGTACCGTGTAGGGCTTTTTGCCCCCATCGGTCACGTTCCGGCTTTCAGCCTCGTAGATTCCTTCCGATTCCCAATGAGCGCTGCTCCAGCGACGCTCGACATCATGATGATTATAGGTTTTGTCAAGGTTTGCGCTCATGACAGACTGCTTCGTGGTGCTTATGGAAACCGCTCCAGGCCGGAAACCCGATATGGAGCGGTTTACTGACGTAATGCTGCATTACCGATTGAACGAGGATAGCGGTGCTCTCTCTTATTTTTCTTCGCTGGTAGCCGGCCGATGGTCGAATATGTTGTCGATAATACCGTATTCCTTCGCTTCCGCGGCGTTCATCCACCGGTCTCTCTCGGAATCCTCTCTGATTTTTTCGACACTCTGACCGGTGTGAGCAGCCATGATCTCTTCGAGCAGCTTGCGGATTTTTTCTATTTCGCGGGCCTGAATGAGAATATCTGTCTCCTGCCCCTGGACACCGCCCGAAGGCTGGTGTATCATGATCCTCGAATGAGGCAAAGACGCTCGTTTCCCTTTTGCTCCGCAGGCCAGTAAAAATGCGCCCATGCTGGCTGCCATACCGACACAGACGGTTGAAACCTCGGATCGGATGTACTGTATGGTATCGTAGACGCCAAGTCCTGCCGAAACACTGCCGCCCGGTGAATTGATATACACGAAGATATCCCGTTCGGGATCTTCCGATTCAAGGAAAAGAAGCTGCGCCATCAGGAGGCTCGCAACATGATCGTCAATGGGAGTACCCATAAAAATAATGCGCTCCCTCAAAAGCCGGGAAAAAATATCGAAGGCTCTCTCTCCGTGACCTGACGTCTCTATGACCATTGGAACAAGGCTGTTTGTGATGCCTTTTTCTATGGCGCCCGAATACATTTTTTTTGCCTGTCGTTCGAATCCGAAATTAATGTTTGCCATATATCAGTCTCCTGTTCTGCTTGCGTTATCGGAATGCCGGTTCTTTTCACTAAGAGAACCCTGCCGGACACCCGTCAGTTCCTGACGACCGCCTTATGCTCTGGCTGGTCAGGGTATTTCAGCATGACTCTCGTGCCAGGAGGCTCAGCTCTGGAAAAAAACCCTTGTCGGTCCATACAGGAACAAGGTCTAGATTTTACGAAAAAAACTTTTCTTTCCTAAATTGAACCGTCGGTGAAACCATTAATTATTTCCTGACTTGAGCGATTGTCGAGCCCTGTGAAATATCCGGTCTGATTTCACGGGGTCGACATTTCCCGACTTGTCGGGATTTCAACACATGCGGTTCTTTATCGGTTTTTTCCAGCAACCGACAGGTGACGAATAATCACACCTGTCAAACAGTATAAAAGACTCTTTTTTATAAACTTACTCTAACCGAGCATTTGTTGAAACGCTCAGTTTAGGTATTTCAGTTTTACAGCATGAATGTCCGCCTTATTGCCGTAACGAATCCGCTTATCGAAATACAGAACGAGAAACTCGATCCGGAGGGCCTGATCGCCTACTGCGCGAGGGTATCGAGCCCCCATCAGGAAAATCTGGATTATGAACGGCTGCTGGCCTACTGTATCAAGCACCGCCACTGGAGCATTTTTGAAATGGTAGATATGACTGTTGAAATCATCACTTCCCGGGCACTTTCTCCACAGATCCTTCGGCACCGGAGTTTCGTTTTCCAGGAATTCTCACAGCGCTACGCAAAAGTGCAGCGCTTCGAGACATACACACCCAGACGGCAGGACGTCAAAAACCGCCAGCATTCCCTCGACGATCTCGATGATGCAGCCATAACATGGTTCGGTGAAGCGCAGGATGCAATCAGGACTCTGAGCGAACAGAAGTATAATGAAGCACTGGAAAAGGGAATCGCCAAAGAATGCGCGAGAATGCTGCTTCCGCTCAATACAGAGACCAAGCTCTACATGAAAGGTTCGGTCAGAAGCTGGATTCACTACATAGAAGTCCGCACCGACATGTCGACCCAGAAGGAACACAGGGATATTGCCGAAGAAGTCAAAAAAATATTCACCTCCCTTTTCCCTGTCACCTCGTCCGCATTGGGCTGGACCTAGGAAGCAAGAAGGCCGAGAAGCTGTGTGAGCCGGCCTTTGAGATCCCTTCGATGAACAATCATGTCAAGGAAACCGTGTTCAAGGAGAAATTCGGCCCGCTGAAAACCTTCGGGCAGATCTCTCTTGATCGTATCCTTGATCACCCTCGGCCCCGCAAAACCGATAAGAGCCCGGGGCTCACTGATGTTGATGTCTCCGAGCATGGCATAGGACGCGCTTGTTCCGCCCATGGTGGGATCCGTCATAAGCGATATATAGGGAATACGATTTTCACTGAGCCGCAGGAGTCTTGCCGAGGTCTTTGCCATCTGCATGAGACTGTAGGCGGCCTCCATCATGCGTGCACCGCCTGACTGGGAAATGATGATCAAAGGCAGGCCGAGTTCAATGCTTTTGTCAATCGCCCGGGCGATTTTTTCGCCTACGACCGATCCCATTGAACCGCCGATAAAACCGAAATCCATCGCAGCAATAACAACCTGATAGCCGCCGATTTTTCCCAGCGCGTTTCTGCAGGCCTCGGTCTTGCCGCTTTTCTCGATAACAGCGGCAACCCTGTCAGGATATTTTTTCGTATCGGAAAAATCCAGCGGATCAGCAGCACGAAGATTGGCGGCAAACTCTTCATACTTCCTTTCGTCAAAGAGAATCGAAAAGTATTTCTCGGGAGAGAGCCTGAAATGGTGACCGCACTCACAACAGGTCGAGAGATGATCTTCAACCTGTCTTTTGTGAAGCGCCGCTCCGCAACTGTCACATTTCCGCCACAGTCCTTCAGGAATATCCCTTCTGTCCTGTGTACGTATGGAGGGCATTGCCCGCTTGAACCAGACCATTTTTAATTATCTGTAAAGATTATACATTACAAAGAGTTGAGCGGTTCATTCTGCAGACACGGAAAAGGAATGTGTGGATTGACTGTGCTTCGAACGCTCACACCAGTATCAACAGTGAAGATATGAAGTCACCCTGAGAACTCAAAACAGCCGTCTGGAGTCCACAATTGACTGAAATCAGACGATTTGTCGGCCTTTTCTGCCTTACCGCTCTCTTCCTGTTAAGAGCTGCCGAACCCGTGACCGCCGCACCCCTGGAAACTGTTTTCCCCGACACGCTCGATATTCCGCACAAACGCCATACTATCGAGCCATACATGAGGCCGTTGAGAAAAACGGTCGGTCTTGCCCTTTCGGGAGGAGGGGCAAACGGTATGGCCCAGATAGGCGTTCTCAAGGCTTTCGAGGAAGAGAACATTCCTGTCGACGCTATTGCAGGAACAAGCATCGGCGCTGTGGTAGGCGGTCTCTATTCAACCGGATACAATGCCGATGCGCTTGAAAAGATCGCAAAAGAACTCCCCTGGGAAGACCTTTTGTCATTAGACAGCAAGGCACCCCGTGAAAATACCTTTCTCGAACAGAGAAAGATCCGTGACAGAGCGACAATAGCGATCCGTTTTGAAGATTTCAAACTCGTTGTTCCCAAATCGTTAAGCTCATCCCAGAAGCTGACAAAAGTCCTCGACCTTCTGGCCATGAATGCGCCGTACCATCCCGAAGGGCCTTTCACAACGCTTCCCATCTCTTTCAGGGCCGTTACAACCGACCTTGTTTCAGGCAAACGTGTCACGCTTCTTGACGGTGCACTTTCGGAAGCCATGCTGGCAAGCAGCACCATCCCGGTGATCTTCGAACCTGTCGAGCTTGACAAACAAAAACTGGCTGACGGAGGACTGGTTGCGAACCTTGCCGTCGACGAACTTGAAAACGCCGATCTCGACTATAAAATAGGCGTTGACACAAGGGGCAGCATGTATACCCTTGCAGAAGATATCGACATCCCCTGGCAGGCAGCCGACCAGACCATGACTATTCTCATCGACCTGCAATACCCCCGGCAGCTGGAAAAAGCCGACCTGGTTATCGCTCCTGATGTCGGCAACAACCCGGCAATTGATTTTTCGAACCTTCCTGACCTGATCAGGTCAGGATACACCAGCGGCAAGGCTCTTGCCAGAAAGATCCACAAGGATATCGATATTCCCTCCCGCACCAGAACGTCTCTAGCCCGATACAAGACATCCCTCCGCATCGACACACCCGGCCGTCCTGTGCCATCAGAGCTCTTCCACCTGACCGGAAACATCATACGTAACGCCGCAACGCTTGAAGATGCATTGAAAAATCTGCTTGAAACCGACCTGTTCACACAAGTCTTCGCAACCATCGACAGGCAGAGAAAAGATGTCGTCTTTCATTGCACAACACCACCGGCGGTCGATAGCGTCGAACTTGTCAACAGTACACTCCCGATAAGCCGAACAGAACTTGATAACTGTTTCTGTCCTCTTTTTCATAAAGGCTACACCAACACCGAAGGTACCAGAGCGCTGGAAGCACTCTTGTCACTTTTCAGGAATAAAGGATATCCGCTTGTCGATATCGACCATATCGATGTCATCGAAGGAAAGCTTGTCATTGTTCTCACCGATGGCCGTATTTCATCACTCGTGGTATCGCAGGACAAGAATATCACCCGCCCGACACCGGTGATGAGAGAAATTCCCATAGACACATCGAAGGCGGTCAACCTCAAAGATATCGAACGATCGATCGACAATCTCTTCGGAACCGGAGCATTCAACCGCGTTTCGATAGGAATTGCCGGAAAGGACCCGACAGCGCTGAAAGAAGGAAAACTTCCGCTCAGGATCCGGCTCAATGAAAAGCCGCCCAGCGTCCTCCGCCTCGGGGTGCGATACGATGAAACGTATAATGCGCAGGCAATGATCGATTTCAGGAACGAGAATCTCTCCGGCACGCTGAACTCCATTGGGGGTTGGGCGAAGATCGGAGATAAAAACAACCGGGCAAACCTGGAATTCAACATGCCGGCAATAGGAAAGACCAGCTTGACGTTCACGACAAAACTGTTTTACGACGAACGGAAACTTGATATACGAAATCCGGCTTTTTCCGATGAGTTTTTTTTCAAAGACCGCAGTCCATCCCGGCAATATGGCATTCAGCATATCGGGCTTGCAACATCGTTCGGAACAAGTATCGGCAAAAGCAGCCAGTTGCTTTTTGACATGACAGTCAAAAACAGTCAGGCATTTGACCAGGGAAACGGCCCCTTTGTCACCCAGAATAACGACCTGGCAACCACCTCGCTTGAGTTTACCCTGGATACAAGAGACGACTCTTTTTTGCCCAGAAAAGGACGTCTCTCGAATGTGAAATACTCTTTTACTCCGGAAATCTTCAACGACCTGTCGTTCTGGCAGTTGCAGTTATGCCACGAGGAAAACATACCTATCAGCAGACAGACCTCGGCCCAGCTCAGTTTTTCTTTCGGCTTCAGTGGAGGTGATTTTCCTTTTTCTGAACGCTATTTCCTCGGTGGAGCAGCCAGTCCCTACAACTACCGTTTTATCGGCCTGCAGGAAAACGACCGCATCGGGCAGAACATTGCCGTGCTGGGAGCAAATCTACGTTACAGCCCGTCGTTCGACCTCATCTTTCCATCCTCGTTCATTGTCTATTACAATGCGGGCAACGTCTGGGAAAAAAGCAATGATATGGCTCCGGGCGATTTTATCCATGGTTTCGGGGCAGGCCTGAACTGGGAAACACCAATCGGACCGGCAAGCCTTACTGCAGGAAAAGCGTTCAGATTTGACAGTGACGATGACAGTTCGGGCCTCTCAGCGCTCCGGTTTGCCGAAACAGTATTCTATTTCAATTTCGGCCACGCATTCTGACAAGGACCGATCACTCCTGTTTTCCTACGCCGAAATACAACTTTTTCGGCAGCGACGGTATGCTCGGGGTTTTTTGTATTTTATTCCCCCTGAGAGGCTTTCAGACCGAGTTCAACCAATCCATGCAGAAAACAACAACGTGACCGACAGGAAAAAACCCCGCATCCTGGTCTGCAATGATGACGGCATCGATGCCGATGGTATACACGTCCTTGCAGGCTCGATGAAAAAAATCGGTGATGTAACGGTAGTCGCACCTTCAGAACCAAGAAGCGGCATGGGGCATGCTATGACGCTTGGCGTCCCTCTTCGGGTAAAAGAGTATCGTAAAAACAGCCGTTTTTTCGGTTATACCGTTTCAGGCACACCTGTAGACTGTATCAAAGTCGCCATAAGCCATATTCTTCCCGAAAAACCCGATATCATCGTAAGCGGCATCAACTACGGGAGCAATACAGCGACCAACACACTCTACTCCGGAACGGTAGCTGCCGCTCTCGAAGGTGTGATACAGCATATCCCCTCGATTGCTTTTTCGCTGACAACCTATGAGAACGCAGACTTCAGCTATGCCGGGAAAATCGCCCGAAAACTGGTGCGAAAAACGCTCCGTGAAGGACTGCCCGAAGACACGATTCTATCGGTCAACATACCGAACATTCCCGAATCGGAGATCCGGGGGATCAAGGCAACCCGTCAGGGAAAATCACGCTGGGCTGAAAACACCATTGAACGCGATGACATGTATGGCAATCCATACTACTGGCTGAGCGGGAAATTGAAGCTTCTTGACGAAAATACCGCATACGACGAGTATGCCATAAGGGAAAACTATGTGACCGTGACACCCATATCCATCGATATGACAAACCATGAAGCACTGACTGCGATAAAGGGCTGGAAGCTGAAGAAATAGGAGCAGCGCACTTTGTGCGCAGGAGTAAGGAGGGGAAGATCGTGAATCGTGAATGGTGGGAAAAGGTAAGAAAAGAGACCGGAGGCCGGAGGCCGGTTTTTCGAGAGGGTGACTTGGCGAGAGGGCGAAAGAAAATAGTGGGCGGTCTTTAGCAGGCAGTTGGCAAGTTGCAGGGGCGAAAAATCTTTCGCCCGTGTCCGGGGACCGGTTTTTTCGAGAAGGCGAGTGAGCAAAGAAAAGAACTGAGATATGACCGATAAATCTTATAGGACTTATAGGTCCTATAGGACTCATAGGACCCCTATAGAATTCATGTAATGTGTCCGGCATTGCCACACCTCAACATCTTACTTCCTTATTTTTGCCTTTTGAATTTTGACTTTTCTATCTTCCCCTATTACCTACTACCCACTACCGACTATCTATATAATGAACTGCTTTCTTGTTGACTACGGCGATATACTGGCTCCCAAAAAGGGATTTTCCAGGCTTTTCAAAGATTATACACACGAAGGGCAGATGCATGAAACGCTTGCCGATCGCTTTTTCCATTACGATTACCGGCGGGAAGCCGATTATTTCAGCCACCTCAACACCCTTTCCGCAAAACAGTTCAGACGCCGGGAACTGATCGACCTTCTTGTCAGGCAAAACAGGGCTTTCGGGGTTGCTGAAAAACATATCGACACACTTTCCCGGCTCGATTCGCCTCAATGTATGTTCGTGGTCACGGGCCAGCAGCCAGGCCTGTTCACCGGACCGCTCTACTCGATCTACAAGGCGCTTACCGCAATTGTCGTTGCCGAACGTCAAAAAGTGATGTTCCCGGAGTACGATTTTCTTCCCCTTTTCTGGATAGAAGGCGAAGATCACGATTTCAGTGAATCTGCATCCACATCACTTTTCGAAAACGGCCATATTGCATCTGTCGTCCTCGAACCCTGGAACCGACTGCCGGAACAGATGGTTTGCCGGACCGTGATGGGCCAAGGTATTACCGACTCCATCGACGCGTTCCTCTCGCTTTTGCAGGAGAGTGAACAGAAAGAGAAGATCGCCGAAACGCTCCAGTCCTTTTATACTCCGGAAAGCACACTGGAACTTGCATTCGCAAAAACAATGGCGCTCCTCTTCAAGGATTACCCTCTCCTCATGCTTTCTCCGGCCGATCCGGAATTCAAGAAATTGTCTGCCGATGTTCTGCATCGCGAACTGGCAACGTGTCCTCATACTTCGCACAGTGTTATCGGGCAGAGTTCGATCCTGGAGAACATGGGATACGAAGCACAGGCCAAGCCGAGAACAGTGAACCTCTTCCTCCTGAACCATCATGGGCAACGGATGAAAATCGAGGATCACGGTACAGACCGGTTCATAACAACTCCCGGGCAGTACACCTATTCAAGGCACCAGATGCTCGAGCTATGCACCGACCATCCGGAACAGTTCAGCCCGAACGTTATCCTGCGGCCGATCGTGCAGGATCATGTCCTGCCGGTTTTCGCCTATATCGGCGGGCCTGGTGAAATCAATTACCTCGCCCAGTACCGGAAAGTATACGAGCATTTCGGACTCAGAATGCCCTTTGTCATCCCGCGAGCCAGCATCACCCTGGTTGAGCCGCCTATCAGCAAAATCATGGATAAAGTTCTCCGGATAACAGGCCGGTTGAGCCTTTCGAGAAAACAGGTCTACCTCAATGCATTCAAGGACCTCAGGACACTGCAGAAAAATGCGGTTTCAGGTGCCGAAAACCATGACTTCGATGCCGTGCTGGACAAGGCTGCACGCAACATGCAGGAAGAGCTCGAAGCCCTGGTGCCGACACTTTCCAACCTCGACCGAAATCTTGAACAGGTCCTTTCCGGATCGATGCGGCAGGTTGAAAAAATCATAGAGGGAATCCGGCAGAAAACACACAAGGCAGGCAGAAGAAAACACGACGAACTTGTCCTGCAGCTTGACAAGGCTGCATCGGCTTTCTTTCCCGGCGATGTTGCCCAGGAACGCGCCATCAACGTTTTCTACTTCATCAACAAATACGGATGGAATGTTATCGACGATTGTGCTGCGATCCTGCGTGCGCACGCGACCGAATCCCACATGATACTCGAACTGTAGACCTCAGGGATCCGGTTCAGATACCGACATCGTCAAATGCCGACAGCAGCATATCGACCGTCACGACTTCCGGAAGAACAACAGCCTGTTCAAGATCGCCCATGGGAATGATCACAAGCAGAGGCACACCACTACGACCGAAACGCTGAAGCAGGGATGTAATCGCATCATCCCTTGTCGTCCAGTCCGCCCTCACTGCAACAACCTCTGGCTTGAGAAGAACCTCGCCAACCGAACGGTTGGCAAGAACGCTTGCTTCAAGAACCTTACAGGTTATGCACCACTCCGCAGTAAAATCAAGAAAAATTGTCTTTTTCTCCCCGATCAGCCGATCGAAAAGAGCAGGAGAAAAGTCTTTCCATACCACACCGTTTTTATCCTTCCTTTCCGCACTCCGCTCAGTGTTTTCGATCCTGCTGCCGCCGGGCTCCATCCGCCCCGTGTCGAGAATGAGGGTATAGAAGGCCCCGCCGATAAGAGCAAAAGCAAGCGTCCATATCACGAGCTGCCGTTTGAAAGACGTTCCGTAACCTATGAGGTTTCCGAGCACCCACAGCACAAACGCAATCACAAGGAGCAGGATGAAAAGCCGCAGCAGTCCCTGCCCACCGATCTGCGAATTCAGTATCGAAGCAAGCCAGATGACGACAGCCACAAGGACAAATCCCATAAGCTGCTTGAAAATATACATCCAGTGCCCGGGTTTTGGCAGAAAACGCAGCCATACAGGATGCCAGGCAAGAATCACATAAGGAAACGCCATGCCAACCGCAATCACGGTAAAGAAAATAAAAACGATCCAGGCTGGCTGGGCGAAAGCAAATCCAAGTGCTGAGCCGAGAAATGGAGCGGTGCACGGTGTTGCAAGGGTTGTAGCAAGTATGCCGCTGACAAAGGCGCCGAGGCTGTCATGATGGGAAGCCACCTTGCCTATCTTGCCGGATACTGCGGGAGCACCGATTTCGAAAAGGCCGAAAAGGTTCAGGCTGAAGCCGAAAACCACTGCTGCCATGAACATCACAAACGCCGGTGACTGGAACTGGAAACCCCAACCTATTGTTGCACCCATAGCCTGAAGCCCCCAGACAACGATTGCAAGAAACCAGAACGACACCAGAATCCCTGAAGCAAACACAAGGCTGAGGAACCGGCCCGCAGCTCTCCCCGATTCAGAGTCTTCGGTACCGATCAGACTGAAAACTTTCAGCCCGAGGACAGGAAGCACGCAGGGCATGATATTGAGCAGAATCCCGCCGAAAAAGGCGAAAACAAGCATGAGAAAAAGTGATGCAGAATCATCTGCCGGTTCCGGTCCTGCAGCACCGTCTTCGGTATTGACCGTAATGACATAAGCACCTTTTTCCGTTACGGCAATCCCGCTGAAAACTGATGGCTCAATGACATCCGAGTACGGGATGATGAGAGTGTTATTGTTGACCCTGATCCGGTCGAGCACCATACCGTCCGGAGAAGAAAGCGGAAAAAAATCCTTGAGTGATCGTGCCGGAAATCCTGCAAGCTCAACACTGAGAAGACTTCCCTCCTGTTTCTCTTCAATGCTGACTGCAACGACCCTGAGCGGCCCCTTGCCTGCATCATGGGCAACGGGGACCATCCGCTGAAACTCACGGGCCTTTTTCAGAAGTGCGTCAGATGCCGGCTCTTCTGTCAGAAGAACATCTGCAGAACCCGGTATGCAGCTTTCCTTGCAGGAAAGCCAGGATACCTTTGCCTTGAGAGGAAAAAAACGAGCAGGGATCGACAGATCGGCGTCATTGCCTTCCGATACTATTCTCGAGAAAAGCACAACCTCGTCATTGTAACCATAGCCGGTCATGCCTCCCGAGTCGAAACGTTCCGGATAAGGAAACTCCAGAACAGAAGCCTTTAACCCCAAAGGCAGTTCCCATTCTATTTCCACCGGCATTCCCGCATCACCCGGATTCTGCCAGTAGACATGCCATCCAGGCTCCATTTCCAGCCGCACAGCAGCAGTAAGGCCGGATTCAACAGAATTCTCTACAAGAAAGACTTCGGCCGAAACCGGTGAACGTCCTGAAAAAAACGAGGCGTGTGAACCGGGAATACTGACAAGACAGAAAAAACAGAGAAAGCAAAGGAATACTGATGTCCTGCGCATAATCATGTCGGTCATAGTGTTGTCATCGGTTAACCTGATATACCGGTACGTTACAACTCATTGTCATACTGCTGCCTCACCCCGTCTGATAGGTATGCACACTGTTCTGGGCTGAAGGGAGGTAATTGACACCGAACCAGCTGACCAGCAAAACGAGAAAAGCAAGGGCAAGGTACCACTGGAGCACTCTTCTGTCTACCTTTGCGGATTTGGCATGCATATAACCGAGATAGACAAGCCAGGCAATCAGCGCCCAGGTTTCTTTCGGATCCCAGGTCCAGTAATGCCCCCATGCCTCTTTAGCCCAGAGAGCGCCAAAGACAAGCCCGAAGGTCAGAAAGACAAAACCGAGCAATGCAAGATAGTGGCTGATGGCCTCTCCTTCCTCATCCGAGAACCTGCTGCGCCTGTAGAGTGTATGCCAGGCTGCCGCGGACGAAGCTGCAAGCAGAACATACCCTACCAGATACACCACCACATGCGGAACAAACCAGCTGCTCTGCAAAGCCGGCATCAGGGTCTTGTCGTAGACATCGGGAAACAGAATGTTAATGACAAGAAAAAATGAGGCCATTGCGACGCAGTAATACTTCAACCAGGCAATTTTCCAGCGATACTCGACCAGAAAACCGACAAGCGGGATCAACGTTGCATACCAGAGGCGTGTTTCCCCCAGGGTTCTGAGAGGTGGACGGTCCAGTTCCATCCAGAAAAGGACAAGAAATACCGTCATGATAGCAGTCCCGGTAATCATCAATACCATCCCGGGTACTTTCAGCGCCCTCGATCTGGCCGAAAGCAGTCCCAGAAGTGTACCACCGGCCCAGCATGTCATCGCACTGTATGAAATATATGGAAAATCAACCCAGGTCATAGCTTATGATAAAAGTCAAAAATCTTGTTGCGTTGTTGGTTCCGATCCGGTTGAAAAAAACGGCCAAAAGGACGTAAAGGACTCAAATGACAAAAAACAACATTCCCGATCCATGAGTAACAGTCTTCAGCAGGCAGTTCACAGTCAGCAGTCAAAATCAATAATCCCTTTTGTCTCTTTCTCGCACATAGCACTTAACACGTAGCACATTCTTCCCCCTGTCTCCAGTCTCCCTGGCCGTCTGACCTTCGTACGGGCGGGTTTCAAACCCGCCCCTACAACTTGCCGACTGCCCACTGAAGACTGCCCACTATCTTCTCTTCCCCCGTCTCCTGGCTCTTGATTCTTTGTTACTGGCTACTTACTCCTGCGAGCCAGAGCGAGCTACTCCTGCGCACAAAGTGCGCTGCTGCTATTTTTTCCTGAAGCCTTTCCAGAAAAAAAGCGTATTACCTGCAAGGATCATAAAAAAACCAAGGTAGACCATCGGCAGCCAGGGATCCTTCACACCTTCAACCAGACTCAGCTCGGACCATCTGCCGGCCTTCTCGTCATAACCCATCTGGTAGAGGTTCCAGCCCTTGACGGAAACAGGCTTATTGACTTCAAGCACTGCGCTACGCCCATCCTCTGTACCTTCAAGCATGACGGTCACCTCGGAACTGTACTTTTTCGGCGATCCGGCAAGCATGACAATCAGCTTGTCTTCAGCCTCGAGAAAAAATGGCTTCATGAACGGGCTCCCTGTGCTTACCCACCCTGACAGCGTTTTTTGAGCATATGTCCCGCTCAGGTATGCCCATGGCAAAGCGTCTTTGGTTCCCGCAGGTGCCGGCTCGGCCCGGCCATCTTTGAAGATTGCGTTTTCAAGATACTGCTCGACCCTGATCTCGACATTCTCCCATGACACATCGAGCCCCTGACGCATGTCATCGGTCACACCGGCCTTGTTCGGAATGAAACGATCCTGTGTTTGATCGTACAAGGCAAGACGGGGACTGTATTCGAGCATTTCAAAATCCTTGAGAAACAGGGAAAAGGGAAGGTCATTCATGCTTTTATCTGCAGGGCTCCAGGCCTGTGCAGTCGAGCGGCCCTCGTAGAGAGGGATAATCACCCTCTGCAGGTCTGTTGCACCGGCAAGGCCACAGGATAATGCGATCCAGAAACCTGCGTGAAACAAAACAAACTGGAGATTCGACAGCTTGAACGGCACTGTTTTCCATACGAGCGACAGACCCAGATTGACAAGAAAAAACAGCACTGTCAAGCCAAAGGGCCAGCTTGAAAAAACGCTGTCCAATCCCGTCACACCGGCCCAGCCGGGACCAGCTCCTTTAGTCTGGGGCAGCAAACCCCCTACAAGCGACAGCGCGGCCATTGTCAGAATCAAACAGAGACCCAGCGGTATTCCGCCCAGCCAGCGCACAAAGGGATTTTCTCTCAGCAACAGTCCTGCCAGAACAATATTGACGACAAGAAGCAGCAGTATGACAAGATTCATCGGCCATGAAGGAAACGGCACACCCTTACCACCCGCGACTACTTCAAGAACGATGCCGAAAAGTACCAGTGCAACGGATAATCCTGCACCTTCCCTGAAAGACCACAAATCAGGTGACTGCCGGGATGTTAATGACGCCATAGTCGCCCCTGCCCAGTTTCACTTTTTTCCACAACTGCTTTCCTCTTCATCGGTCTCGGCTGTAATAATCTGGCAGCACTTGCAGACAATACTTCTCAGTTCAATCTCACTCGCTCCATTCTGTATTTTATCGACAGCAATCCTTATTTCATTGAGATATGACTGGCTTTTCACTTCCTGCCGGCCTCTCTTTTTGTTCATGTACTGAGAGACGGCTGCAGGTGTAACACCCAGCTTCTTTGCCGCCTGGGACTGGGTCATTCCACCCTTTACAAGGCCGGCAGCAATATCCGCCCTTATTTGCGGAAGATTGTACCAGACGGCCTTTTCACATGGAAATATCACGTTGTTCTTGACTGTAGTTTATTTCAAAATCATACAGGAATCGTTTCTGAAGGTTGGACTTTTCATAGTACTTCCGACGTAACAATAGTTAAACCCCAAGAGCAAGGCAACAAGTTCCTTCGCCTGCTCCCGCTCTGTTCAAGGGACACGCTATAACACATGCAGATCGAAAGCAGGTAATGCCATCCAGATCCTCCTGCACTCTTCATAAACTCGACCTGAAGCTCAGACATGCCCAATCCTTTCCCTGTATCGGGTTCCTTTTTGGATTACTACTGCAGAAAAAAAGGAGATACTCCAGAACGATGCGGCGAATCAACGTCGAAACGTATTCGAAAAAACAGCATTACAAATTCAACGCGTGCCCTTCAGGATAGAAATCCTTGATACTGTCAAGAACCTTTTCCGGATCATCCTTGAGAAATAAAAATCAATCTCCTTTCTGTTAATATATCGTTTTTCCGATAACATCGTCCGACGCATCGAGCGACATACAACATTCCAGTACCCGCTGCCCATCAAGATCAGGGAAAACCACCCTGCTACCGATATGACCGATAACCCCTTTTTTTGCCAGAAGCGCTTCTTCTTTTCCGCAAGAGCATATTCAGGGTGGGGGGAACTGATCCGGGGGATTCCTTTTTTCGGGAAGACGGCATGGTTGTCAAATCGCTAAAAAATTGCCGATAAGCCGTTTTCCTTCACCGGTCATGATCGATTCGGGATGAAACTGCACACCGTAAAGCTGCATTTCCTGACAATCCATTCCCATGATAACACCGTCCTCTGTCCAGGCCCTGATTACAAGCTGGTCAGGCAGGCTTTCTTTTTCAACAATAAGAGAATGATAGCGTGTGGCAATAAACGGGTTTTTCAGATCCTTGAAAATACCCCGGTTGTCATGAATGATACTCGATGTCTTGCCATGCATGATATCGGCTGCACGCACGACCCTCGCTCCCAGAGCCTCCCCGATAGCCTGGTGTCCGAGACAGACACCAAGGACCGGTATGGCACCCTGAAGCCTCCGGACAAGCGGTACGGAAACACCTGCATCCCGGGGTGTTCCCGGGCCCGGCGATATAACGATCTTTTCGGGACCGATTTCAAGAATCTCTTCCACCCCGATATCGTCGTTGCGGTAGACGGTGACATCCGCTCCCAGTTCGCCCATGTACTGGACAAGGTTATAGGTAAACGAATCGTAATTATCGATAACAAGAACCATGAACAGTATCTGCTGATGTTGGCGTAATACAAAAACCGGGCATTTCAGCAAATGCGCTGCAATGCTAGTTTATGAAAAAAATCGTTACTCGTACACCGGCAGTATGATTTCCCCTGACCTGCCTGAAACAGGAAAAATCGAAAAAAACCGTACTTGCCGATACATTTCGAAATAATCGACGATCCTTCGTTCCATGCAACCTGAATTCATGCCCACTTTTGCGTTTCCCGGTCCGAAACCGGTAGTCCGGCTCCCTGTTGAACACGCCGGAGCATGCAATAATCTGTTCCGTTTTTTTCACACTATCCTCTTACCACCCAGCTCAACAGAGGCAATGTAACGGAACATCGCTTCATATTCCGGACTCAAAATAACATTCCTCCGCGCCATAACAACCCTGGCCGTCTCGATTGCTTTTTCAATATCGTATGGCTCAAAACCATGCTCAGCCCCGCCCCAGGAAAACGAGGGAATCTGTTTCCGGGGAAACCCGCTGCCGAATATATTGGCGGATGTACCTGCAACCGTACCGGTATTGAACATCGTGTTGATCGAACATCTGGTATGCTCACCCATGATAAGACCGAGAAACTGCAATCCGGTTTGTACCTTATCCTCGCCGTGCACAATGCTGACCCTGCCGTAATCATTTCTCAAATCCGATGTATTGGTGCCCGCCCCGAGATTGCACCATGACGACAGGTATGAGTGACCGAGAAACCCTTCGTGCTGCTTGTTGGCATACGATTCGATAATTGAATCCTCGATCTCGCCGCCTGCTTTGGAGTAACTGCCGACTGATACATTATCATGCAGGTTTGTGCCGGTCCTGACACGAGCAGATGGACCGATAAATACATTATCCGTCAGGACGGACTGAGGCTCTATCACCGCACCGGAACTGACGGCAATGAATCCTGAGCCGGCATCCAGAACGGCACCGGGTTTTATCTGTGCACCCTCGGCAACAAAAATAGTATCCGGATTTTCCAGTGCGGCATGTGAGGAAACCTCACCGAGAACCGCTCCAAGCGTTATCGATTCTGCATCCCGAAGAAGCTCAAGCGGATGCAGTGCAACCGGATCCCAGATGTTTTTGAGCAGCGTGAAACCTTCCACATCTATACGCTCACCCCCGGATAAGAGAGCATCGGTGTCGATAAGGTCCGAGGCAAGCTCTGTGCGGATATGCTTTGCTTCAGAACTGATACGGGCAAAAACCATATCGTCACCCTGCATAAGGCATTGTCCGGGTTCGGGAAGGTTCACCGTCATAATGTCGACTGACGCTTCGTCACACAAAAGCCTTCCGTTTACAAGAAGGATATCAGCGCTGCCGTTGTGGGGATAAAAAATCGGGAGTGTCTGGCGATACACAGGTTCAAGATACCGCCTGAGATGACATGAGAGTGCTGTTTCCCCGCCAAGGCGGGCGTAAAATTTCTCGTAAAGTGTTTTAAAACCGGTAGTAAGCATGTAGACCGGCTTGAAGTGCAGCAATGGCAGAAACCGGGAAACATGCTCATCTTCAAAAATGACGATCCGCATAACGATTATCGCTGTTTCTGACCGTAATGCTCATCTTCTTCACGGCATAAGACGTTTATGGACGAAGGGACGGTTTCAATCCTGACTTTTCCGTTCACATTATCGAATACTTCACCATCCAGATGCATTACCTCAGGATGGCGAATCTCGATCTCGACAGCACGGGCCTTTTTGTAAAGAACCCTTGAATCATGTATCTGCTCTCCTTTCAGATACTTGAGAACAAATCCAAAAAACCTTGCTCTTGGTATATCTTTGAGAATGCATACGTCAAGCAGTCCGTCGTCGATCCTGGCTTCGGGTGCGATATGAAATTTTCCACCCTCGATCCGGCCGTTGCCAACGGAAAAAGCAAAAACCTTCTCATCGAGAACAATTGTCCCTTCCGGAGTATCGAGCTTAATATGCATTTTTGGGGAGTCATAACCTAAAAGCACCGAGAGAAGAGCATGTATATACATGAGCTCCCCCCTGATCCATTTCGTCTGCCGGACTTTGCGAGCGATCCGGCCGGTAAGTCCCACCCCGCATGAATTGAGGAAATAGCGATTGAAACCACTCCCCGTCGAAACGCTTCCCAGGTCAGCCTGTACGGTTCTTCCTGAAAGGTATGCTTCGACAGGATAATCACGGTCGAAGCCGTGATCAAGCGATTTGACAAAGTCATTAGCCGAACCGACAGGAAGGATTCCGAGGCTTACGTCAGAAAAGGCAAGAACATTTGCTATTTCGTGCGCTGTACCATCACCGCCACAGGCAATAACCGCCCTGCTTCGCTCAAGCGATTCACGTGCAAGGCTGAAAGCGTGCCCTGCAAATTCGCTTTTACAGACAACCGCCTGAGGGTGCTTTTCCAGCACTTGCCGTATGCGGGATGTATGTCTTGCCGAACGCCCCCTGTCGGCAACCGGATTTATGATAAACGTTGTATTTTTCACCGACGAACTCTTTTGTGTGACATACCCTGATAACTTACAGATACTAATTCCTACTACCACATTCCATCGACCGGCAAATCAAAAATACCATGATGCACCAGCCGGCATCATCGTCATTACTCCATCAACAGTTCTCTCCTGAACTGAGCGTCCCGACTTGTCGGGATGCTCCATAGTAGTAAGTTTATTAAAAACGATCTGTTATACTGTGTTTTTATAGAGATTCTCCCTTACATGTCAGGTGAGCGCGAAAACCGATAAAGAGCCGCATTTTTTAACATCCCGACAAGTCGGGAAATGCCGACCCCGTGAAATCAGATCAGCATTTCACAGGGCTCGACAATCGCTCAATTTAGGTCTCTGTATCTCTCGATCTGCAATACAGCAACCGTCCGGTATACAAATCAAACCACACTACGTTAGCAGTCACACTGTAAACCATCCCTCTCAGATGGAGTTCCACGTCAAAAATCTAACGTGATATTCAGTACACCACAGATTTTTCTTTTAAAAAACCAAATTATTCACGTAATATACCATCAGTACGTCAACAAGTACTCACACGAACACTTTTTAAGATTGCATCATGAATACGTGTCCCGTAACACAACTACCGATTACAGCAAACCCTGACTGGCAAAGAACCGAGAATCATCAAGGAACGTCTTACACAAAGGTGTTAAGACTTCTTGGCGATGATATCCTTCTTTACAATATCGAGACGGATCGCGATATCACTCTCGCCCTCATGGACTCCGGCGTTTTACGATCTGCGCTGCACGACAATGAAATCGAGGATAAGCCGGTCTGCCTTGTTTGGGACATGCGGCATATAAGCAGTATTTCCCTGGCATACAAAAAACAGATTGCAAGTCTGGTGTTCAATTCCTCGATCACTTTCGGCATCGTCGTCTTCTACAACGTCGAGCCTCAATGCCTTATAACGGTAGAGACACTTTCAGCGATGGTACCGGAGCCAACGGTTGTGCTCATCAGGAACAGCTATTCTGAAGCCGTCCAAACTGTCCTCGACTGGAAAAAGGGAATGGTGGTTTCTACGGGAATCGACCAGGATGACGAACTCATCAAAAAAAAGGAATTCCTTGCTTTTACAGGTCGGCTCTGCTGGCTGAAGATGACCGACCAGAATCTTCCGCTCCCGTCAGCTTCGGACCCGCTTTACCCGTATTTCAAAGCTGTCGAAAACCTGCAGTCCGACATTCGGGAAATTTACATGAACCAGGAAGAAGAGTTGAGAAAGATCGGAGCCGATTATGAAAAGACACTGATGGAAAAAAATATTCTGCTCAACGCACAGAAAGAACTGTACAAAAAACTCAAAGGGCAGCTTGAAAAGGAAAAATCGGCTTTGACGGCAAGAATAGCTTCTCAGGAAATGGAGCTGACGAGAATTTCGACCGCAATAGCCGAGAAAACCTCTGCGCTCAGATACCTGGTTGACCTGATCAGCGAACTTGATATCGATCATGAACAGAAAAGCACCATGATTGAACATTGCCGCCGCATGATCGATACCGAAATGATCGAAAAAAGGCTCAGCATTGAGCTGACGACAACAGACTCCGAGTTTCTTTCCAGGCTGCAGCGAAAACACCCCAATCTCAACCAGAGAGAACTGAGGATCTGCCTGCTCATCAAACTGAATTACAATACGAGGGATATCGCCCGATCGGTCGGCATATCAACAAGAGGCATGGAAAGTATTCGCTACAGAATGCACAAGAAAATCGGTCTCTCGAAACACCAGTCATTAAAAGGCTATCTCACTGAAATGGCTGCATCGACAGACTGAGCGTAAACAGCCGGGATGCCACGAAAGCCAAGGAACAGTCTTGAAATCATAACATTTTCCCTGAACACAAAGAGTCTTCAGCAAAATCCTATGTGCTCGGGGAAACCCCGATAGATGAAATGCATGATGGCCCCATGTCCCGATACAGGATTGTCGATCATATCGAAACCTCACTGGCAACATATCAGCCATACCAACCAGTATACAACCCGTTTCAAGAGAATCGGCAAGAACATTCTTTATGCGGAGGCTGATGCTTCGTCGCCGATCACGCTGGACATATTCGAAAAAGAAGTTGTAGGCCGGGTTATTACAGACTCCGGCCTTGTCAACAAACCGGTCTATTTCATCTGGAATCTCGAAAAGGTAAAAGCAATCTCATACCGGTATAAAAAAGGTATTGCTGATTTTCTCTATAACCCGGCACCGCCTTTGAAGGCCGTTGTTTTTTACAACATCCGTCCGGAATTCAAACACACGCTGGAAATCATACGCGCGATCAGTCCACAAAGCATGAGAGTCGCTTTTGCAGAAAAGTATGAACAGGCAATGAGACAGATACAGGACATTATATCTGACCAATACATGTATTCTGAACCCGAACAGATCGATGAGTTGAAAGACAGGTTTCTCGCAGCAACGGCGAGAATTGGCTGGCTCAATCTTTTTTCCCAGCCTGTTTTGCTGCCGGAGCGCAACCATGAATGCTATGCGTATTTCAGTGCCCTTGATCATCTGCAGAAAGATATTGCTGAAGCTCATGCCGAACACAGTGAAAAAGCGGCATTACTTGAAAAGCAACTGCAGGTCAGTGCTGATGATATAGACAAAGAAATTGAGTTGATCAAAAGCGAGATGCTGGATATAACGACAGCATTCGAACGTGAAAAAGCCCTGCTTGAAAACAGTCTTCTTCAGATCAAACATGAATCCCGATCAACAGCACTGATGCTTCCTGCCCGAAGCGCACAGCTTGAAGAAACAATACAGCAGACACTCCAGCTGCCTGTCAGTACAGGACAAAAAAAACAGATCATCGATCTTTGCGAAAATCTTCTGGAGGCCGAAAAAAACAGGATGAAAACAAATCTGCTCCTTACCGCTACAGATTCAGCTTTCCTGTCTCTTCTGCAACGCAAACATCCCGGACTCAGCAACCGGGAACTCAAACTTTGTCTGTTTATCAGAATGAATCTTGACACAGAAGAAATAGCCGACTATTACTCGATAACCAAAAGGGGCATAGAAAGCGCCCGCTACCGTCTTCACAAGAAAATCGGTCTCCAGAAAAACCAGTCACTGAAAAATTATCTGACGTCACTTACCAGGAACCTGGCATCTTTTTCCAGCGAAAAGCGTTAAAGCATGTGAGCGGATAAATACAGGTAGCAGTTGACTTGACTCAAAAATAAGCATATTTTATACACATAAATACGTCACCGCATACAATAACAATACGAACTGTCCATGAATACATGCCCTGTTTCGCATCTGCCGGTTGTAGAAAAAAAACACTGGAAAGTCGAGCATCCGGACGAAGGATATACGACCCGCATCAAACAGATCGGCCGTGATATTTTTCTCACCTATTACGATGCCAACAGTGATATCGTCCTCGAAGAAAGAGACCAGACTCTTTTTCGTATGATCCTTGAAGAATGCGGCCTTGAAAACGATCTCGTCTATCTGCTTCGCGACCTGAGCCATATCAAGGATATATCCTACACATACAAACTCATGATCACGCAGCTTGTTTTCCGCTGGCCGCCCTACTACAAGCTGATCGTATTTTACAACATCGATCCGGACTTCCTTACAACTGTCGAAACATTCGCCTCAATCGTCCCGAGCAGCACCCCTGTCCTTCTCAAAGAGACCTACGCCGATGCGGTCAATGCAATTCTTGATGTAAAAAAAGGCGTGCTTCCAGCCGAAGAGTTTGATGATGATGGTAATGAGGAAAAAAGATACAACCAGAAAAAGTCTGAGTTTCTGGCTACAACAGCCAGAATAGGATGGATGAAAATGCTGAACCAGCCGATAGTTCTGCCGAACCATGAAGATATTCTCTATCCTTTTTTCAAGGGACTCGATTCATTACAAAACGACCTGCGGGCTCATGAAGTCATGAATATCCGGGAAAAACAGGAGGCAGAAGAAAAGGTTGAAAAAAAACTGTCTGAAAAGATCATACTCCTCAATGCCCAGCACGAGCTCAACAATCAAATAAAAACTCAGTTCGACAGGGAAAAAGCTGCGCTGCGATCACGCATTGCTGCCCAGGAAATGGAAATAACACGCATCTCAACAGCAATCGCCGAAAAAACTGCCGCACTCAAATCGCTCAGCAAAAATATATCAGGACTTGATATCGATGAAAAAGCCAAAGCGGAGATGCTCAATTCGTGCTCGAAAATGATCGAAACAGAAACACTCGAAAAAATGGTCAATACCGACCTGTCGAGCACGGATTCGGAATTCATCTCAAAGCTTCAGCGAAAACACCCGAACCTCAATCAGAGAGATCTTCGTATTTGCCTGCTTATCAAACTCAATTACGACACCAGGGAAATCGCTCGTTCGATCGGTATTACCACAAGGGGGCTCGAAAGTATCCGCTATCGAATGCATAAAAAAATGGGTCTTTCCAAACACCAGTCCATAAAAAATTATCTCACGCAGCTTACCCTGTCATAAACCAACAACGCTTAAACCTATGAACAACTGTCCTGTTTCCGGCCTCCCGGTACTGGAGTACCCTCACTGGAAAGCAAATCATGCCAAAAGTGGTTATATGACTCATTTCAGCCTTATAGGGTCAGATATCATCCATGGGAAAATTGTGACCGACAGGGAAGTACGAATGGACTTTATCGATCTTATGGTGTTCAAGAGTGTCATAAAGGAATGCAACCTTGTCGGAAATGCCATTCAAATGCTTTTCGGCCTCGAGAACGTCAAAGACATCTCATACGCAACAAAAAGAGACCTTGTCAATCTTCTGTATAACATGGGGCCGAATTTCAAAATACTGGTACTCTATGGTATCGATCCTGAAATCCGGCCTTTCGCGGAAACACTTGCCTTGATTGCCCCTGTCGAGTCAACGATTGTCATGACTGAGGACTATGCCGAATCGCTTCAGGTGATCCTTGACCATAAACTGCAAGAACCTCATCCTGCTTCTCCGGAAAGCATCGACGAACCGCTTGAAGAGACGTGCAGAAAAGATTTTCTTTCGGCCCTTGGTCGTATGAACTGGCTTAATATTCTCGATCACAGAATAACCATGCCCGATAGTAACAGCCAGTTCTATCCTTATTTTAAAGCTCTTGAGGGGTATCAGCGAGACCTTCAGGAAAAAGAAAACCTGAGAAACAGTGAAGAGAACGAAGTGCGCGAGCAGTATGAAAAAAAACTGGCTGAAAAAATCATCCTCCTCAATGCCCAGCGCGAGCTCAACAATCGGCTGAAAGCCCAGTTCGACACTGAAAAAGCCGCGCTTCGTTCACGCATTATGGCTCAGGAAATGGAAATACACCGCATATCAATGGCAATCGCCGAAAAAACCGCCGTCCTCAAATCACTCAGTGAGACTATATCAGGACTTGATATCGATGAAAAAGCCAAAGCGGAGATGCTCAATTCGTGCTCGAAAATGATCGAAACAGAAACACTTGAAAAAATGGTCAATACCGATCTTTCGAGCACGGATTCGGAGTTCATTTCGAAGCTGCAGCGGAAACACCCGAATCTCAATCAGAGGGATCTTCGTATTTGCCTGCTTATCAAACTCAACCACGACACCAGGGAGATTGCCCGATCAATCGGCATTACCACCAGAGGGCTTGAAAGTATCCGCTACCGGATGCATAAAAAAATGCGGCTGTCGAAACATCAGTCGATCAAGAACTACCTCTCGAACCTTGCGCTCTCCTGACCCGGCACCCAACCCGATCCCTGGTGAGCGGAGCCGGAAAAAACTCCGGGACCGACTCCGGACAAGATCAGCCGGCACATTATGAGACAGCCTCGTCTGACCTCAACCGATATATATCGACTTGACATTCACGAACTCGCGTATCCCGTAACGGGAAAGCTCCCTGCCATAGCCTGACTGCTTTATGCCGCCAAAAGGAAGGCGCGGGTCTGACTTTACCATGGAATTGATAAAACAGTTACCCGCCTCCAGACGGGCGGCAACGTTCATTGCCCGCTCAGGATCTCTTGAAAATACAGCCGACCCAAGTCCATAGGGACTGTCATTGGCAATCCTGACTGCATCGTCATCCCCGGCGGCCTCGAGAACGGTTGCAACCGGACCGAACGTCTCCTGGTCGTAAACAGCCATGCCGGGCAAGACATCTGTTACTATTGTCGCCGGATAAAAGAATCCTTTCCTGTCGGGCACCGCTCCTCCGCACAAGACGTTTGCACCCTCTGCCCGGCTCTGTTCAACCTGCCGGTGAAGCTCGTCCCGAAGGTCCTTTCTTGCCAGAGGTCCGATCCGGACTGAAGGGTCAAAGGGATCACCCATCACAGCCAACCCCATTTTGTCAAGCAGCATCTCCTCAAACCGGTCTTTTATGGAACCGGCCACGATAAAACGCTTTGCTGCAATACAACTCTGGCCGGTATTGAGGAGTCGGGAAGCGATACAGACATCGACCGCCTGATCCAGGTCTGCATCGTCCAGCACGATGTAGGGGTCATTTCCTCCGAGTTCAAGCACACTCCGTTTCAGCGCTTTTCCCGCTTTTTCAGCGACAGCCATCCCTGCCCCCGTACTTCCGGTTATTGAAACCGCCTTGATGACAGGATGAGCGATCAGTTCACCGACAACACGGTTGACATCCTCAATGTCGACATGAAGTGTCCTGTAAAGGTCCGGGTGAAACCCTGCCTCCCTGAACAGTTTTTCCAGTGCGATCGCGGAACCGGTGACATTCGGAGCATGCTTGATGACAACACCGTTTCCTGCCATCATAACAGCAGCCGCAAAGCGGATCACCTGCCAGAACGGAAAATTCCAGGGCATGACACCGAGAACGACACCAAGAGGCTCAAATGTCACCATTCCGATTCTGCAGTCAATATCGACGCTTTCGGGCTCAAGAAATGCAGCCGCATGCTCGGCATAGTAATCGCATACCCAGCCGCATTTTTCCACCTCTGCCACAGCTTCCCTGATCGGTTTACCCATCTCGCGGGCAATCAGGGCACCATGTTCGTCTTTTTCCTTCCTGAGCAGTTCGGCAAGTCTTGTCATCGATTTCTTGCGAACGGAAACAGGTATATCTTTCCAGAGTCTGGCGGCCTCTTCTGAACAAAGAAGGACTTCTTCCACTTCGGGAGATGTCATGGCAGGATATTCGGCGAGTATTTCTTCAGTCGCAGGATTAATGGTAACAATCATGATAACAGGATTTCTTATTCTTGGTTATGGCACCTGAACCGGGCGTATCTTGCAGTGCCCGGTTCTGATGTTAGTAAATTTAGGGGATTTTACCGTCTTGCAAAACCTGTTCCTTTCAGGTTATCGACTTATGGATCGCAAGGTAGCTCTTGTATCGCCCGGAACTGATACGGCCGTCACTGACAGCCTGCAGGACACCGCAGGAGGGCTCGACAGTATGAGAACAGGAGGTGTAGGCACAATGCTGCATCTCCCGGAGAAACTCGGGAAAATAAAACCTCAGGTTCTCTTTTGTGATACCCGAAAGATCAAACTCCCGGATACCCGGGGTATCGATAACGTATCCTCCGCCCGGCAGCGGCAGCATGACCGCATTGGTCGTTGTATGAACGCCTCTCTGGTTCCATGAACTGATCGCTGCCGTCTTGAGTTTTTCCCCTCCCACCAGAAGATTGATAAGTGTGGATTTACCGACACCTGAATGACCGCTGAAAGCTGTAGTTTTTCCGCTGAGACTGACGCGAACTTCATCAATCCCCTCTCCGGTAAGGCTGCTGAGACAAGTTACTGTATAGTCCAGATACAAATAGGGCTCCATAATCGTTTCAACTGCTGTCCTGTCGACCAGATCAGTCTTGTTGATTATGACAATGACTGGCAGGTCTTCAGATTCGGCAAAAACCAGGTACCGGTCGATCAGCCTGGTGTTGAGAGGCGGCTCTTCGGCTGAAGCGATCACAGCAAGCTGATCGATGTTTGCCGCTATGACCTGAATACTCTCCTTGCTTCGATTGCGTCGTCTGTCTCTTTTTCGTTCAAGCGCTGTATCACGTTTCTGTACCAGGGTAATAACTCCTTCGGCAGTATCCCCCCCTGCGGTCACTCTCGCTTCGACACGATCACCGACAGCCACAAGCCCGGTTTTCGGGTTATCTGTTTTTGTCCCGCGGAACGTTGTGCAGAGACATACCGGCCCGCCGTCAATCCCGACGAGATACATCCCCCCTCTTGCCTCGGTTACAATCCCTTTGAATACCTGCCCTTCTTCCATGCTGAAATACTCCTCCAATGCCGGAGATGGCTAACCGATACCGGCCAGCTGACTGCGACCATGATACTGTTTCATATAATAGTGGCGAATCATCCCGTGCACCGGTTCGCTGAGCCCCGGATCACGGTCAACAAGCGAAAGAGCCGCAACTCTTGCAGAGCACATGATATCATAATCGCGAATTACATCCGAAAAGAAGAGTCCCGAGACAACACCGGACTGTTCCTTGCCGAACAGGTTACCGACACCCCGGATCGACGCATCGATCTCGGAAAGCCTGAACCCGTCGCTGTGGCGCTCCATTGCCGACAGGCGAACCGACGCATCACCATCAGATTTTCCATGCACAAGGTAGCAGTAGGACTGATGCGGCCCCCTTCCAACCCTTCCCCGCAACTGGTGAAGCTGCGCAAGACCGAACCGCTCGGCATGTTCAACAACCATAACTGTCGCATTCGGCACATCAACTCCGACCTCGATTACCGTTGTCCCGACAAGCAGGTCGAGCTTGCCGGACCTGAACCGGCCCATGACCTCTTCTTTTTGCTGCGAAGAGAGCTGACCATGGATCAAACCCATGCGAACATGCGGCAATAGAATGTCTTTCAGAAGTTCAAAACTGTCGCAGGCAGCTTTGAGGTCCATTTTTTCAGACTCTTCGACAAGGGGATAAACGATATAGGCCTGCCTCCCCCGGGCAATTTCCTTCTCAAGAAACCTGTAGACCTCATGTTTTTTCTTCTCACTGCAGCAGCGCGTTACGACAGGCTTTCTGCCGCCGGGCAACTGATCGATAACCGAAACGTCAAGATCACCGAGCACTCCCATGCTGAGCGTTCTGGGAATCGGAGTTGCCGTCATCAGAAGAACATGAGGATTGCCCGTCTTGTCTTTCAACGCCTTGCGTTGCAGAACGCCGAAACGATGCTGCTCATCAATGACCGCCAGCCCGAGCTTTCTGAACCGTACCGATTCCTCAAGGACAGCATGCGTTCCCACCACAATGTGTACGGAACCGTTCGCAAGCCCTTCGAGCGTATCGAGCCGTTGTTTTTTCAGCTGCCTTCCGCCGAGAAAGGCTGTCTTTAATCCGAGCGGCCCGGCAAACTTCAGCATCACCATATAATGCTGGAATGCCAGAATTTCCGTCGGTGCTATGAACGCCGCCTGCATTCCGTTGTCGACGGCAAGCGCTATGGCAAACATGGCAACGAGAGTTTTGCCGGATCCCACATCTCCCTGCAACAGCCTGTTCATCCTGCAGCCACTCCTGAGATCACCGTAAATTTCACGAACAGCCTTTTTCTGTGCTTCCGTCATTGTGAACGGCAGTGACGCGTACAGGGCTTTGGTATAGGTTCCGGAATGTTTCGCTCCAAGTTCGGTCTGTTCCGAGCGATACGATATCTTTTGCAGGGCGAACATAAGCTGCAGATAAAACAGTTCCGTCCATTTGAAGCGAAAGAGTCCACGCTCAAGGGCCTCCTGCGACGGGGGGAAATGAACAGCACGATACGCTTCTGTCAGTGAAAGAAGGCCATAGCGTTCGATCAGCCGGTCAGAAAGATTTTCACTGAACACCGGGCCCATGTCTGAAAATGCCTGCCTGATCACTTTTCTCAGTCCATTCGACCCAAGTCCGGCACGCTTCATCTGATCGGTGGAAGAATATACCGGCACAATTCCTCCTTCCGGGCTTTCATCTCCCTGTTCATGCACATGCTCGAATTCCGGATGCTGCATTTGCGGCTGCTGCATGAAACTGCCGACTTTACCGTGGACCATGAGGATATCCCCTTCTTTGAGCATACCTGCGATATAGGAAATGCCCCTGAACCATACGAGCTCCAGCGAACCCGTTCTGTCGCAGAGTTTCGCGACAAGACGTGACCTCCCGTATCTGCCCCGCTGTTTAAGAACGTTTTTAACGGTTCCGACGACCGTTGCCTGCCCGCCTGTCTCAAGAGCTGCCACACAGGTTATCGTCCTCCTGTCAAGATATCGTCTCGGGAAATAATCGAACAGGTCCTGAACCGATCCGATCCCCGCCTCTTTGAGCGTCTCGGCCTTTCGCGGCCCTATACCCCTGATGGCAGTAAGAGGCAAAACCTGTTCTGTATCGTCAACCATCCTCATGCCATACATGCCTTAATTGACAATGCCTGCTTGCCTGGACAGTCGGAGAGCATATCATTACAAAGCGCACTGACATAAGAGCCTTTACTTTGCGTATACTTGAAATATCTTGTATATTACATGATAAATCATTTTATTCCCGAACAGTAAAACACTCCTGCAAGACAAGACAACGCTGAATCATGAAGAAAGATATTCATCCAAAGTATACGAAAGTTACGGTTACCTGCGCCAACTGCGGCAGCTCTTTTGAAACACGTTCTACAAGGCAATCGATCAAGGTTGATATCTGCAGCAGCTGCCATCCCTTCTATACAGGCAAACAGGTTCTGGTCGATACCGCCGGCCGCGTCGAACGTTTCCAGAAAAGGTTCGCAAAGAAAACGGCCTCTTCGAAATAAGTTTATCGCAGCTTTCCTGCAGTAAACCCTAACGATACCTACAGGCATGAGTGTACAGGAAATCACCCGGAAAGTGGAAGCCAAAATGAAGAAATCCCTCGAAAGCTTCCAGCATGAAATCGCCTCAATCCGTACCGGCAAGGCAACGACCGCCCTGCTCGACCGCGTCAAAGCCGATGCATACGGACAGACAATGCCACTCAAACAGCTCGGCAATGTCGGCGTTCAGGATGCCCATACACTTATGGTGCAGGTATGGGACAAATCGATGGTCTCTATCGTTGAAAAAGCCATTCGCGATGCGAATCTCGGGCTGAATCCCGCTGCCGAAGGCCAGAGTATCAGAGTCAGCATCCCTCCGCTTACCGAAGAACGCCGAAAGGAATACGTCAAGCTCACCAAGAAGTATGGCGAAGACGCAAAAATCGCCATGAGAAATCTCCGCAGGGAAATCCTGCACGGTGTTGACAAGCTCGAAAAAGACAAGGAAATCAGCGAAGACGAAAAAAAACGCAGCAAAAAAGACGCTGACGACCTCGTTCACAAGTACGAAAAACAGATCAACGATCTTATCGCGCAGAAAGAAAAAGAGATCATGGAAGTGTAGCAAAATACTCTTTCATCTCCCTGAACACCTGCTTTTTCCTCAACAGACCATCTACCATTCCCAATACCGTTCCGGCACCGGCAGCAAAAAAGACCGGACGGGATGAAATGTTGTTGGTATAATAGATTGCCGGAATCCCCTGCTCTTTTGCAAAACTGTCAAGTGAGGTCGTACCGATAACAAGGTCCGGCCCGTACTGAAGCACTGCCGCCTTGTCTTCCTCGAGATATTTCCTGTATCGGATTTCGGTACCGAGCATCGAAAGAAGCTGGTGATCCTTTTCCACCAGCGACGTGCGGGCAATCGACGTGGATGCATAAGGAACCTCATGACCCGCCTCGAGCAGCAGCCTGACAACCGGTAATTCATTTCCTTCGTATCCGGCAACGATAACCTTCCCTGCATGTCCACTGAAGGACTCTATCACTGCTGCCGCCTTTTCCCTTTCCTCTCCGGCAACACGGCGTACTGTTTCCATATCGAGTTCAAGAGCCTGGCCGACTGCCTCGATCCATCCGGCCGTCGCTCCGGCGCCCACAGGGTTTCCTGTAACAATACCGACACCGTTCTCTTTCATGATCGCTGCCGTCCGCTCGTAAAATGGATGAAGCACTGCACATGCTTCAGCTCTGCCTGCAGTCCTGTAATCGTCCAGATCAGTTCCAGGCACAACGACAACCGACTCGACACCGATCCTTTGCAGAACAGCGCCTATAGCCATTGCGTCAACCGGAAAAATCTCACCGACAACAACCAGCGATTTATCCTTTTTTGGTTTATCGAAATCTGCAAAACGATCCAGAAGAGTCGAAACAGCGACATCTTTTGCTTCGGGATGAGATTTAATCTGAAAAGCCGGAAGCCTGACAAGCTTGACAACAGCATTACCGGCCTTTTCGGGGAGCAATTCCTCTGCAATTCCTGCTGTCTCTGCAACGCAGGTACTGACAACGGGAATAAACGTCACTGCCGGATCTTCGGCAATTTTTTCAATGATGAATCGGACGTCATCGATCATTGTCCCCCCGGAGATCTGAACATTCATCAGTTCCGGAGACATGATCGAGCGTCTTGCCGCGTAAAAATGAGAAACGAATGTCAATCCGTAAAGGCACCCCTGATCGGCAACAAGGCAAACTCTCGATCCTTCTATTCTTGTCAGAACCCTCAGTCCGCCGAACGCCGGACACATGGACTGGGGATGAAGCTTTGTACAATCAGTATCATGCATAAATTCATACCTTTGGCAAATCAAAAGCCGGCAGATCCCGGTACTCACTGTTGACGATCTCCAACAGCACGTCATCAGGAACAAAACGGTATCGTCCCTCGACATCCCTGAAAGAACCGAGCCCATCGAGAACGATATCTTTCTTTTTTGCAAAGCTCTCCCTGAAATAGGCTGCAAGAATCCTGTAAAATGCAGCCGCTTCCGTTTGGGACAGTTTCGTCTTCTCCCTGATAATGCACTGAACACGTGAATCAATGACAGGCTTTGTCTGGAAAACAATTGATTTTGCCGGAGGCATGATCCTGGTGGCATCACTCATTCGCTTCCGGCAGAAAGGAATATGCGCCACCCTGAAAGCACCAAGCCCCTTGACCGAAAGCTCTTTTCTTTCAAGCAGTTCTGCCACCAGTCCCACTCCGGTTTCATGAAGCATATGCTTCACACGCTCTTTGTCAAGAACCAGTTTTGTTTCCAGAAGAACAATGCAGGCAGTACTTTTCATAGCGGCAACGATAGGTCTCTCATTGTGTTTGACCGGCATCAAAATATAGTAAAACGATTCGACGGAAATACCTAACTTTGTGCAGGTGGAAAAACGAAACCTAACCGGCCAATCTTTTATGCAGGAACAGGTTCTCACGGTCAGTGAACTGACAGCCGACATCCGGTCAATCCTCGAAGCGCGATACCCTGCAGTTTGCATCAAAGGCGAAATATCGAATTTCAGACTTCCCGGTTCGGGGCATGTCTACATGACACTCAAAGACGCCGATGCCCAGATACCTGCTGTCATCTGGAAAAGTATCCGGATGAGGCTTGCAGTCGAACTTCAGGACGGAATGGAAATCATTGCCCGTGGACGTATCGAGGTCTACCCTCCTTCAGGAAGGTACCAGCTTATCTGCACATCCGTAACGCCTGCCGGCCAGGGCGCGCTTCAGCTCGCTTATGCCCTTTTGCTTGAAAAGCTTGCAGGAAAAGGGTACTTCCTTGAGGATCATAAACAACCGCTGCCGCGAATTCCTGAAACAATCGGCCTGATAACCTCTCCGACCGGTGCGGTCATCGAGGACATGAGCAATGTTCTCGGCAGGAGATTTCCTGCAGCACGGCTTCTGCTTTATCCGGTGAAAGTGCAGGGAGAAGATGCCGCAGAAAACGTCATCAGCGCAATAACATATTTCAACACCGTCCTCGAAGAATCCCATAGACCTGATGTCCTGATCATCGCACGTGGCGGAGGTTCCCTCGAAGACCTTCAGGCATTCAACGAGGAAGCGGTCGCCATGGCGATTTTTCATTCGTCCGTTCCGGTCATCAGCGCTATCGGTCACGAAACAGATGTAACAATCGCAGACATGGTTGCAGACAAACGCGCCGGTACACCCTCGATCGCGGCCGAAATCGCCACACCAGATACCGGCGAACTGCTCCGTAACCATGACACCCATCTGAATCGCCAGAGGGCTGCCCTGCAGACAAAGATAGAAGGAACAGAACGGCAGGTGACCTCGCTCATCGGCAGCTACGCGTTCAACCGTCCGAAAATCGCCATTGACCAGCACGAAGAAGCGATTTACCACCTGCTCAGACTCATGCAGCGGTCGGTCAGGAACACCCTTCGACAGGTCGAAACCGGCTTTTCTGCTCTGGCAGAACGGCTTGCTCTGCTCGATTACCGAAAAACGCTCGAAAGAGGCTACACGCTCGTCAGACAGAACGATGCCTATATCACATCGAAATCATCTCTCGGCAGTGGCGAGGCAACCGTCATGTTTCATGACGGAGAGAGCGTTATTTCAGTTCCCGGTCCCGGCTCTCCTCCCGGAACATCGTTCGAACAAGATGAAGATCATCAGGAGTGTTGACGCCGGGAGAATCCGAGGCGGTTTCGACGCAAAGCATACGGTAACCGTTTTCAAGAAGCCGGAGCTGCTCCAGAGATTCCTCTTTTTCAAGCATGGATGATCCGAGTCCTGCAAAGTCGCGAAGAACGTCCCTGCGAAATGCATAGATACCAATATGCCGGTAACAGATTGTCGATGCATTACCGATCTGTTGAAAGGGTATCTGGCTCCTGGAAAAGTAGAGGGCAAAACCGTTCCTGTCCTTGACGACTTTTACGATATTCGGATTGTCGAGTGTCATGTAATCACCCGGAAGAACTGGATAGACGAGTGTTGCACTGTCAGGATTTCTTCCGTCAAGATAGGGTTCGGCAAGGAGATCGATATTGCCCGGATCGATCAGGGGCTCGTCACCCTGAAGGTTGATGAATACATCTCCCTCGATATTCGATGCCGCTTCGGCAACCCGTTCCGAACCACACATGGCACGGCCGGTCATGATTACTTCAGCACCTACAGATTGAAGTACACCTGCAATTTCACTGCTGTCGGTTGCAACAACAACCCGTCCGGCGCACTGTGCCGATTTCGCACGCTGATAGGTCCTGACAATCAGCGGTTCGCCTTCAAGATCGACAAGCATTTTCCTTTTCAGCCTGCTTGACTCAAGCCTGGCCGGAATGACAATGACTATTTGCATAGAATTGTTGAGGTATCGAGGTGTTCGATATTCGGGAAGAATGATGGTTTTTCAAGATGTAACGATAGCAGATACATTTGAAGGAGTTATATAGGTCCTATAGGTCGTATAAGTCCTATAGGACCTATAAATATGATCAAGAACGATTCTCCACGACATGTTTCCGACGGTTATACGCCATCCGACCTTCGTACGGGCGGGTTTCAAACCCGCCCCTACTATCTTTCCCACCATTTACTATTCACGAATCACGATCATCACTTGTCACTACTCCCCGGCGTATCGACAATCAGTGTAACCGGACCGTCATTGAGCAGTCCGACCTCCATCCCGGCACCGAAAGAGCCGGTCTCGATACAGAGCGAACAGAGAGAACGAATGTGATTAATAAATCTGTTGTAGATATCCCTGGCGTGGTCAAAAGAGGCCGCACCGGAAAAACCCGGCCTGTTGCCGCGGGTTGTATCTGCATAAAGGGTAAACTGTGAGACGACCAGCACGCTTCCGCCGGTATCGAGAACGGAGCAGTTCATTTTTCCCTTGCTGTCTTCGAATATCCTCATGTTGAGAATTTTGCCGGCCATCCAGGAAATGTCCCGGTCATCATCCGGTTCAGCAACACCGAGAAAAACGAGAAGTCCCGGTCCTATTCGGGAATACTCACTCCCGTCAACCGTTACCGAAGCTTGTTGTACTCTTTGCAGAACTGCTCTCATGATATGATATGTGGATTCATTATCTCCATGAACTCGGCAACTGAAATCCCGTCGACTTTCACCCGTTTCTTTTTGCCCTTGAATCCTGCAACAATCTGAACACGGCTACGTGCCACACCGAGAAGACGGGAAAAATACCTGCAGCACTCCTTATTGGCCTCTCCATCGACCGGTGGGGCTTTGAGCATAACCTTGAGCATACCGTCAAGTTCACCGGCAATCATGCTTTTTGACGAACGCGGTCTGGCAGCAACAGAAAAAAGCACTGCCCCTTCTTTTTCCTCAACTGCCAGCATCATTACCTGTATGCCTAGCCGATGACTTTTGGAACTCTGAAGAAACGATCGAGCCTGTCAGGCGCATTCATGAGGGCAGTCTCGTTGGAAATGGATTCCCGGCAAACATCGTCGCGAAGGACATTGACTTCGTCATGGATGCTGCTGAGCGGCTCGATCCCTTCGGTATCGACTTCGTTCAGCTTCTCTACATAATGCAGAATTGCGTTGAGTTCGCTTGTCATTCTCATTTTTTCGTCGTCAGAGAACCTGAGCCTTGCAAGTTCGGCTATATAGGCAACATCCTTTTCGGTAACGGACATGGTACGTACAATTAAAAATTCATAAACAGCAGTGCTCAGGCCTGTCTGCCTGAGCACTGCAAAGATACGAAAAAGGCGATAGTCACAATCTGCAGATACCGATTTTTTTCTCGACCGGCTGGGTCAGCTTTGCCCGTTCTTCGAGCGGAACGAAATCGCGCTTGTCATCACCGAGATACATCTGGCGCGGACGGGATATTTTCTGTTCTTCGTCATCCATATGCTCCGACCACTGTGCAAGCCAGCCGGGAGTTCTGCCTATGGCAAAAAGTACGGGAAACATATCGAGCGGGAAACCCATTGCCTGATAGATCAATCCGGAATAAAAGTCGACATTGGGATAGAGCTTTCTGCTGACAAAGAAATCATCTTCGAGAGCGATTTTCTCAAGTTCAAGTGCAATATCGAGAAGCGCGTTCCTGCCTGTCACCTCAAAGACGTCAAAGGCTATCTTTTTGATGATCTTGGCTCTGGGATCATAGTTTTTGTAAACCCTGTGGCCGAAACCCATCAGGCGTCCTTCACCCTCTTTCACCGACTTGATGAATCCGGGAACGTTATCGAGCGAACCGATTCGTTCAAGCATGCGTATGACGGCTTCGTTGGCTCCGCCATGCAGCGGACCGTAAAGAGCGGCACAGCCCGCAGCCAGTGCGGAGTAAGGATCGACCTGGGAACTGCCTACTGAACGCACGGCACTCGCCGAACAGTTCTGTTCATGATCGGCATGCAGAATAAAGAGGACATCGAGTGCTTTTTCAAGCACCGGATCGGGAGAATATTTCAGTTCGGTCATCTTGAACATCATGGAAAGAAAATTTCCCGCGTAGCTCAGATCGTTATCGGGAAGCACGTAAGGAAATCCCATGCTGTGGCGGAAGCTCATTGCCGCCAGGGTCGGCATTTTCCCGATCAGCCTCCGGACCTGCAGTCTTTTCGACTCGTTGTCGAAAATCTGTTTCGCATCCGGATAGAATGTCGATAAAGCACCGACTGTACCAACGAGTATACCCATCGGGTGGCCGTCGTAACGAAAACCGTCCATGAACTTCGCCAGGTTGGCATGAACCATGGTATGCATCCGGATATTGTGCTTCCATGCGTCGAGCCTTTCGCTGTCCGGCAGTTCTCCTTTTATGAGCAGGTAGGCCGTTTCAAGAAACGTGCTTTTTTCGGCAAGCTGTTCGATCGGGTATCCCCGGTATCGAAGAATTCCTTTTTCGCCGTCGATATAGGTGATCATGCTTTTGCAGGAAGCCGTATTCAGATATCCCGGATCATAGCCGAGGAGTCCGAAATCATCATCATTCACCTTTATCTGCCGAAGAGCCATGGTTCGGATCGTTCCGCACTCAACAGGAACCTCATAGGTTTTCCCGGTTCGGTTATCCGTAATGGTCAGTGAATTTTTACCCTCGTTATTTGACATAGTGTCGTCAGTTAGTGTTAGAGAGGCGCACAACAATACCTGTATCCTGATGCAAGCTACAGAAAAGAACGTTCAAAGCCGCTTGCCGGTATCAGGGAAAAAATACAAAACACAATCGTGAACTCCCCGGCAGCGAACGGTATCCGGGATAAAAAACAGCAGAAACAGGAAAAACCGTTCCCTCTCTGATACGGGTTGCCGGGTTTAACGGTATCGTCTGATCTCCCCGTCCCTCAGACGCTTGAAATAGGAATCGAGATCGCGTTTGATTTCAGGAGCGAAAAGATAGAGACCGATGATATTCGGAAACGCCATGGCAAAGAACATCGCATCGGTAAAATCAACAACCGTACCGAGGTCCATTGCTGCGCCGATAACGATACAGCCGCAGATGAGCAGCTTGTAACTGACATCGGAAATACGGCTTTGACCAAAGATGTACGTCCAGGCTTTCAGACCGTAATAGGACCATGAGATCATGGTAGAAAAGGCAAACAGAACGACAGCGACAAAGAGAATGTAGGGGAACCAGGAGATCACCTGTTCAAACGCACTCGAAGTAAGCGCTATCCCGTCGGCGCCCTGACCGACGTATTGACCGGAAAGAATTATGACCAGAGCCGTGATGGTACAGATAACCACGGTGTCGAGAAAGGGCTCGAGCAGGGCTACAAGACCTTCCGTTACCGGCTCGTCGGTCTTGACGGCGGAATGGGCAATCGGGGCGGACCCTATACCGGCTTCATTCGAGAACGCTGCCCTCCTGAGCCCCTGAATAAGAACGCCGATCACACCTCCTTCGACAGCCTCCGGAGTAAAGGCGCCGGTTATGATCGCACTGAAAGCTTCGGGAATCCTGTCGAAACCTGAAAAAATGATGAAGAAAGCTGCCACAACATAGATGACAACCATAAGCGGCACCAGTTTCGACGTCACCCTGACAATTCCACGAATGCCGCCAATAATGACGATACCGACAAGTACAGCCATAAGCAATCCGAAAAGCCAGCCCTGCTGATAGAGAATACTCTGTTCTCCGCCTGTTGCGATCACGGTCTGCTTGAATGCCTGGTTTGCCTGGAACATATTCCCCGCGCCTATCGACCCGCCGACACACATGATAGCGAAAAACAACGCAAGAACTTTACCGGTCCGGGGAAACCCTTTTTCACCGAATCCTCTGCTGAGATAATACATGGCTCCACCGGAAACCGAACCGTCTTCATGTATTTTGCGGTATTTGACACCGAGCGTGCATTCCACGAATTTCAGTGACATACCAAGAAAGCCCCCGAGGATCATCCAGAACGTGGCCCCGGGACCACCCAGCGTAATGGCAACAGCTACTCCTGCGATATTGCCGAGTCCTACCGTTGCCGAAAGAGCCGCCGTAAGCGCCTGAAAATGCGATACCTCCCCTTTCTGCTTGCCGGGCTCGTCATAGATGCCGCGAACAAGGTCGATGGCATGACGAAAACCCCTGATATTGACAAACGAGAAAAAAAGTGTTGCCATGATTGCGGCAACAAGCAGCCAGAGAACGACAAACGGCATCTTCGATCCACCTATCGGCACAGGATAGAAAATAATACCGAACATGAATTCCGTCACCGGCTCCATAACCTGGTTGATATAGCCGTCAATACCTGGCTTCTCGCTGCTTTCAGCAGCAAGAAGGGTTGGACACAACATGAGCATGCCGACAGATCCGGCAAGAATGCGGAAGCTTTTCTTCATACCTCAAGGAGATGGTTGCACGGCCGATAAGTCCGATACAGAAGAGAGAACAGCCCGGCCTGAAAACAGGATCAAAATCCTAAATTGAGCGATTGTCGAGCCCTGTGAAATACTGATCTGATTTCACGGGGCCGGCATTTCCCGACTTGTCGGGACGATCAGTTCAGGAAAATATCGAATATAAAAGAAAAACGAAGGAAATAGTGTTTGGATAATTATACAAAGGTACCTACATTTGTAGCTCATTGTTCGAAAGGAGCTGTAGCTCAGTTTGGTTAGAGCGCCTGCCTGTCACGCAGGAGGCCGCGGGTTCGAGTCCCGTCAGCTCCGCAAATTCCCCGCCAGGCAACACTCTTCGCAGTCCATGGTTGCTCCTGTGTCCTGATCGCAACACAAGTTCCGCTTACAGCATCAGAAACGAACAATGGCCATATACCGCGCTCTTCACTGCTTCCGTCTCTTGTCTTTGAGGTAGATAGACTTTGAATGCCCGTCGGGAACAGGACGCTCGTCCAGATCGAAGAGTTTTGTTGCCTTTACCAGTTCATAGAGCTTGCCGTAACCGTAGTTGCGCGGATCGAATTCAGGAGACTGCTTGGCGATCGTTCCGCCAACAGTTGCCAGATGTGCCCATCCTGCTTCGTCAGATGCCGATTCTACCGCATTCCTCAGAAGATGTACCAGACGGGTATCTTTTTTCAATTCAGCGGTAGTTTTCTTCTTTATGACATCGGATCCGCTTGTTTTTTCCCGAAGCACCTCGGTATAGATGAACTTGTCACATGCTGAAACAAACGGCGACGGGGTCTTTTTTTCTCCGAATCCGTAAACCAGAAGGCCCGACTCGCGGATGCGGGAAGCAAGCTTGGTGAAATCACTATCGCTGGAAACGATACAGAAACCATCGAACTTGCCGGTATACAAGAGGTCCATCGCATCGATGATCATTGCGCTGTCAGTCGCGTTTTTGCCACGGGTGTAGCCGAACTGCTGTATAGGCTGAATGGAATGCTCGAGAAGCACCTCTTTCCAGCCGCGCAAGGCCTGAGAGGTCCAGTCTCCGTATATTCTTCTGACACTCGCCACACCGTACTTGGCAATTTCGGCAAGCAGACCGTCGATGATCGAAGACTGGGTGTTGTCGGCATCAATGAGTACAGCAAGCCGTTCGGTTTTCTCGGAAGCCATGTTTTTTTACCGGTTTTGGTTTCTATTCTATCCCGCTGCCATAGACATAGTAACACCCAGCCGTACCGTTTCAAACCGGTTCGGCTCATTTTCTTTCAATTGCAGAGGGATCAAAACGGCTGACGCTTCAGGAAAAGCGAGCTCAGAACGACACTGACCGAGCTCATCGCCATGGCCGCACCTGCAATCATGGGATTGAGCAACCATCCCGTCACCGGGTACAGCACACCGGCAGCTACAGGAATGCCGATGACATTGTAGAAAAGCGCCCAGAACATATTGAGATGAATACGACGCAGGGTTACGCTGCTGAGCCTGATAGCCCTGGGAAGCAGGGACAGGTCGTTGCGCATCAACACCACGTCGCCGGTATCCATTGCAATGTCCGTACCCGATCCCATTGCTATCCCGATATCGGCCCGGGCAAGAGCCGGAGCGTCATTGATGCCGTCTCCCACCATGGCCGTGCGTGCCGTCTTCTGCGCCTCTTCGACAAGAAGAGCCTTGTTTTCGGGCAAGACATTCGCGTTGATCGACAAGATTCCGGTTCGAGAGGCAATTGCACGAGCAACGCGCTCGTTGTCGCCGGTGATCATCGATGTGGCAATCCCCATGGCATGCAGGCTCCGGATCGCCTCTGCAGCTTCGGGACGGATCGCATCACTTATTGCAAACAATGCAAGAACGCCCTTTGCTGAAGCGAGTGCAATAACGGTCTGCCCTTCGGCTTCCAGTTCTTCTGCCCTGCTGCTGTAGTCTTCGCTTTCTATTCCGTTCTCGCCAAGAAAACGAAGCGAACCGATAAAGAAACGATCAGATCCGACCATGGCGCCGACCCCCTTGCCGGTATACGAAGTGAATGCACTGACTTCAGCAGGTTCAACCCCTTCCGACCGGGCCTTTTCGACAATGGCTTTGGCCAAAGGATGTTCGGAACCCCTTTCAAGACCGGCTGCAATTTCCAGGCACTCTGCCACACTGGCTCCCTTGCCGGTCACGATCCCGGTAACCGCCGGAAGAGCCTTTGTCAACGTCCCTGTTTTGTCAAACATGACATGACCGACGCTCCCGGCCATTTCAAGAGCATCGCCGCTTTTTATCAGAATACCTGCCCCTGCCCCCATGCCCGTACCCACCATTATCGCCGTCGGAGTTGCGAGACCGAGCGCACATGGACAAGCGATGACCAGAACCGATACGGCGGCAACAACGGCAAACTCTATGGAAAAACCCGGCATGAAAAGCCAGACAACAAAAGTCACACATGAAATGATGAGAACCGCAGGAACAAACCGGGAAGCAACCCTGTCAGCAAACCGCTGGACCGGTGCTTTTTTCATCTGGGCATCCTCGACAAGACGTATGATCCGGGCAAGCATGGTATCCGATCCTGTAGAGGTGACGCGCATCGTGAAACTCCCCTCGATGTTGAGCGTCGAACCGATCACCGTATCGCCTTCCTGTCTGGACAGGGGAACGCTTTCGCCTGTCACCATACTTTCATCGATCGTCGAATCACCCCTGACGATCCGGCCGTCTACCGGCACTTTCTCGCCGGGACGCACAACAAGCGTATCGCCCTGATCTATCTCGGAGACCGGAACACGGACCTCGATGCCGTTTCTGACAAGAGTTGCCTCCTTTGGAAAAAGATCATGAAGCTTTCTTATCGCTTCAGACGTTCTGTGAGTTGCTATCGCTTCGAGATATTTTCCAAGGACAACCAGGGTTATCAGAACCGCCGAGGCCTCGAAATACTGATGCTTGGCTTCGGCAAAAAAAACCAGGTAGAGTGAATAGAAGTACGCCGCACTCGTTCCCAGAGCAATTAACGTGTCCATATTCGAAGAGCGGTTCTGCAGTGCCGCCCATGCCCCCCTGTAGAATTGCATCCCGACATAGAACTGCACCGGTGTTGCAAGAAGCCAGAGGATATATCCCTGGCCCGGAACAGGATCATGCATGAAAAACATACTCAGCACAAAGGCGGGAACAGCGAACAGGGCGCCGACAAGAAGCCGCATCCTGAGCCCCTTCATCTCTTCGATGAAAGATTCTTCGTCCGTTGAAACAGCGTCTGTTTCTATAAGCCGTGCACCATACCCTTTTTTCTCCACCTCCCTGACAAGTGTCAACGGGTCGGTCACGTCCGGATCATAGAAGACTGAAGCCTTGCCTGCCGCAAAATTGACAACTGCAGAATCGACACCTGCAGACCTTGAAAGCGCTCTCTCAACCAGCTTGACACAGCTTTCGCAGTGCATGCCGGCAATTTTCATGTCCGCCTGTTCCATAGCTACTCTGTAACGGAATATCCTTCTTTCTCAATCGAGACCTTGAGTGCGTCAACTGTGATCCGGCTTTCGTCATAGACCACCTTCACCGTTCCCAATGACCTGGTTACCTGAACACTCTCGACACCGCCAAGCTCCATGAGCGCCGCTCCAACCAGCGACTCACAGCTCGCACAGTGCATGCCCTCTACACCTATTGTAATGGTTTTCATCGCTTTTGCTGATTTACTGTTTCTTCAACGATTTCCTGGCAACAACGTATTACAACATTTCATTACTGCAGTTGTGCATAGCGTATCGGCGAGTTGCACGCGGCGTTCTTCCGGATGCATAACAATACCTGCAACCATGACAACAGGTCCCATACCGTCCGATATCGACACTTCCAATGCAGCGGCATTCCTTCGACTGCCCCGGATCTTTCCTGGCTTGAAGCTCAAGTCCAAAAAGATCTCTCAGCCGTTTCTCATCGATACATTTCCCCTCTTCAATCCCTGTACCGCACTCTCTTCTGCCGCATGACTGTATGACAACTCCAGCCGAAGAGGCTGTTTCGGCAAACATACTGACGAGAATATCACTTTCGGATGCCGAAGGTTCCGTATATCCGCAATCCGAAAGCGCTGCACGATTGTGTCTGTACATTTTTACAAAGTTTATGACGACGCTTTTCGTTCCTTCGGAAAGTCTACGGGACAATTTTGTAAAGTTTCTTCTGTGATAGTCCGTATCGAGCTCGGGAGTGAGAACAACCGGATCATAGCGCCAGATGACCTTTTCAGGCCCGATCCGGCCGGCAAGGGTAAGAAACTCGTCGATACATTCATCAGACGACGGCATCCCGGGTTCATAATGCTTCGGATACCCGGTAATCGTGTAGAGGAAATAGTAGTTGTATCCCCTGTCGTCCATTTCGGCAAGGAACGGGCGTAGAGGCCTGGTGTTTCGCGTCCAGAAAACAACTGCCGCAACATCTTCGGGGCGAAGAGAGACCTCCCTGATCTTTGAAGGATTGAACGGATTTGCCACCCTGCAGTATCCCTCCCGGATCCTTTGGGCGAACCATTCGGCATAAAATGCCGGAATATCGGTTCTCCTGCTGGCCGAAACAATATGATGATCTCTTTCGAAAAGCATGTTTCTTCGGATCGACACCTGCCTCCTGATCAGGGTTTCGCGTGACGGGACACCGTTACCCTGAAGGCCGCAACTATTCAATCATCACAGATATATGTATATATTGACAAATGTAGCCTGGACCGATCACCCGCAAGGGATAACACTTGTATTTGTAACTACCGACCGTTATGACCGGCATCAACCGACATTGGGCACCATTTCTGGCATTACTCTTTTTTGTTCTCACCATACCTGCGTTTCTTTCTCTCAGCGGATGTGATTCAGCCTCAAAAGAACTGAACGACCTGCAACAGGCCGTCTGGAAAAGTCCGGACGATCCGCAGGCATACATTACTCTCGGTAACGCCTATGCACGAAGACAACAGTATGAGCAGGCAATCGGTTCCTATGAAAAAGCGCTCACCCTCAATCCCAGGACCGCCATGAATGTCTATCCTGCACTCGGGGCGGCTTATTTCAATGACAAGAACTATGAAGAGGCTCTCGAATATTTCCACAAAAGCCTCGAGTTCGCCCCTGACGACTCTCTGAGACATTATGATATCGGCAATGTCTATTTCCAGCTCGAACAATATCAGCCTGCTATTCAGGCATACCTGCAGGCAATTGAAAACAGCAGGGCGTTCGAAGAAGCGCATTACAATCTTGCAATCTGCTATATCCGAACAGGGCGAAAAGCAGAAGCAAGGGAAATTTATGCATGGCTTCAGAATAAAAACAATTATCTTGCCGTTTCTCTTGAACGGCATCTGGAAAAAGATGACTGAAGAGCAGAAAGCACTCATGAAACAAGTGAGCTACAGCAAAGATCACGGCGGCGAACCCGAACCCCTTCCGATGGATATGGCTGTAAACACACTGCAGCACATGGTTCGGGACTATGCTTCTGTTGCTGAACATCTTTCTGTCCCCCATCAGAAGACATTTTCGATCCCTGTCGAACCGGTCGATCCGCTTCTCTGGCTTCACCATCAGGATCACTATCCGAAACTCTTCTGGTCAAACAGGGAAAAAAACGATATCGTAGCCGGTATCGGCAAAGCCGATACAATAGAATTCGACACGACAGGACCAAACAGCCAAAGCTTCAACACGCTGCAGCGCAAACTGGCTGAAAAAGACCCCGGCACCCGTTTCTTCGGCGGTTTTTCTTTCAACAACCAGGAACAGCAGGATCGCCAATGGCATGCCTTCAAGTCATTCCTGTTTATTCTTCCGGAAGTACAGCTTTCCGTAGTGAACGACATACATTCTCTCAGTTGTTCACTGGTGACAAAACCCGAAGAACCCGCTGAAAAGCAAAGCCGGCGCATTCTTGAATTGCTCGGCACCATATGCACCGTAACAGACAGCGCCCCACGGAATCTCCCGGACCTGCGCTCAACAACGTTTTTGCCTGACCGTAAACAGTGGCTTGAAACCTGCGGGCAGATACTCGAGTGCTTCGAAGAAGGCCTGATGGGAAAAATCATCCTTGCAAGACAAACCCTGCTCGAGTTCGAAGAAGCATTCCCTCCACTGCTTTTTCTGCTGAATTTCCCCTATCCGGAAAGCTCTGTATTCCGATACCATTTCGAACCGGAAAAAAACACGGCCTTTTTCAGTTTCACACCCGAACGCCTGTATCGCCGTAACGGTGACGAACTCTTGACCGAAGCCCTTGCAGGGACATGCTCCATGCAAACGATCGAAGAGGGAAATGTCGATGCCTGTAAACAGCTCCTTAATTCGGAAAAGGATATCAGGGAACACAAATTTGTCAGGGATACCATTGCAAAGGAACTTGAACCGATCTGCAGCTCGATCGATATGGAAGAAGATGTGCAGGCTCTGCAGCTCAATCGCCTGGTGCATCTCTACACTCAATGCCGTGCGATCCTGAACCCCGAATCGTGCAATGACAAGGCTGTTCTCAACGCCCTTCATCCGACACCCGCTGTAGGGGGGGTTCCGAGAAACAAGGCCCTCGAAGAAATCATACACCTCGAACCGTTCAGCAGAGGATGGTATGCTGCTCCCATCGGCTGGATCAGCGGCAGTTCCGCCGAATTTGCTGTCGGAATACGGTCGGCCGTAGCATCGGAAAAGAAGCTCTATGTTTATTCGGGCGCAGGACTTGTAAGAGGTTCAAATCCTGCCGCCGAATGGGAAGAGGTGGACCAGAAAATCGCTGACATTCTTGCCATAACACGCCAGAAGGCCTGAAGGTTGATGACCAACAGAGAAATAACGACTGCATGGAGTACACTGATAGTCGATGAACTTGTGCGGCAGGGCATTTCCCGTTTCTGCATTTCTCCCGGCTCCCGTTCGACTCCGCTGACCGCTGCCGCAGCGAGACATGAAGGAACGATTTGCGGCATTTTTCCCGATGAACGGGCAGCGGCATTTTTCGCGCTCGGCTATGCACGCGCGACAGCCATACCGGCCGTGCTTGTCTGCACCTCCGGAACCGCAGTTGCGAATTATTTTCCCGCAATCGTCGAAGCTTCGATCGACAACCAGCCGATGCTTGTCCTTTCGGCCGACCGTCCGTTTGAACTTCTTGATACAGGCGCAAACCAGACCATCCGGCAGCAGGGTATTTTCGGCAGCTATACGCGATGGCATATGGAACTTTCCGAGCCATCCGAAGCGATCCCTGCAAAAGCACTCCTGTCGACGATAACCGAAGCTGTCCGAAAGAGCCTTGGAACCCCTCCGGGACCGGTACACCTCAATCTGCCCTTCAGGGAACCCTTCGACCCTGTCGCTCTACCGTCTGAAAACTCCTGGAACCGGGAGCCCGACAAAAGAACTCCGGAAAAGAAACCGTTTACAGGTTTCACGAAAAGACACACGGCAACCGATAAGAGCACGATAGAGCATCTGCATGGATTAGTGGCAGAAGCATCCTCTGTTCTCATTACCGCCGGAAACCTCGATAGTGACGACGAGGCCGGAAAGATCCTCTCCCTCGCAGAAACCATGAACGTTCCGCTCTATGCCGACATCTCGTCCGGACTCCGGCTCCGTGAAGAACGATACCCGCTTCAGCCGCTTTTGCTGTCAGAACGATTCACCGCATCATTCACACCCGATCTTGTCCTGCATTTCGGAGGCAAACTTGTCGGCAAAAGGCTTCCTGCAGCAGTACAAAAGTGGCAACCCAGACACTTCATCGTCATCAACGGCAGTCCTTCCCGTCTCAACCCCGATCACAACGTCACCCTGCAGATCGAAACACCTCCGGGCGACTGCGCCCTTCGTCTTGCATCGCGTGTCGAAAGAACGTTTCCGGACATTCATACCCTGAATAAAACCTCGCTGAAGATCGAAGAAGAACTTGACAGGTGGACTGCACCGGAAAAGCCGGTCAATGAGATCAACGCATCGAGAATCATTTCCGATCAGATACCGCAAGGCCATGGACTTTTCCTTGCCAACAGCATGCCGATACGGGATATGGACACCTTCGCCGCCCGCAGATCCCGGAGCGATGTCCCCCGCTGTATCATGAACAGGGGAGCCAGCGGCATCGACGGCAACATCGCAACCGCTGTCGGGTTTGCCCAGGGAACCGATGCACCTGTTACGGTGCTTATAGGCGATATCTCTTTCCTGCACGACATCAATTCGCTGACACTTCTGCAATCGCAGCGCTGCCCGGTCCATATTGTGGTCCTGAACAATAACGGCGGCGGCATATTCTCGTTCCTTCCCATTGCCTCAGAGAAAGATATCTTCGAACCGTTTTTCGGGACACCGCAAAGCTACAGTATCCGTTCCGCCGCCAAAACATTTGGAATTGACTACCAAAATCCCGCCACGAACCGGCAGTTTATCGACTGTTACGCCGCCATGTGCCGATCCAACAGGTCCGGGATCATCGAAATATCGTCTTCGAGACAACAGAACCTCGAAGAGCACAAGAAACTCAACGATCTGCTTCTGAAACAGATCGACCTGCACCTATGTTCATAGAAACATCTTCCCTGGGCTACAATGTCCATTGCTCCGGAAGCAGGACTCTGCCAGGAATACTGCTGCTTCACGGATTTCTGGGCTCGGGCGCCGACTGGCAGCACCATGCCAAAAAGCTGCAGAAGAGGTATTGCTGCTTTATGCCTGACCTCCCGGGACATGGGGAAAGTCCCGCTCCCGACCCGAAAGAAGATACCTTTGAAACAGTATGCAGGAGCCTTTCTGAACTATCCGCGACGCTTCATCCTCACCCGCTTCATCTTGTCGGTTATTCGATGGGTGGAAGACTTGCTCTCTATCTCGCCCTCCGCTATCCGGAGCGGTTCCGGAGCATACTGCTTGTTTCTTCCTCACCAGGCCTGAAAACACCTGAAGCAAGAGCTCTGCGCCGGAAAAGCGATGAAAAGCTTGCTGCAGATATCACAGCGAATTTCGGGACGTTTCTGGACAAATGGTACAATCTGCCTCTGTTTTCTCCGCTGAAAAACCATTCTCTTTTCCCTTCAATTCTTGAACAGCGCCGGAAAAACAATCCTGCCGGGCTTGCCGCCTCGCTCAGGGTACTCGGCACCGGAAACCAACCTTCCTTGTGGGACCTGATTACAGAAAACAGGTTGCCCGCAACCTGTTTTACCGGGGAAAAAGACTTGAAATACGTTGAGATTGGGCGCCAAATGGTTAATTTGTCGTTTTGTCCGCAAATGGTTGTCTTTCCCGGCTGCGGCCATACGCTGCATACTGAAAACAGGCCGTTGTTCCTCGAACACTTGCTTGCTTTTCTCGAACGCGTTCCATGAATGGCTGCCCGGCAAGACACGACAAGGTAATCTGAAAGCAAAACTCAGGCATCATGAGCACTATACAATGGGTTCAATACGGAGAACACTCCGATATCCTCTACCATAAAGCTGAAGGCATCGCAAAGATCACGATAAACCGGCCTGAAAGAAGAAACGCATTTCGCCCCCAGACCGTTGTCCAGATGATCGAGGCGCTTGAAGACGCCCGTAACGACGAAACCGTCGGCGTTGTCATCCTGACCGGAGAAGGTCCCCTGGCATTCTGCTCCGGAGGTGACCAGAAAATCAGGGGGGATGCCGGTTACGCAGACGAAAAAGGCGTCAACAGGCTGAATGTGCTCGATTTCCAGCGCAACATCCGCAACTGCCCGAAACCCGTCATCGCAATGGTCGCGGGATACGCGATCGGCGGCGGCCATGTTCTCCATATGCTCTGTGATCTCACCATAGCTGCCGACAACGCGGTTTTCGGCCAGACCGGCCCCAAAGTCGGCTCCTTCGACGGAGGGTGGGGGGCAAGTTACATGGCCCGCATCGTCGGCCAGAAAAAAGCCCGGGAAATCTGGTACCTCTGCCGCCAGTACAACGCAGAAGACGCACTCAAAATGGGGCTTGTCAATACGGTTGTTCCGCTCGACAGGCTCGAAGAGGAAACCGTACAATGGTGCAGGGAAATACTCCAGCACTCGCCCCTGGCACTGCGATGCCTCAAATCCGCACTCAATGCCGATTGTGACGGACAGGCAGGCCTGCAGGAACTCGCAGGTAACGCCACACTGCTTTACTACATGTGTGAAGAAGCGCAGGAAGGCAAAAATGCGTTTGTGGAAAAACGCAAACCCGATTTCGGCAAATTCCCGAAACGACCTTGAAGCCGGGTTTCGCCTCCATATACCGCTACACCATCCCTTTTGTCAGGCCGGTTCCCGTCAGGAACACCAGCCTCGGCACAAGGGATGGCCTGCTTCTCTGCCTTCGGACTCCCGACAACCGGCACAGCGGTTTCGGCGAAATAGCACCATTACCGGGACTGCATGATGAAACACTCGAAGAAGCGCTTGAACAGTGCTCTTCGACAATAAAGACCTCAGAGTTCACCTTCGGCAACCTGACGATACCCGATGCCGGTAAAAACCTGCCGGACAGCCTGTACCCGTCAGTACGCAACGGTATTGAGCTGTCGCTCCTGAACCTTCAATCGGCCGTTACCGGTATTCGTCCGACGATTGAAAACACGCCGGAGGCCGCCGAAAGACTGCCGCTCAACGCCCTCCTTTTCGGCACGACCCCGTCGGTACTTTCCATGGCGGAAGAGTATTACACCCAGGGGTACCGCACTTTCAAACTCAAGGTGAACGCTGCCGAACCTCTTCTTGCTGCCGATCAGGTAAACGCACTGAAAGCTTCCTTTGGAAACGATATCTCACTTCGTCTCGACAGCAACCGGTCGTTCAGTCTTGACGACGCATGCTCGTTTTTCAGCTCCATTCCCGGAGAAAGCATCGCTTATATCGAAGAACCTGTTGTCGATCCGCTACTCCTGCCGGCATTTTTCGAACGAACCGGCATCAGATCGGCTCTTGACGAATCGCTCTGGATGAATCCCGGGATATGGAACCGGATACCGCACGATTGCCTTGGCGGCATCGTCATCAAACCCTCGAGGCTCGGCAGCCTGTCTGCATCGATCCGGTTTGCCATCGAGGCTGAACGGGAAGGCATCCCTGCTGTGTTCAGTTCGGCTTACGAATCGGGCGTCAGCATCGGATTCTACGCTCATCTTGCCGCGATAATTACCGGCAGGCCAAAAGCATGCGGCCTCGACACGTTCCATCAGTTCAGCCGGGACATCCTCATCGATCCGGTTCATGCAGAAAACGGCAGCCTCCCTGTCGAAGAAACATACCGCAACAGCCTCACTCCCGACCTTTCGAGGCTCGAACTGCTTGAAACATGGACATTGTAGCAACCGCGGCAGAACGTTTCGACAACAATCTCGCACTGGTTACCGAAGAAAACACGCTGACCTTCAGGGAGCTCGAAACTGCAACCCTGCACATAGCAGAAAAGCTTCTGCAGCACGGCGTTCGGCAGGAACGCATTGCCGCTGTCTGCATGCCCAACAGCCCCGAACTGCTCCTCCTGCTGCTCGCCCTTTTGAGAAACGGCTCTGCCGCTGCGCCTCTGAACCACCGTTTTCCCGCATCGCGGCTTCAAGAAATGCTCAACCGCCTGAAACCGGCCTCTCTTATCGGACCCCGTAACATGACTGAACAGCTTTCAAACCCCCTGAAACTCGATCCCGAAACACTTATCGCCGAAAGCCTTTCAGCGAAAAAACTTTCAAAACAGTTCAACAATTCAACAGTTCAACAGTTCAACACATCAACGACGCAACAGTTCAACAACTCAACAATTCAACAACTCAACAATCCCATATCGGTCATTCACACCTCTTCGAGTTCGGGAAACCCGAAAGCCGCCGTTCACACTCTGGGCAATCATTACTACAGTGCACTCGGTTCGAATGAAAACATCCCGTTCAAACCCGGCGACTGCTGGCTGCTTTCACTTCCACTTTTCCACATCGGGGGGTACGCCATGCTGTTCCGTTCACTGCTCGGAGGAGGCTCGCTTGCCGTAGCAAAACCTGAAACGGACCTGGCCGCTGCATTGAAGCGCTTCAGCATAACGCACCTCTCGCTCGTCCCGACACAGCTTTACAGGCTCCTGCAAGACGGTGAATCCCTCGATTGCCTGCAAGCGGCCAAGGCGATCCTGCTCGGCGGCAGTGCCGTGGAGCCTGCACTCCTGAAAGAAGCCGACGCTGCCGGCCTCCCGGTCTATCTCACCTACGGATCGACCGAGATGAGCTCCCAGATCACTACGACCTCCGGTCCGGTCAACACCGTCACCGCGGGCAGTGTACTGCCGTATCGTGAACTCGCCATCGATACGGGAGACGAGATCCTTGTCAAGGGTCCCTGCCTCTTCCAGGGCTATCTCGCTGAAAACGGGCCGGTTCTCGAAACCGACAACCGCGGCTGGTTCCACACAGGCGATACCGGAACGCTTTCGCCCGAAGGAGAACTGGCCGTTACCGGCAGAACGGACAACATGTTTATTTCCGGAGGCGAGAATATCCACCCGGAAGAGATCGAGCGGGCACTCTGCTCACTGACGGAGGTCAAAAGGGCGATCGTCGTCCCGAAAACCGATCCCGAATTCGGCTTCAGACCGGCGGCATTCATCGAGGCCGGTAATGAAGCTCCCTCGGATACCGGGATCACGGAAACGCTTTCCGGCATGATCGGCAAGCTCAAGACACCTGTCGAGATACACCGCGTCAAGGAATGGCATCTTTTGCCCGGAACAGAGAAGATTGACAGGAACTACTACAAGACGGTCGTCTCGAAATAGCTCTTATTATAACGTCGTTTTTACGCAGAATCATTATATTTGGCTTATAAGACCTATAGGACTCATAGGACCTATAAGCCCTATTTCCATAAGCTTTGCCTCATGACAAAAATAATCCTTCCTCACGGCAACTACAGAGAGCTGCTCACATATCGAAAAACCGAGATCGTCTATGACATCACCTATCGTTTTTGCAGACGATTCCTCACCAGAGGAGACAGGACGATAGACCAGATGGTGCAAGCGGCCCGTTCAGGGAAACAGAACATTGTAGAAGGTTGCAAAGCTTCGGGAACATCAAAGGAGATGGAAATCAAACTGACCGGCGTGGCAAGAGCCAGCATGGAGGAACTGTTGCAGGATTATTATGACTATCTGAGAGTCAGAGACCTTGCTGCCTGGGAAAAGGATTCAAGAGAAGCACTGTATATCAGAAATCTCGGACGCCGGAATGAAGATACTTTTAAGGCTTACCGTAAGTTTGTTGAGACACGATCAGCCGATGTCGTTGCAAACATTGCGATTTGCCTGATTCATCAAGCCAATTATCTGCTTGACAGACAAATTCAAAAGCTGGAAAAAGACTTCCTCAAAGAATGCGGGTTACGGGAAAGAATGACCAGGGCTCGGCTGAAAGCAAGGAAAGATGGTCTGAAATAGTCCTCTGTCCTGAAAACCAATATTCATAGGTCCTATAGGACCCATAGGACCTATAAGTCCTATATAAAAAGCAGCAATCTCCTCAATTCTCCATGGATGACTGAAAAGTTTTCCAGCGGTCGACGAGATCAGGATTGGCGATGAACGGCCTTCCCATGGCCACGAGATCGCATTTTCCTGCGGCGAGATAGTTCTCTGCACGGGTGGCATCATAACCGCCGGAAAGGATCAGCGCTCCACTGAACTCCTTGCGGAACGTCTCCTTGATGGAATCGGGCACGGCAGGCGATCCCATGGATGAATGATCGACGAGGTGAATGTAGGCGAGATCTCTTTTTGCCAGTTCCCGGGCAAGGTAACCGTACTCTTCCTCCATGGCATCGTAGAGCGGCATATCGTTGAACACCCCGAAAGGTGACAGACGAATACCGACCCGTTCCCCGCCATCAGTGGAGCTAGAACTTTGTCCCAGGGCTTTGCATTATGAAAACTTTCTCTATTCTGTCTTTCAGCTGTTATACCAGGATGCTTATGCTCGGACCACACACGTCCGCCTACACCAGCGGCTAGTATTAGTAAGGAATAGATCCATCCTTGCAACCAACCAATATCCCCAGCACATATAAATAAAATCAGAGGAATAAGGAGATATGCCACAACTAATCTGACCCACTGGCGAGTGGATTCTGGTTGAACTATCTCTTCGTTGCCTGATTTTACTGACACCTCATTCCTCAAAACAAAACGAAATTGTACGCATGCCTAACGACTAAGCTAAGCGGCCGGAGGCGAACAAGCACTGCCGTGTTAAAAGTCTGGTTCTTTGATTAATGACGTATTCCCTTAAACGGCGCAGGCGCCCCCTCCCCCGGTCCGACTTTAGCGCATGGTTAGAGCATTCTCTGATAGTAGACAACATCGAACACCTGTCCTCGCTTTTGCCCGACATTCCTGAATCTGCCGCATTCTACGAACCCATGTCGTGCGTGAAATCTCATACTACCATCGTTCAGTGAGGAGACGCTTGCAAGGATGCTTTTGATGCCATTGTTTCTTCCTCCATCAATTAAGTATTCGAGAAAGATGGTGCCAAGTCCCTTACCGGTATATTCTTGCTTGACAAAATACGTGGCCTCAGCGGTTATTGAAAACGTTGGTATCGGGCTGTATGGTCTCAGCATTCCAAAGCCTACGACTTCACCAGATTCGTTTTTTAACGTCCCGTTTGGAAATCCCTGACACATATCCAGGAATGTGTCATAGAATTCATATGGAGCTAGTTTTTCAGGATACGCGGCAAAAGAGTTCTCAACGTAATAGTTGAAGATATCAATGACGGCATTCCTATCGCCCGGTGATAGGGGCGCAATTGATGATGTCATCTTTTAACCTCCTCTTGCTCTAACATAGTTTATACTGATCCGCCTAAACTGCGGGTTTTTGAATTTCAGCCCATATAAGACGCAATTGAAACGCCAGAAAAAAACCTCTAAACCTCAAATATTTAATAATTTAAGCTTCGCGTTACGTTTTATTTCTACTTCTTATACGGATCGGCACAAGAACACTGCTCACAGCCCGTCAACTGGGCTGCGTACACCAGACGACCCGCGATTCAAAACATGCGTATAGATCATGGTGGTGCGCACATCATTATGCCCAAGTAGTTCCTGAACGGTTCGGATGTCATATCCGGCCTCAAGTAAATGCGTCGCAAATGAATGCCTGAACGTATGACATGTGGCATGTTGACAATACCCGCCCTGCCAACAGCTTCTTTTACTGCACGCTGAATAATTGTTTCGGAGAATGGTGCTGTCTCTCCCGAGAAGTTACGCCGGATTGTATTCGTGTTTCAGTATCTGGAGGCATGGTTATTGTGCTATCATCACAGCTTACAGGACGACCTCTTTCTAAAAGTAAGTAATAGCAGCCCACCTGCAAAGTAATATTACCGAAAAAAAGATACCATCGATAGCAAGCCCCATCCCTCCAGCTCGATGCTAAACTTCTTTCCAAGCATCGTTGCAGCGCGGGATAGTATTGTCAACACCAGAAAAACGTCTGTAATGGAAACTTAAGATTCTACAGATTTCGGATTACAACTCCATCACCATCACTCCCAATTTTTCAGAAACCTGTAATACGTCGCACGCGAAATCTTCAGCGTGTTGCATATCTCCCCGATGCTGATACTGAAGTTCTTGCTCAGTTTCTTCGCCATTTTGACCTTCGGATCATTCGGAGAAATCTTGGACGGTCCTCTCTTCTCCCTCTTACCCGTGCCGCTTTCAATCCAGCCTGCGTCCGCTCCTGGATCAATCGCCGTTCGAACTGCGCGAGAGTGGCGAAGATGTTGGGATGGGAACATCTCAATTGCACGGGGTGATTACGTGTGGTCACGAAAAAACTCTCACAGGAAATCGGCAGGCTCAAAACCCCGGTCATGATAACTCGTATCAGCGAATGGCAACTTCTGGCGGGAACGGAAAAGGTTGACAGGAGATATTACAAGGGCCTTGGGTAAACACTACTATAATGAATGCACATAGATTCTTCTTATTTAAACACCGGAAAAAATCTGTTTACTGTGCACTACAGTCAGCACTTCAATGCCATTCGTACTGTATTTATAAATCAGACGATAGGAATAAATGGCAATTTCCCTGATTTTAGAATCACCAACCTCTGGAACTTTTCTCCCCATTTCAGGGAATTCCAATAGCGACTCTGCTTTTTCAATGAAGGCATCAATTACCTGGCGGGCATAGTATTTTGAATCCAGAGCTATATAATCATGGATTTTCTTCAAATCATCCCTTGCAGGAATTGACCAGATTACCACGATGCAGCTTCTTTTTTCAGCTCCCCAATTGAGATTTTCTTTCCTTCCTCAATAGCCTTTTCTCCTTTTCGGACCTTGTCAATCACATAGAGCTTATACATAATCTCTTCCATATCAACATCTTCCGGCAATTCTGATATTACCTTTATCGCTTTTTGTTTCAACGTCTCCATAGCTCTTCCTTTTTAACCTGGCGGATTTTAACAGTATACTGGATTTGACCGATACCTGAAAGCGTTTCTGCACTATCGGAGGCTTATACAAGCATCCTACCCTTCCATCGACGGATAATCCGTATACCCTTTCGGTCCTGAGGAATAGAACGTATCGGTATCAGGATCGTTGAGGGGAGCGCCTGTTTGCCAGCGTTCGACGAGGTCGGGATTGGCAAGGAATGGCCGGCCAACGGCCACGAGATCGCATTTTCCTGCGGCGAGATCGTTTTCCGCACGGGCGGCATCGTAACCGCCGGAAAGGATCAGTGCTCCACTGAACTCCTTGCGGAACGTCTCCTTGATGGAATCGGGCACGGCAGGTGAGCCCATGGATGAATGATCGACAAGGTGAATGTAGGCGATCCCGGTCTTGTCGAGTTCCTGTGCGAGATAGCCGTACTCCTCTTCCATCCCGTCGTACAGCGGCATGTCGTTGAACACCCCGAAAGGTGACAGACGAATACCGACCCGTTCCCCGCCGATCGAGTCGGCTACAGCTTCGACCACTTCCAGCATGAAACGCGCACGATTCTCTATACCCCCTCCGTAACGGTCCTTGCGCAGGTTGGAATTCGGACGAATGAACTGTTCGACAAGATAGCCGTTCGCGCCATGGATCTCCACACCGTCGAATCCGGCGGTGAATGCGCTTCTGGCAGCCACAGCATATTCCTCGACAGTATCGCGGATATCTTTTTCGGTCATTTCTTCCGGCACCGGGTACGGCTTCATACCATTGACGTCGGTATACATCTCTCCCGAAGCGGCCATCGATGACGGCGCGAGTATGCGTGCGCCTTCAGGCATATTCAACGGATGCGCGATACGCCCGCAATGCATGATCTGGAGAAAAATCTTTCCGCTTCGACCGTGCACGGCCCGGGTGACATTGGTCCAGGCATGGGTCTGTTGAAGAGAATAGATCCCCGGAATCCTTGGATAACCAAGCCCGTTCGGTGAAGGCGAGGTCCCTTCGGTAATGATAAGACCTGCACTGCTGCGCTGCTCGTAGTAGTCGGCCACCATACTGCCGGGGATATTCCCGTCAGCCCGGCTTCGGGTCATGGGGGCCATCACCAGGCGGTTTTTCAGCGTCAAAGGACCAAGCGTCGTGGAAGAAAAAAGAAGTGACATCAAAGTATTCTCCATTGAATGTTGCTTTCCTCCGCCGTCAATGAAAAATCTTGTCGGCGGGCGGCATATCTGCTGTTTTTCAGGCTCTTCCATAATAACCGGAAAAACCGGTCTCCGGTTTCCCGGTTTTCACCGACTGCAGGGGTGAATAATTCCATGAATGCGCGATATGCATATGGGACCTATAGGACTTATAGGACCTATATGATGCACCAAAACATCAGCACTTCAGCAGGTATTTACCGGCCCCTCGCAAAAACCGAACTCTGATCGGGCGAAAGATTTTTCGCCCCTGCATTCTTCCCACTAAGAACTGAGAACCAAGAACTATCTTTCCCCATTCACGATTTACGAATCACGAATCACGATTCACGATCTCCCCCACCTAACACCCAGCACCTTCTTCCCCTGTTTCTCTAGCCGTCCGACCTCCGTACGGGCGGGTTTCAAACCCGCCCCTACAACTTGCCGACTGCCTACTGAAGACTGCCCACTGCCGACTACTTCTTCCTCGCCTGCCGTTTAAGCCACCAGACCGTCAGGACGCCACCAAGTCCGGCTGCGGGAGCGAAGAAAATCGTCCTTATGACAACCGCTGTAATAAAAACCGGAATACTCATCTCGAGCGGTGTATCGAGCGTTTCAAGCATCTGATCGATAATGCTGTCGTTTTCAGGTGAGCCGGTCCTGGAGTTTTCAAGCAACGCAACGGCTGTTTTTTTCCCTGGGTAAAAATCAAAAAACTCCACGAGAAAAAACTGCGCTGCAGCCGATAACACGCTGCCTGCCATGCCCGTTACAGCAGAAAAAACAAACGCTTCAGATGGGCTGAGCTTGACCTGGCACATGACGATATAGTACCATGCAGCCACAGCACCGCTGAGAACGATGCCTGCAAATGGAATGATGTTGATGAAGAGGAGGATGGGGATCGTCGTCGTTGCAAGTATGAGAAACGCACCGATAGCGATCGATCTCAGTTTTATTTCCGAACAGTCCATCTCAGCCGAGAACCTCGTCAAGAAAATCGTCCATAGTATAAAATCCGGGCTGAACCTTGTGCCTTGCGGCAAGCCATTCGGCTGCATGAACAGCACCGCCGGCAAAACCCATGCGGCTTCTTGCGGTATGCGAAATGACGATGTCGTCGAACTCCGAGTTGATATGAGCGGCATGTTGTCCGAACACCGATCCGATCCGGACGGCTGATACCTGCAATTCTTCAGGCTTTATTGTTGTATCGTGCGGCAGGTCGCTGATAATGCTTTTCTTGCGGGAATTGGCCTTGAGAATCATGTCTGCAGCTCTCAATGCCGTACCACTCGGAAAATCCACTTTGGCGGTATGGTGTTGCTCGGAAAACGCTATGTCGAATTCAGTAAACGGCTCGATCATTCCGGCGGCCTGGCGAACGGTTCGAAGAAATATGTTGACACCCAGCGAAAAATTAGCAGAATAGAGCAACGACGTACCAGCCTGTTCGACCTCATCTTTGAGGCGCGCCATATCAGCGTCACAACCTGTGGTTCCAACGACAACAGGGACTTTTGCCGAAAGCAATGCCGGCAAATTGGCAAGAAAGGCGTCACGAACGGTAAAATCTATGATAACGTCACTTCCACTGAAACAATCCTTTGTTATCTCCGTATTGATATCGAAAACAGCATGAATTTCATGGTCGTCAGATGCTTCCACAATACCGGCGATCTGCTGCCCCATTTTACCATATCCCACCAGCGTATACTTCATATAATAATGTTGAGTTGTTTATTTGTTGAATTTTTGAATTGTCTTAACCGGACTGCTGCTGCTATGTCAATTCACAAAATAACGACCTGTTGATGGAATAAACAATTCAACAGTTCAACAATATCCCTCAGAATTTCAGGCTCACGCTGACGGACGGGTATGGTTCTTCATATCCGGAAGCCGATGAAATCCCCTCTTCGGAAATAGCTTCGAAATCGTAGAGGTGTGCGTCGACATAGGCATCCACGATACCTGCAAGGTAGGATAACACCAGAAACAGAAGCTGCTGATTACGTTTCTCCTGGTACCGGTCACGTTCGTCACGATACGCCTGGGCATCGGGACCGGAGGGGTCCAGTGCATATCTGTCCCTGAAATCGGCATAGGAGTCGTTGTAGTCAATTGCCTTGTAACCGAAATATCCAAGCAGGGCATACAGAACGGGCACTTTCCATAAGGAGCCGTTGTAAACCTGACCGTAGCCGGGAAGAACTGCCGATATCATCGCAACCTTCCAGGGTTTCATCCGTGAATCGCCTTCATGGCCCACTACAGCCTCTTCAGACCGTGTTTCTTCGAGGAGCGCTCCCCTGATTGAAGCGGCATTCTCCTGGTTGTCAGGAAAAACAGGATCGGCTCCAAGAACGGTAAAGGGCAGCAGCATGACTGCCAATAATGCGCTGATGACTGCTACTGCAGATGCTCTTTTATTCATTGTTCAATAGTTCAAGAATTCGTTCCAGATCATCCTCCGAAAAATACTGTATATGAATCTCTCCCTTCCCCCTGTTTTTTTCAACAATCCTGACTTTTGTCGCAAACCTTTCTCTGAGTCTTGACTCGACCTGCTCGAACGGCGAGATATCCATGGATCTTTTCATTTTTTCCGCTTTCCGGTCAGCCTCCTTGTAGAACCTGTTGACAAGCTCCTCGGTCTGGCGGACAGAAAGCTGTTTGCTGATAATCTGCTGCCAGACCCTGATCTGCTGGCTGCGGCCGTCAAGGTTGATCAGAGCCCTGGCATGCCCGGATGACAGTTCTTTTTTACGGATACTGTCCTGTATTTCTGCCGGAAGCTTGAGCAGTCTTAAAAAATTGCTGATGGTCGAACGGTTCTTGCCTACTTTCTGAGCCACCTCGTCCTGGGTCAGATTGCAGGTTGTCACAAGGCTCTTCAACGCAAGGGCTATTTCGATGGCATTGAGGTCTTCACGCTGAATATTTTCAATCAGTGCAAGTTCAAGTTTGCCTTCATCTTCATGGGATTCGATAATATAGCCCGGTATGAATCTGAATCCTGCTTTTCTGGCCGCACGAAGACGCCGTTCTCCGCTTATGAGCTCATAACCGTCACCTTCCCTGCTGACCGTTATCGGCTGAATGATACCGTTCTCCATGATGGAATTGGTCAGTTCCTCCAGGGCTTCCTCATCAAAATCCTTTCTCGGCTGGAAAGGATTCACCATGACTTTGTCGACCGGCAGACTGCCGATCGAACCTTCCGAAGCAGGGACGTCTTCACCGCTCTTTTTAGGCGGGAGAATATCTTCATCGGGAATCAGGGCTTTCAGACCTTTGCCCAGCGCTTTCTTGGCCATATCCTGTTGTTTCTGTTTATATCTCGTTCCGCTCTCAATGCTATGGAGAAACGCCCCTCGTCTGACTGCCGGTTTTGACACCTGTCTGACCGGAAGTTCAATCACAGGCAACAGCTCAGTTACCCTTGCGTTTGACCTTGAATTTTTTGATGTTGCCGTCCTTTTGGAAAATCTCCTGGGCAAGATCGAGATAATCTTTTGATCCAAGGCTCTGGGCATCATAGAGCAGTGCAGGCTTGCCATGGCTCGGGGCCTCTGACAACCTGACGTTCCTGCGGATATAGGTTTTGTAGACTTTATCTTTGAAATATTTTTTCACTTCCTCGGCAACCTGCCCCGCAAGGCGCAAGCGTGAATCGTACATGGTAACCAGAACACCTTCTATCGAAAGCCGTGGATTGAGGTGCTTCCTGACGATATTGATCGTATTGAGCAGCTTGCCAAGGCCTTCGAGCGCATAATATTCAGCCTGGACAGGTATCAGCACTGAGTCCGCCGCAGTAAGCGAGTTGAGTGTAATGAGGCCGAGAGAAGGCGGGCAGTCGATAATGATATAATCATAGTTTTCCCGCACCTCTTTCAGTGCCTTCTGCATCACATACTCCCTTTCGTGCATATTGACAAGCTCCACTTCCATGCCCACAAGATTGACATTGGACGGTACGACATCGAGAAACTCAAGGCTCGATGAGCGAATCGATTTCCTGATATCACCTCCCTGCACCATGACATGATAAAACGTGTTCTCGATCTCCTCTTCGGTATCGAGTCCGAAACCGGACGTTGCATTCGCCTGGGGATCGATATCGATAAGCAGTGTCCTGAACTCGGAAATGGCAATGGAAGCGGCGATATTGACTGCCGTCGTCGTCTTTCCCACCCCTCCTTTCTGGTTCGCTATCGCAATAACTCTGCCCATCCTGTTCCTTGTAATTCTATACTGTTGCTCATCATTTTCGACTTGCTAAATTATACCTAAATTGAGCGATTGTCGAGCATGCTACAGATGCAAGGCACAGGGAATGCAGCTGTAGTGAACTACCGCAAGTTCCCTGTAACGAAGTAGATGTAGCATGATCGACAATCCCGAAGGGTTTCAATAAATGCGGATATCTATCAGTTTTTGACCAACCTTACAGGTGAGGGATAATTACTATACAAACCTGGTATAACAGATTGTCATTAATACGCTTACTATTATGGAGCATTTATTGAAACGATCAGTTTAGGTTATAATAATACTTGCGTGCACTTTTACAAACATAATCCTGCACCGGGTCTTTACAGTTGCACATAACAGGATAGCTGCCTGATGATACGCCTGGAAAGTGATTTCTTCAAACAGCCGACGCTCCTTTTAGCCGAACGTCTTCTGGGCAAGGTGTTTGTCCATAAAACAACTGACGGCCGATTCTACAAAGGCAGGATTGTTGAAACAGAGGCATATCTGGCCGAAGGCGACCAGGCGTGCCACGCCTTCGGCGGCAGAACAGAAAGAAACCGGATCATGTTCGGGCCTCCCGGGACACTTTACGTATATTTCACGTATGGCTGCCACAACCTGATGAATATCGTTTCAGAACCTGAAGGTATAGCCGGAGCAGTTCTCGTTCGGGCAGTGGAACCCCTTGCCGGTCTGGAGGCAATGAAACAAAACCGGGAAACCTGCAAGGAAACGAACCTGACCAACGGACCCGGAAAACTCACACAAGCAATGGAAATAACGCTTGCTCATAACGGCATGAGTCTTTCGGGCCGGACCGTCTTCATGGAAGACGGCATCCTGCAGCCGGATGAGACGGTCTCTTCATCAAAACGAATCGGTATTTCAAAAAGCACCGATCTTTTATGGAGACGTTACCTTGCCGGAAACGCCTTTGTTTCGAAAGCCAGACCTGGAACTCCAGGTGCAGGAAAAAAGATGCAGTTGGAAAGTTGAAAAATTTATTTCTTTTTAAGGCAAGCTCTTAAAATGGTCCAACATGATCGGAACGCCAATCCTCCCTGAAATAAGGGATCTGATAGAGCGCAGGAATTTCAGTGCCCTGCAGCGGTTGTTTACCGACTGGCTTCCGGTAGACCTTGCCGAACTCATTTCCGACATTCCTGAAAACGAACAGGCTATCCTTTTCAGGCTTCTTCCGAGAGAAACAGCCACCCAGACGTTTGAATACCTCGACATCGATTCCCAGCAGAACCTTCTTGCTGCCCTTACAAAAAAAGATGTCACCCATATCCTCAACAGCATGTCCCCCGATGACCGAACGGAAATGCTCGAGGAACTCCCGAGCACCGTCGTTCAGGAACTGCTGAAACTGCTCTCGTTCGAAGAGTTCAAGATAGCCAAAACACTGCTTGCTTATTCGGAGGACAGTGTCGGACGTCTCATGTCGCCCGATTACATAAGTGTCAAAAAGACCTGGACCATTTCGGAAGTCCTTGACTACATAAGAAAATTCGGCCATGAGAGTGAAACCCTCAATGTGATCTATGCCGTAGACGACTATGGAAAACTGATTGGCGACCTCACCGCCCGCTCGCTCCTGCTTGCCCAGCCTGATACAAAGATAGACACCCTCATATCCGAGGAGAAAATCATCACGCTGACGGCCACACAGGATCAGCAGGACGCTTTGGAAACATTTAAGCGTTACGACCGCGTGGCGTTGCCTGTTGTCGATTCGAACGGTTACCTGATCGGCATCGTCACCGTTGACGATATGCTCGACGTCGCTGAGGAGGAAGAGACTGAAGACATCCAGAAATTCGGCGGTGTCGAAGCGTTTGACGAGCCCTATATGGACCTTCCCGTTTTCGAGGTCATCAAGAAACGGGGCGTCTGGCTCGTCGTACTGTTCCTCGGCGAGATGCTGACTGCTTCGGCAATGGCTTTTTTTGAGGATGAACTGGCAAAAGCGATTGTTCTGGCAACATTTATCCCGTTGATCATATCGAGCGGCGGCAACTCCGGATCACAGGCGGCAACCCTTATCATCAGGGCTCTCGCCCTGGGAGAAATCACCATCAAGGACTGGTGGAGAGTGATGAGAAGAGAAATCATGTCCGGCCTGGCACTCGGCAGCCTCCTTGGTCTTATCGGAATATTCCGGGTTGTCTTCTGGTCGGTCATTCTCGGCTCTTACAACATCGAATGGCTTACCGTCGGATATACTGTGGGCGTATCGCTTATAGGTGTCGTCCTCCTGGGAACCCTTGCCGGCTCTATGCTTCCACTGCTCCTGCAACGATGGGGATTTGATCCGGCGACCTCTTCTGCCCCGTTTGTTGCGACAATTGTGGACGTTGCAGGCATAATCATATACTTCAGCGTTGCCACCGTCTTTCTCAGCGGTATATTGCTGTGAAGAATGTTGAACTGTTGAGTTGTTGAACGGGCAGGAAAGAAGAATCCACATCCATCCTCGAGACTGACAGTTCAATCAGGCAACATTCATGTGTAATTACAAGTAGCTGCTTACATCGTGCTGGAAGAAAGAGAATCACTTGATTTTGACATTGTCTTTATCGGTGCGGGACCGGCAAACCTGACGGCAGCCATTCACCTTCAAAAGCTTGTCAACAAAAGTAAGGACCTCGAAGCAGCTCCGGAGATAGTGGTTATCGACAAAGGGAAAAATGCCGGAGCGCATCTGCTTTCAGGGGCTATCATCGACCCGGTCGTTCTTGAAGAATACTTCCCCGGTTATGTTGAAAAAGGGTGTCCTATCCAGACAGAAGTCACGAGGGATTCTGTCTGCTTTCTCACAGAAAAGAGAAAATACGCGCTGCCCTACCTTCCCGAACCGTTCCGAAACAACGGCTGCTTTCTTGTTTCGCTGAGCCGGTTCGGCTCCTGGCTTGCCGGGATGGCCGAGGCTGAAGGAGTAGCTGTTCTAGACTCGACCGCGGCTGTGGAACCTGTCATCGACAACAACCGGCTGAAAGGGATTATAACCGATGGCAAGGGATACGACAAAGAAGGAAATGCCGGGGAAGCGGCCGAACCAGGAATAGAGATTAACGCGAAAACGTTCGTGCTTGGCGAAGGGGCTCGCGGATCGATGTTTCGCCAACTCGACCGGACTTTTGCTCTGTCACCGAACGAAGAGGACCAACGCTATGAAACCGGAGTGAAGGAGGTCTGGCAAATCCCTCCCGGACGTCTTGACGCCGGAGCAACACTCCACACGTTCGGCTATCCGCTCCCCTCTTCTCTTTACGGCGGGGGCTGGCTCTATGCCATGAGCGAAACAGAAATCTCCCTCGGATTTGTCACTTCAGCCGACCCTGGACAACCGGTGGTCGATCCTCACTACAATCTCCAGCTTTTCAAAGAGCATCCGTCCATCCGACACTTGCTTGCGGAAGGGAAACTGTTGGAATACGGCGCAAAATCCATCACCTCGGGAGGCTATGACGCAATGCCGAGGCCTGCCGGTCCCGGCTTTCTGCTTACAGGCGAGACAGCGGGTCTTGTCAATATGCAGCGCCTCAAAGGCATTCACCTCGCAATGCACTCGGGAATTCTTGCTGCAGAAACGCTCTACTCCTGCCTGCTGAAAGATGACTTTTCGGAAGCATCACTTCTCACGTATAGAAACAAACTGGAGCGGTCGGCCATACACGAAGAAATGCGGCAGTCCAGAAACTACCGCCAGGCATTCGACCAGGGGCTTTTTAAAGGGCTCATGCGTGCGGGACTCTCGCTCAAGGTGCCAAGGCTCGCTCCAACCGGCAATACAGAGATAAAAGAAGACGGCACATTGCGGCCCGGCTCAAAACAATACAGAAACTGGTCGAAAAAAAAGGACTCGTTCCGTCCCGACAATATCCTCTTCTTCTCAAAAGAAGCAAACCTTTACGCTTCAGGAACGGTTCATGAAGAAAACCAGCCTTGCCACCTTCTTATCGAGCCGGACAGCATCGCTGATATCTGTACCGAAAAATGCACACGCGAATATGGAAATCCCTGCCGGCATTTCTGTCCGGCAGGAGTGTATGCGATCGATCACAATGCAGACCCGATACTCAGACTTTCGCCATCCAACTGCCTGCATTGCAAGACCTGTGAAATTGCCGATCCATACGGTATCATAACATGGACTCCACCCGAAGGAGGAGGAGGACCCGGATACACAATCAGTTGAAACGATCAGTTCAGGTGAACGTATGAACAAAGGAAACCATGTCATTGTCGGCATTTCGGGAGGTGTCGATTCCGCTGTTGCGGCATGCCTGCTTATCGAGGAAGGATTCACCGTTACGGGTCTCAATATCAAAGTTCTCGACAATACAGAAGAGAACCCGAACCTTTCACCTTCCCCCATGGTCATCAGCGACCTTGAAGATTTTCGTTTCCCGGTATACACGCTCAACCTGAGCGACAGCTTTCACAACGATGTCATCAGCTATTTCATTCACGATTACCTCGGTGGAAGAACTCCGAATCCGTGCATGGTCTGCAACAAACTGATCAAATGGAAAGGGCTTTTCAAAGGAGCGGAGCTGCTCCGGGCCGATTCCGTTGCAACGGGGCACTACGCGCGAATCGAATGTAACGATGGCTCCTGCCGTCTTTTCAAGGGAAGCGACAACCAGAAAGACCAAAGCTATTTTCTCTGGATGCTCGAGACCGGGGATATCTCAAGGACTCTTTTTCCGCTCGGAAATCTCACGAAAACCGAAGTGCGGAAGCATGCCCGAAGGTTCCGGGTCAAAGCCGCTGAAAAAAAAGAGAGCCAGGAAATATGTTTTGTTCCGGGAAACGATTACAGGCAATACCTTGCATCATCCCTGCCCGGCATTGAAGAACGGCTGAAAGGCGGGGATATCGTCGATCCGTCGGGAAGCGTCATCGGCTATCATGCCGGCTATCCGTTCTATACCATTGGCCAGAGAAAAGGACTCGGCGTCTCGTCACCAAAACCGCTTTATGTCAACCGGCTCGATCCCGATACAAACCGGGTACACGTCGGTGGAAAAGAGCTCCTGCAATGCCGGAAACTCAAGGCCGGCAGCATGAACTGGATCGGAATCGACAGACCGGAAACCCCCCTGTTATGTGCCGCACGTATCCGCTACCGTGACAAAGAGGAACCCTGCAGGATAGTTCCTCTTGGAAAAGGCACGGTCGAAGTACTTTTCGATAAACCGAAACAGTCGGTAACCCCCGGCCAGGCCGTGGTCTTCTACCGTAACGACGAGGTCATCGGCGGAGGAATAATACAGGAAGCACTCCCCGACCCCACATGATGGAATAACCGAGCCACCTTTTGTTCATGTGCAGTCGTTTCAACAACTCAACAATTCAACAACTCTTCCATGCTTCAGCGTCACCAGTCATCCCTTACCTACCTCTACCTGCCGCCCGTTGAGAAATCAGAGGGAGACCTCCTTGTCATGCTCCATGGTTACGGAAGCAATGAGAAAGATCTCATGCAGCTTGCCCCGCTTCTCGATCAAAACATGTGTTTCATAACACCGAGAGCACCGCTTGCGTTTGCACCGGAAATGTATGGCTGGTTTCCCGTTGCGTTCACTCCTGAAGGCATCACCGTCGACGAAAAAGAGGCTCAAACTGCTCTGAACAGGCTGCTTGAATTCCTGCATGCTCTCAGGGATACATACAATCCGCCGCAGGGAAAAACCTGGCTGCTCGGCTTCAGCCAGGGTGCCGTGATGAGCTACCTTGCAGCACTTGCCGAACCTCGTCTGTTTCACGGTGTTATCGCGCTGAGCGGACAGTTTCCGGAATCGTCAATGCGTCTTCCTGCTGATCCCGAACGATTCCGGCACCTTCCTTTCCTTGTCGTCCATGGTGTTCACGATGACGTCCTGCCGGTATCGAACGGCAGGAAATCCCGGCTGTGGCTTGAAAAACATGTGGACTCTCTGACCTACCGCGAATATGCCATGGGGCACGAGATCAACAACGAAACAATACTCCTTGTACAGGGCTGGATTCATAGCGGGCATCGGGGAGCCTGAGCAACAGGCTGCACAGCTATTCTGATCTCAACGAATTGAGAGAGAATGCGTATATTCCACCCTTTATGCTATTGTCAGGAATTTCTGTCGCAGAAGAGAAGAAGATACGACCATGAAGTAACAGGTCATAAAGGGCTTGCCTGTCCTTATGTGCAACTCAGGAGACAATGAAGGAAAAACCCGCAAACATACTTGAAAAAAAAATACTCGTGCTGGATGGTGCAATGGGCACCATGATCCAGAGATACAAGCTCGAAGAAGAAGACTTCCGAAGCGAACGCTTTGCTGCCCACACCCATCCCCTCAAAGGGAACAATGACATTCTCGTCCTTACGCAGCCCGAGATCATTTACAACATCCATTGCGAATTCCTCGACGCAGGTTCCGACATTATCGAGACCAACACCTTCAATGCAAATCCTGTCTCCCAGTCGGATTACGGCGCAGAACACCTGACAAGAGAACTGAATGTCGAAGCCGCCCGTCTGGCTCGGCGGGCAGCGGACGCGTACACAAAAAAAGATCCTTCCAAACCCCGCTACGTTGCCGGATCGATCGGGCCGACAAACAAGACACTCTCCCTTTCGCCCGACGTCAATAATCCCGGCTACCGTGCCGTCACATTCGAGGAGATTGTAGATAATTACAGGCAACAGCTCGAGGGCCTGCTCGAAGGAGGAATCGATCTGCTTCTTGTCGAGACGGTCTTCGACACCCTCAACTGCAAAGCTGCAGTCTATGCAATCGACGAGTTCTCGAAAACAACCGGAACACAACTTCCGGTCATGATCTCCGGCACGATCGTAGACCAGAGCGGGCGAACACTTTCCGGACAGACAACCGAAGCGCTCTGGGTATCACTGGCGCACACACCGGGGCTTTTGAGCATCGGCCTGAACTGCGCACTTGGAGCCAGGCAGATGAGACCCTTTCTTGAAACGCTTTCGGATATCGCAGAAAGTTTTGTCAGCGTCTATCCGAATGCCGGTCTGCCGAACGAATTTGGCGAATATGACGATACCCCCGAATACATGGCTTCAATGATCGCAGATTTTGCAGAGTCGGGATTTGTCAACATTGTCGGCGGCTGCTGCGGCACGACACCGGATCACATACGTGCCATTGCCGAAAAAGTTGCAGCAGTCCCGCCCCGTCAACGACCTGAGCCCAGCCGGGAACTGCGCCTGTCCGGCCTGGAACCTCTGTTTGTAAACCGGACAACCGGCTTTATCAACGTCGGTGAAAGGACCAATGTCACCGGATCGCGAAAATTCGCCCGCCTCATCAAGGAAGAAAAATACGATGAAGCGCTCTCCATCGCCCGTCAGCAGGTTGAAAACGGCGCCCAGGTCATCGACATCAACGTCGATGAAGGGATGCTGGACTCGGAGAAAGTCATGCGTGAGTTCATCAACCTCATTGCCTCCGAGCCGGAAATTGCAAAAGTACCGCTGATGATCGACTCGTCGAAGTGGAGTGTGATCGAAAACGGCCTCCGCTGTACACAGGGCAAATGTATAGTCAATTCGATCAGTCTCAAGGAAGGAGAGGAAATCTTCAGGAAACGAGCACAAAAAATCATGCAGTACGGTGCCGCCGCCGTCGTCATGGCCTTTGACGAAAAAGGCCAGGCCGATTCCCTCGAGCGCCGTATCGATATCTGCGGGAGAGCCTGGTCGATCCTCACTGACCAGATCGGCTTTCCTCCTCAGGATATCATTTTCGATCCCAACGTTCTGACCGTGGCAACCGGTATTGAGGAGCATAACAATTACGCCGTCGATTTCATCGAATCGGTCCGCTGGATCAAGGAAAACCTTCCGTACGCAAAAGTTTCCGGAGGCATCAGCAACGTTTCTTTTTCGTTCCGCGGCAATAATCCCGTTCGTGAAGCAATGCATGCCGCCTTTCTCTTCCATGCCATCGGCAAGGGACTCGACATGGGCATTGTCAACGCAGGCCAGCTTGCCGTTTACGACGAGATTCCCGAAGCACTGCTTGAAAGAGTCGAAGACGTTCTCCTCAACCGGCGTTCCGACGCGACCGAACGGCTGGTCGACTTCGCAGCGACCGTCAGGGAGGAGGAAAAGGGGGACGGGGAAAAGCAGGCCGAATGGCGAAACGAAACCGTTGAAGAGAGGCTCCGGCACGCACTTGTCAAGGGTATTACAGACTACATCGACGATGATGCAGAAGAAGCACGGCAAAAGTATTCAAGCCCGCTCGACATTATCGAAGGTCCCCTGATGGATGGCATGAATGCCATTGGCGACCTTTTTGCAGAAGGAAAAATGTTCCTGCCGCAGGTTGTCAAAAGCGCAAGAGTCATGAAAAAGGCGGTTGCCTACCTTATCCCCTTCATAGAAGAGGAAAAAGCAAAAAACAGCAGCAGCAAACCTGCGGCAAAAGTACTCCTGGCGACCGTCAAAGGCGATGTCCACGATATCGGCAAGAACATAGTAGCGGTCGTTCTTGCCTGCAACAATTATGACGTCATTGATATCGGCGTCATGAAACCGTGTGAAGAAATCCTTGAAGCCGCGGCAAAAGAAGACGCGGATGTGGTCGGCCTCAGCGGCCTGATCACCCCTTCGCTTGACGAAATGGTGCATGTCGCCAAAGAAATGGAAAGGAAAGGCATGAACGTACCTCTCCTTATAGGAGGGGCGACAACGTCCAGGATGCATACGGCTGTAAAAATAGCGCCTAACTATTCGGGGGCGGTCGTCCAGGTTCTCGACGCCTCGCGCAGCGTCCCTGCTGTTGCCGGCCTCGTGACAGCATCGCTTCACGACAACTATGTCGCCGATCTGAAAAAAGAACAGCAAACCCTTCGCGCCGGTCACGAAGCCCGAAACGCATCGAAAAAGTACCTCGGTATAGCCGATGCAAGAAAAAACAGGATCGGCATTTCCTGGGAGGATACGGTTGTCATGAAACCGAACCGTCCCGGAATAACTGTCCTCAACGACGTTTCACTCGAGGAATTGCGGAAATATATCGACTGGACACCGTTTTTCGGTGTCTGGGAACTGCACGGGAAATATCCCGCCATATTCGATGACAGCACGTTTGGAACCGAGGCCCGTAAACTCTTCCAGGACGCCGGCACACTTCTCGACACCGTATGCAGGGAAAAAAGCCTGACGCCGAAAGGAGTGGCCGGTCTCTTTGCTGCAAACAGTGTTGACGACGATATCGAGATATATACCGACGACAGCAGAACAACCGTTCTCTGCACCCTGCACACCCTGCGTCAGCAGGCCGACAAGGGACCAGACAGACCGAATGTCGCTCTTGCAGATTATATCGCACCGAAATCAAGCGGAATAGAGGACTATATCGGCGGGTTCACGGTTACTGCTGGTCACGGTGTCGAGCAACTGAAGGAACAATTCGAAAAGGCTCACGACGACTACCATCGAATCATGGTGCAGGCGCTTGCCGACAGGCTTGCAGAAGCATTTGCTGAAATGCTGCACCAGAAGGTCCGCACTGAACTATGGGGATATTCTGCAAACGAAGCACTGTCGAATAGAGAGCTCATCGCCGAGCGTTACAGGGGTATCCGACCCGCACCGGGATACCCTGCATGTCCCGACCACACTGAAAAACCGCTCATTTTCGATCTCCTCAACAGCGAAGCGCATACAGGTGTCACCCTGACAGAAACCTTTGCGATGAATCCGGCTGCTTCGGTCTGCGGCCTTTATTTCGCACACCCTGAAGCCAGATATTTTATTCTTGGCAGCATTGGCAAAGACCAGGCGGAAGACTACGCCCGGCGTAAAAACATGAGCATCGGGGATATCGAGAAATGGCTTGCACCAAACCTGAATTATACACCCCTAAACTGATCGTCCCGACTCGTCGGGATGCTCCATAATAGTAAGCATATTAAAAACAATCTGTTATACCGTTTTTGTATAAAGTCTCTCCATCACCTGTCAGGCGAGCGTAAAAACTGATAAAGAACCGCATTTTTTGAAACCCCGACAAGCCGGGAAATGCCGACCCCGTGAAATCAGACCGAATATTTCACAGGGCTCGACAATCGCTCAATTTAGGACACCGTGAATATCTGCCGTTAACAAGCTGTCCCCCCTGTGTATCCGGTTGCAGGTAACATGGTACGCTCCCAAAATGCAGACATTCCCTGCGCATCGGGACTGCCCTCTGGAAAAACGGTCATCGTTCTCTGTTCCGGCAACAACGCTCAGAAAGCACAGCTTTCCACCCTCTTGTAAGGATAAGGCTTCTCAAGAGCGACAAGAACCGCTTTGTCACGCTTGTACACATCACTACTGAAGAAAACTGTCTCTTCATCCGCTACCGATGTCAGGTACAGGATAAAAACCGGAATTTTCTCAGGAAGATGGACCGTTCTTGTTTTTTCTTTTGCAATAACCGCCTGAATATCCTTGTCCTTCCATCCAAGCAGGATGGATGCCAGTTCAAAAGGATTCTGCAGTCTGATGCACCCATGGCTGAATGCCCTGGTGCTTTTGTCAAAAAGGTGCTTGCCCGGCGTATCGTGAAGATAAACATGATGCTTGTTGGGAAACATGAACTTGACCCTGCCGAGCGCGTTACGCGATCCGGGAGGCTGCCGCAGCCGGTAAGGCAGTGAACCTGAACCGTAGGATGCCCAGTCAACCGAATCCGGGTGCACTGAACGACCGTTGCTGTCAATAACCTGAAGCCCGTTTTCAGCAAGATAGCCGGGATTTTTTTTGATTGCCGGAAGAGCTTCTTTTTTCAGAATTCCCGGTGGAACATTCCAGGACGGATTGAACGTCACATACTGCATCTGGGCCTTGAAAACGGGGGTTTTCCAGAATGGCTCTCCCACGATAACCCTGGATCTCCAGGCAAGAGCGCCGTTGTTGATATACTGTATGCTGAATCCCGCAATATTGACAAGGAGGTATGTCGGTTCGAGTTTCTGGATAAACCAGCGGTAACGATCGAGATTGACACGGATCTGGTCGACACGTTCTGCAGCGGAAACGTTGAGAGCCCTCAGCGTCTTCGGGCCTACAGCCCCGTCAACCTCGAGACCGTGCCTCTTCTGAAAACGTTTGACCCCTTCGATGAGATCACTGCTGTACAGAAGGGCTGACGATGCAAACGAGGTATCAACCTTGACAAACGGTTTTATCTCACCGGTGATTTCGAGCCTTCTTCTCAATGAGGGAATCCTCGGATCATACTGGCCCTCTTTTTTCAGCGACGGCCCTTCAGGAATACTGTTCCAGCCTCCTGCATCGACTATCCGGCGATATCTTTCCAGCCCTTTCTTCAGGTGGATATACTGCGGATGATCGGGTCTCAGTGCATCCATCGACTGTTCAAGCGAGTTACTCTCAAGAACGTCAAGAAGCCAGTCGGCCAGACCTTCGCCGCTGGAGCCCCTTGAAATATTCCAGTTGGAATCAATCTTTTCAGGATCTACTCTGCCGTGCAGCAGATGATAGGCAAGCTTGAAGGCCGCATCGGAAAGCAGCAGTTCATAACGTGCCTGCAGAAAAGCATCGGAAGGTTTATTATTGTACAATTTTTCAATCGCAGCAAGATGATAGTCCTCGGGACGAAGTCCGTCGGCTTCTGAAGATCTGATCGCACGCAGGAGCGCCTTGACTTGCGAACGCTTTTTCTTCCAGACGGGCATGAACTCTTTTGACCTGTAAAAATCAGCGAGAAGCCCGTTAAATGCCACTCTGTCACGCCCGAAATGCAGCGCAGCATCCTCTTCGAGCTGCTCAATATGGCATCGGATTCCCTCCCTGAGTTCATAGAATGCACCGGACTCGCTTGTAAAGGCCATCACACGGGATTGTTCCGCGCGCTGCGCCCCCGAAGAAACATCAGGAGAAACGACGAGACTGAGCACCAGGATAAACAGCAGCAATACTGTCATAAGAATCGATATTTGTCTTGGAAAACCGAAAACACACACTCCGTCAGAATGACTGCACGGTTATGAGGCAGTAAATGTACTGAAGAAAACAACTGAGAGAGTATTCAGAGTTCCCTCTATCGGCAACGCTGAAAAACAAAATACCTCAGCCCGGTATCAGAGCATGGTGTGTCTGTCAGGCAGGGTTCTGGAGAGAATAGCCGGAATTAAGGAGCGGGGAACGTCCAGGATAGTTCTTGTCACCATGGTGAATGAAAAGGCAGGATCCGCCCTTTATAAGATCGATAACCTGCCGGTATTCAGAGTAAGGCAATGCCGGACATCCGAGGCTCCTGCCGAGCCGCCCATGTTTTCTTATGAAGTCGGGTGAAACATAGTCTGCTCCATGCATAACGATATTCCGCATGAGAGCGTTGTCGTTAATACCTCGTTCCATCCCTCGCAGTCTGAGAGAATACCCGTGCTTGCCCTTGTATGTCCTGTCGGTAACAAAAAAACCGAGACTGCTTTTGAACGATCCGGGAACGTTTGAAAATTTTACTGCACGGTCCTTACCGCTGTTCTTTCCGTGAGCCACAAGAGATGAAGCAAGAAGCTGCTTGCGCTCCATATCGATGACAAAGAGACGCTTTTTTACCGAAGGCTTGCTGTAATCTATAATGGTAAGCACCCCGTCATTATTGAGCATACCTTTGCTTTTAAGCGTATAGTATCCCTTGACAGCATTTTGAAGAACAGTCTGATCGACATTTTTTCTGAGTTCGGGAGTCCGGTTGAGAAATGCCAGTGTTCGGGAAAAATCATGAGAGGACGGAAATGAAAGGGCACTGATGAACGGGAGAACAGACAAAACCATAACCATACTGACAAGTCTCGTAACCTTTACCATAAAATCTTCTCCTGGTTTGATCCTTCACTCAGACGTGATAGACATGCTGATACATGTTAACCGGCATGACACATGCCAGTCGGAATATTGTATTGTACATTTGTTACGGAGCAACGGCGGGATCATGACTAACAATGCACTCCATAAAACTGACGGTCTTTTCTGCAAAAGCGGCTCTTTTCGACATCGAAGCCGCATCTGCTTTTGCAGTGCAGAAAACACTAGTGAGGAATTTAGTGAATACTTGTCAATACTGCAAATTATCTCCCCTCAAGAATCCATCGGCACATGACAGTCACCCGGATCTGCTGCTCCCCGGGAGAAATATCTGTTGAAACCGGAGAGGCCAGCATCTTTTCTTCAGCACCTCTTACCATGTTGGCCACAGGAAAAACCGGTGAGGCACCGGACGATATCTCCTGAAGAGACCCCAGTGACATACCTGCAGCAGAAGCCATGGCCCTGGCATCTTTCTGTGCGTTCCGAACAGCTTCGGCAAGAGCTTCGCGACGCTTTTCAGGATAGATCGAACTGGAAAAGCCGATAGTCGGTATACCATCCGCACCTGCCTTTACAGCAGCATCGATAACTTTTCCCGTCCGGTCGAGTTGCCTGACCGTCACGCGCAGCATATGAGTTGCCGTGTATCCCTTGAATATCCTCTTCCTGGTCGAGTTGTCCCATTCCCACTGTTCCTGAACTGAAAAAGATGAGGTGACGGCATCGCTCGCTTTGACACCGTTTGTTCTCAGTGCCTGCTGAACAGCCTTGTACTTATTGGCAGCTATGGCGGTTGCCCTTTCAGCAGAGCCGGCGGTTCCTGCCAGCCTGACCTGCAGATTTGCAATATCCGGCTTGACTGACACCACCCCCTGCGCCGATACTGTTACGAATTGAGCACCGGCATACAGCGGTACTGCAGACACCATCAGGCAAAGTGTCAGAAAAACAACAGCAGGAATTCTTCTTTGAACAAACATGACGTATCTCCGGTTATAATGGACTGAGCTCTTTGCAGGAAAGATACAATTTTTCCAATCCAGCCGGCCTTGCACGTTCCTGTGTAAACACTTATCCATGCGTGCAGGTACCTGACGGACTTGTCCTTTCTCCTCTTGTGGATCAGGAATGGATTGAAAAATCACCTATTTCACTAAATTACTGCTGAAAACCTGTCACCTGCCCGTTCACGAAAGACGGCTTTCATTCATTTAAAAAACATCCCGATCATGCAAAAAATCATCCCCTTGGTACTTCTTGTTCTGTTTCACCTCTCGGCTCTCACAGCCTGTCAGCAAAAAGCAGGCGACCAGGCCGGAAAAGACGTTGCGACCGAGAAAGAGTCCGGACCGCTGACTGACGGTCTGTTCAAAAAATCCTTCGAAGGCATTATGCATATGCAAATCTCCGGACCGGAAGGATCACAAAAGGGAAAACTCTACATCTCGAAAAAGGGCACACGTTTTGAAATCAATATCATAGATCCTGAATCGGAAGCCGTTCTGATGCACCTGATCACCTTCACCACAGTCGACCAGCCTGACATGCTGTACACGCTCAATGAAAAAGAAAAGACCTACACGGTCATCAACATGGCTGAGCTTATGGAGGATCTCGACTCACTGGTGAAAAAAGAGGAAGAAAAAGATTTCAAGGTAGAAAAGCTGGGGACCGAGACCCTGCTCGGTTACAAATGCACTCATGTCCGCATAACCGACGAGAATGGGGAAACAGAGCTCTGGCTGACAAAAGACCTTATAAGTGCCGCAGACTTCGCACGCCTGCAGCCCGGCAGAAAAAAGGGAACCGCGTCATTTGATATCCGTCTGAAAAAAGCCGGCCTCGACGGCTTCCCGCTGAAAACGCTTGAGAAAAAATCCGGCACAACCGTCGAGTTTACCGAAATCGACAGAAAGAACCTTGACATGTCCTGGTTCAGCGTCCCTTCAGGTTATACAAAAAAGGAATCCGCCCTGCAGATGATGGTGCCGCAGATATCGGACAAAGACATGCAGCAGCTCGAAAATATGAAAGAGATGATGAACGAAGAGAACATGAAAGAGATGGAAGAAATGATGAAAAACATGCAGAAAAAATTTGAGGGGATGCAGATTCCCAACCAGTAAACCTCTGAACAACAATAACAAAAGGAAAAGCCGTCTGCATGAAAACGGCTTTTCCTTTTATCGCCAATACATACAGCAGCACTAAATGTCAGCGTCACGCCTTCAGTTCAGTTTTCGTCTGCAATCCGACAATCTTCCTGTAAGCGACACAGACTGAACAGGCGCTCACGGGAATGGTTACCAGCAGTCCGATACCGAGAGCTATTGCTCCGACCAGGTTGATCGCGAACAGTATCAGAACAAAAATGAACACCGAAAACCAGTTTTTTGTCACAATCTGCCGGCTTGTTTCCAATGCCTGCCAGAACTCCATGTGATGCTCGACAATCAGCATGGAGACAAACAGGTAACTCACGATAAGGTAAACACCCGGTATAATGAGCAGAATCAAGCCCAGGGTAACAAGAATACCTGAAACAATACCTGCCAGCACAAGCGGAAGAAAATAGTTGAATCCTTTGAAAAAATCCCCGAACTGAACCTCCTGCTGCCGGAGCAGCATAAAGGCAACGATAATGATGCCCGCGTACAACGGCGGAGTGATCAGTGCCGATACGAGCGATCCTATGAAATCGAGATTCGATAGCACGAATGAGGCCGCAAGAATGATCACGGTGAAAACGATGAACTCGCCCGCACGGGATTTGAAAAGCTCCCACCCTTCCTTGAGGTATTTCGAGGGATCAACCTCGTAGCCTTTATCTGTTATGTCCTCAAAGATTTTCGGATCAATTTTACGCCCGAAGTCGAAAGGCTGTGCACCTTGTTCCATTTCTGTCTCCTTTTTTTGGGGTTGATAGACATTGATGGTTAATCTTAACTGCAGGGGAAAGATAGAGAGGTTTTTTCAGAACCCCTGTCACAAAATCGCAAAACAAAAGGCACCATTACCTGCAAGCTGTTGTTTTTGAATACATAACGATAAACCGGAAACCAGTATGCTCGGCAATATCGTAAACGCTTCGAAAGCACTTGAAGCGGCAGTCAGCCTTCTTGAAAAAACCTGGCCGGTAAACGGGCTCCTGCCTGAAACGCTCAGGTCAAGACTTGAGAATAACAATAACGGTGCGCTTCTGCTGTTCGACACGCGCAGCGAAGACGAATACCTCACAAGCCATCTCAAGAGAGCCGAACACCTTGACCCGGGCACAAAACCGGAAGTATTCCTGAATCGATACGGAACAGAACTTCCGGATAAAGACGTGGTATTCTACTGCTCTGTGGGACAACGGAGTTCAGAACTGCTTCAGAAACTCTCCGGGGCTTGCCGGGGATCCGGAGCAACCGGCTGCTATAACCTCAGCGGCGGCATCTTCCGCTGGTACAACATGGGCTATCCGGTCTATAATGAAAACGGTGAAACCGATGATATTCACGGCTATAATGCAATGTGGGAAATGATGATCGAAAGAAGAAAGAAAAGCCGGTAGTTGGTAGGGGCGGGATTTTTGTCATTTAAGTCCTTTTCGTCCTTTTGGTCTTTTCTCAACCGGATCGGAAAACCAGCACCCCAACAAATTCATGTCACAAATGCAGGGGCTTGCCCCGTTCGTCGGTCTTTGTTGCCTGGGTTTTGAACCGGGAGAGAAAAACACGTACCCGATTATCATGATCCACTCCGGCGACGGCGCCGTCCTGCCAGATACCGTTTTCCCTGGACCAGCGGCTGTCTGCAGGATCTCCCTGGTTCTGGTGAATGTTATGCACACCACGACCAACCCTGAACGGCTCACCAAAAACAAGCAGCCTCTCCGAACGCCTGAGAATCGCTGCAAGATCATCAAACGCAGCATGGCTGTCACCATATTTCCAGGGTGAACACCCCTCATCTTCTCCCCGGCGCCTGCTGTTCCCGACTCTTTCACACCGCTCCGTCTGCTGCAGTTCCGGGCTTCTGAGATAGTCGAGAGCACCGGATTCGGGCTCTCGCTTAAGATAATGCCAACCTGCATTGCGTTCGACAAGGCCATACATATCGGTGTCGCCCAGATTCAGCGTCCGCCAGTGGATGCCGTCTTTTTCTTTTTTGGTGTCAAGATCGACGGCACAACGAAAGATCCCGTCCGGGGTTTCGACGCGGATATTGCAATGATGATACTGGTCATCATCCCGTCCGTCATCGCAGAAATAGTTGTGAAGCATGCCGACCAGAACCCCGTAACCATCGATAAGAGACATGGCAGTTTGTTTTGTTTTCTGAAAGAAAGATAACACAAGCAGGTCCTGAAAACCATGAATCCCGGCTATCAGGCAAAGTGCGATAAATCGAAAAACACCTTTCCTGCCAGGCCGCTCAGGATAAAACACCTGTATATGCTACATTAACTGAGTCAGAATAACGTGCGACGCTTATTCTCCAGTTCAGTCTCAATAACCTTGTCCCCTTTCAATCATGGGCCACCGGCAGCGAAAAGGCATCTCCGGAACCCATTGGAAACAATCTGTTTAAAGGAGTGATTTATGCATAATGATCCAATCGACCGGCTGGCAATAGACACAATCCGCATGCTTGCTGTTGACATGGTGGAAAAAGCACAATCCGGCCACCCCGGAATGCCGATGGGCGCCGCCCCCATGGCGTATGTCCTCTGGACAAAAATCATGAAGCATAACCCGCATAATCCTGACTGGCTCAACCGGGACCGTTTCGTTCTGTCAGCCGGCCACGGTTCGGCATTGCTCTACGCCCTGCTTCACCTGACAGGATATGATCTCTCCATGGACGACCTCAAGCAGTTTCGCCAGTGGGGCAGCAAAACACCGGGACATCCTGAATATGGCCATACTCCCGGAGTCGAAACTACGACAGGCCCCCTCGGTCAGGGCCTTTCAAACGCAGTAGGAATGGCAATTGCCGAAAGATATTGTGCCACAAGGCTTAACCGCCAGAACATGAACCTCATTGACTACAACACCTATGTCATCTGTGGAGATGGTGACCTTATGGAAGGCATAACATCGGAAGCCGCATCGATTGCAGGGCACCTGAAGCTCGGCAAACTGATCTGCCTGTACGATCACAACAGAATTTCCATTGAAGGTTCTACCGATCTTGCGTTTACCGAAAGTGTTCATAAGCGTTTCGACGCATATGGCTGGCATGTCGAAAACATTGACGGTAACGATACAGAGGCTGTCGAAGAGGCTCTGGAGAGCGCCCGCCGTGTGACCGAAAAACCGTCGATGATCATCGCAAGTACAAATATCGGTTACGGCAGCCCGAACAAGCAGGACAGTGCCGCTTCGCATGGCGCTCCCCTTGGAAGCGAAGAAACGGAAATGGTTCGCCGGAACTTCGGATTTCCGGCGGAAAGCTCGTTCCATGTACCTGATCCGGTCAGGGCTCACATGAGCAACGTTCATGAAAAAGGAAGTGCTGCAGAGTCTGCCTGGAACGAACTTTTCAAGGCATACCGCGAAAAACACCCGGAACTTGCCGACGAACTTGACACGATGCTTCACAACAGGCTCCCGGAAGGCTGGGAGACACTATTACCGGATTTCTCCCCATCCGAAAAACTTGCGACACGCAAAGCGTCCTCGAAGATACTGCATGCTGTTGTCGGCAAACTCCCGTTTCTTGCCGGTGGTTCTGCAGACCTCGCACCTTCGACGGGAACCGAGGTCAAACACCTGACGGATTTCAAACATGATAATTACGGAGGTGCAAACTTCCGGTTTGGCGTCAGGGAACATGCAATGGGCGCTATAATCAACGGAATGGCCCTGTCGAAAATGCTCATTCCCTATGGGGCGACATTCCTGGTTTTTGCCGATTACATGAAACCGGCTTTGAGGCTCGCGGCACTTATGCAACTGCCGTCACTCTTCATCTTTACCCATGACAGTATAGCGGTCGGTGAAGACGGCCCGACACACCAGCCGATCGAACAGCTGGTCATGCTCCGTTCCATCCCCGGAATGACGGTACTTCGACCTGCAGATGCACAGGAAACCAGGGCCGCATGGAAAATTGCCCTGACAAATCGAAAACCCTTCGCGCTCGTTTTTTCGCGCCAGAGTCTGCCGGTGCTCGATCCCGATAAACACCCGATTTCAGATGGGACTGTCAAAGGCGGCTATGTGCTCTCGGAATGGAGCAATCCTTCGACAGACGGAAACCGTCCGGTGATTATCATCGCAACAGGTTCCGAAGTTCATCTTGCCCTCGAGGCCCGGGAAAAACTACAGGAAGACGGTGTCCCGACCCGTATTGTTTCAATGCCCTCAAGGGAGCTGTTCGAACAACAGCCGGAGGAATACCGTAACGAAGTTCTCCCTCCATCCATCAGGAGACGCATTGTTGTCGAAGCTGCATCGCCTTTCGGCTGGGACAAGTATGCAACTGATGAAGGTATCATTATCGGAATCAACCGTTTTGGTTCGTCTGCACCGGGCGGCAGGGTTCTTGAAGAATACGGCTTCAGCAGAGACGAGGTCGTCCGTGCGGTTAACAACCTCCAGTAGAAAACCTTCTCTCAGGAAAACCGCTCTATGCTCAAAACCGGTTCCGAGGATGACATTGCAGTCGCAGCTGCCGAAGCACTTGCATACAGGATTCGTCAGGCCGTAACGAACCGCGGCTGCTGCACCCTTGTTCTTGCGGGGGGAAATTCTCCCCGCAAACTCTATCAACGGCTTGCCGGAACGTCACCTCCCGGCAATACTGCCACAGTATCACTGCCCTGGGCCTCGACCATGCTTTTCTGGGGAGATGAACGATGCGTAGCGAACAACGATACCGCAAGCAATTATCGTATGGCTGTCGAATCACTGATATCGCAAACCGACATCCCTGAAAACAATATATACCCCATGCCGCAGGTTACATCCGGCCACGATGACGCTGCCCGGTCATACGAAAAAAAACTCAGATCTTTTTTCGAAACACAAGAACACGGAATAAGGAATTCGTTTCCGGTTTTTGATATCGTGATTCTCGGAATGGGGAGCGACGGACATACCGCATCGCTTTTCCCCGGCCACAGGCAAGTGCTCCAGGAGCCGGTGCGATGGGTGTTGCCGGTCTTTGCCGAAGAAGGATCGCCACCCGGCTGGCGCCTGAGCCTGACGCTTCAGGTGATCAATAACGCACGCTCGGTCCTGTTCTATGTTGTTGGAAAAAGCAAGGAACAGACTGTTCTGGATATCGATTCATGCCGCCGTCCTGATCTGCCTGCCGCAATGGTAAAACCCGAACATGGAGAGCTTCTCTGGTTTTACGGGAAGTAGAGCCTTACGGCTAACCAGCTGTCATTTACAATCTGTGAACAGGGCGTACAGGGCAGCCATCCCGAAAAGTCGGCCCCCCTGACGGCCTTCTGGAGACTGCCTGATATCTCTCTTATAGGTCCTATAGGACTTATGGGTCTTATAGAACCTATAAATGATCAGGATCGATTCTCCAAAAACTTTTTCTCCCAGACCATTCGAGCTTCGCAGGGGCGGGTTTGAAACCCGCCCCTACTTCCTCACTGCTTCAGCTCAGGCCCCCAGGAGTGAACTGGGTAGGATTCAGGATCGGATATAAGGTCGCGAATGCGGTCGATTACTCTCCAGCTGCTCTCTACGGCATCCTGGCGGATGAAATTCGTCTGGTCTCCTCCCATGGCATCAAGCAGTAAACGCTGATAGGCCGACATCAGCTCATGATCAAAAGACGTTTTGTAGTCAAATTTCATATACACCGGATCGGTAATCAGGTCCTTGCCCGGGCGCTTGGCCCCGAAACGGATTGCAATTGTCTCATCCGGTTGTATCTGCATGACAATCTGGTTCGAGGTGTAACTGCAGCTTGCAGGAGCACCGAAAAAGTTCTGGGGCGGACACTTGAAGGTAACGACGATTTCAGTGACCCGTTTTGCCAGGTTTTTACCGGCTTTCATGTAAAACGGCACCCCTTTCCAGCGCCAGTTATCAATGTACCACCGGATCGACGCATAGGTTTCGACAGTAGATGACGCCGCAACATCCTTCTCTGTACGATACCCCTCATACTGACCGAGAATGACATCCTCCCTGACATTTGCTTCGGTGATAGGGCGCAGGGACCGGAACACTTTCACTTTCTCGTCACGAACAGCATCCGCACTCAGATCGACCGGAGGCTCCATTGCAACAGACGCCAGAAGCTGAAGTCCGTGGTTCTGAATAATGTCCCGCAGCAGGCCCGATTTTTCATAATATGCCCCCCTGCTTCTGATACCGAAATCTTCAGCAATGGTTATCCGGACGTCTTCAATAAACTGCCGGTTCCACAATGGCTCGAACATTCCGTTTGAAAAACGGAAAATCAATATATTCTGAACCGGTTCCTTACCCAGATAATGATCGATCCGGTAAATCTGGTCCTCGTTGAACACCCTTGCAACAACCGCGTTGAGTTCACGGGCTGTTTTCAGGTCGAATCCGTAGGGCTTCTCAACCACAATTTTCCGCCAGCTTGAACATACCTGGTTCCGGCCTCCCAGTCCAGCCTGTTCGAGATTGTCGATGATATGCGGAGCAAGGCCGGGCGGCGTTGCAAGATAAAAGAGAAGATTGTTGCATGAAGGCATATCGGTTACCAGCGATTCGATCGTCTTCCTCAAACGGCTGTAACCCTCGGCTTCGGTCAGATCAGCAGGAACATAGTAAAGGTTCCTGCAGAAACGATCCAACTGCCCTTCATCGACATCAGAAGCCTTGACGTGGCTGGTAATGCTCTCTCGTGCATCCGCCCTGAAAGCTTCATGGTCTTTTGGAGACCTTGAAAGCCCGATAATGTTGTAGCGGTCAGGCATCTGATCCCACCGGGCAAGCTTATAGAGAGAAGGAAGCAGCTTTCTTGATGACAGATCGCTTGCCGCCCCGAAAAGAACAAGGGTAAAATGTTCAAGGTGACCGTTCATTCCGTTCAATCCTTTTCTGTTTGTTCAGTAAAACCGTGTCCGCCGAATTCATGACGAAGTGCTGCCACAACCTTGTCCGAAAAATTATCGTGCGAACGGGATCGATACCTCCTGAACAGTGCACCGGCAATGACCGGGATCGACACACCTTTGTTCAGCGCAGTCTCGACTGTCCATTTTCCTTCACCGGAATCGGCAATTTCACCCGAAAGATATCCAAGCTCACCATCCTTGTGAAATGCTCCGGCAACAAGTTCCATCAGCCAACCCCTTATGACCGAACCATGAGACCAGACTCGTGCCACTTCCTTGTGATCAAAAGAAAATCCGCTGTTCTGAAGCAGGTCGAAACCCTCTCCTATAGCCTGCATCATACCGTATTCTATTCCGTTATGCACCATTTTTGCAAAATGCCCTGTACCGCATTCACCCATGTAGCCATATCCGCCCGAAACACACAGATCACTGAACAGCGGTTCGAGTGCCGTATAGACATTTTTTTCTCCACCGATCATCATGCAGGCCCCGTTTCTTGCGCCCTCCAGTCCACCGCTTGTTCCCACATCCATAAAACTGATGCCTTTTTGTTCAAGCTCCTTTTTCCTTCGCAGAGTATCGTGATAATTGGAGTTTCCGCCGTCAATGAGCATATCCCCACGCTCAAGAAGAGGAAGAAGCGATGACAATGTCTTATCGACAGGATCACCGGAAGGAACCATAAGCCAAACAAGGCGCGGCGCCCCTAGTTTTGCAACCATTTCTTCGAGACCGGAGACCGCTATCGCCCCTTTTTCAACTGCAGTCCTGACAATATCGGCAGAAAGATCATAAGCAACCACCTGATGGCCATGTTCGAGAAGATTCTCAACCATGTTCAAGCCCATTTTACCGAGTCCGACAAATCCGAGTTTCATACCCTGCTGTTTCCTGGTTGTATTTACTGTTCCTTTGTCCGTTGCTCTGCCCCGTCAGGCATCCTGAGGAGAACAACAGTGACTTGGAGATCATCAACAAAGTACACTCACAAAAACATCCTGGAGCGTAACGGCAAACCACGTAAGAGGCTGCGTATCTTTCCCGAATCTCTCGAAGCTGTTTTTCTTTTCAAAGATACTATTTTCTCCTGTCCTGTAAGGTCGGAAACAACTCCCCCTCTCTTTCCCGCTGCGGGAAACATGGATGAAGAAAATGGAGGATAATGCCGGAAGTAAAATTATCTGCAGTCAGCCGGTTTTTCATTCATCCACCCGGCTGCAATAATACACTCCTTCAGACGAAGGAACTGTTTTTCCAGCTCCTCCATCAAGGCGCCTGCCTCAGCAAGGTTTCCAGAGCGGGACAGCATTTCAACCTGCTCGGCAGTTCGGGAAAGCAGAGTACCACCCACAAGCAGTGCTGATCCCTTTATGGTATGGGCTTCCATAAAAGCAGACTCTTTATGACCATCCTCGATAGCTGATCTCAAGGTTACGATCTTGTTCGGGATATCGACAAGAAAGTTGGCGATAATCACCGATGCAACTTCACGGTCATCCTGCAGCCGCTGAAGCATTTCTTTTTCCTGAAAAACGGAATTCTCACAATGTGTCATTGTCTCGGGGGGTTTTTTTGTGGTCGTAGATGAGGGAACTTTTGTGATTTCAGACTGCTGACCAATATACTGCTCAACCATTTTCAACAGATCTTTGTGACTGACCGGCTTGGCAAGGTAGTCACTCATACCTGCCTGAAGACATTTCTCACGGTCACCTTTCATGGCATGAGCAGTCATCGCCAGGACAGGAACCTCGGGATTTTTTATTGAACCTGCACCATTTCGAATTCTTCTTGTCGTTTGATATCCATCCATTTCAGGCATTTGACAATCCATAAGGACGAGGTCGTACGATTTTTCATTCATGACCTCCAGAGCCTCGATGCCGTTAGAGGCAATATCGACGTCAAAACCTTCTTTTTGCAGCATCGAAAGGAAAACAAACTGGTTGGTCTCGCTGTCTTCTACAAGCAGGATCCTGTATTTGCTGCGATCGTCTTTTTTCGAAACAACCGACACGTTTCCGACTCCATCAACTTCTTTTGCAACGGAACCTTTCCTCTGCAGCGCATCATGCAAGGCAGAATATAAAGCTCTCGATGTAACCGGTTTTTCAAGAACCGTGTCAACATCGTCGAACAACACTTGATCTCCAACATACCCGGATTCTTGCGAAGCAAGGACAATAAAAGCACTTTGCATCTCTTTTGACCTGACCCGAAGAGAATTGAAAACAGCGTCGTCGGCGATTTTGTCATCTGTAAGATCAAACAGAATGGCATGCCATGAAGTTCCTGTCCTGACAGCGTTATTGAGCCGCTGAAGACCTGCTTCCGCATTTGAAACCCAGTCAACCTTACAGTTCCAGAATGAAGCGAACAATTTCAGGAGTTTTCGGAAAAGGTGGCTGGAGTCGATAAGCAGGATTCTTATTCCGGTAAGTCCCGGGCGATCATCTTCTTGTACTATCTCTTCTTCGAACTGTTTCAGAAAATCTACCGAGAACCAGAACATCGATCCTTTCTCAGGCTTGCTGTGCACCTGAATCTCCCCTCCCATTTTTTGCGCAAGCTTGTTCGATATGGAAAGGCCGAGGCCGGTCCCCCCATATTTTCTGACCGTCGAGCCGTCCGCCTGGACAAACGGTTCGAAAACAGAACCGACACTGGACTCATCGATCCCTATACCGGTATCCGATACGGTGAAGCGGACGATGGCATGATCCTCGGATTCCCCCTCGAGTCCGAAGCTGAGCAGCACCTCACCGGAATCGGTAAACTTGATTGCATTGCTGACCAGATTGACAAGAATCTGTTTGAGCCGGTTCGGGTCTCCTTTCAGGAGGAACGGCATATCATAATCGGGAAGCATTTTGAAGGAGAGTCCTTTCTCACGAGCCTTGTAAAAAAACATTTCCATTACCTCTTCGACCAGTTCGAGCAGATTGAAAGCAACCTGATCGAGTTCCAGCCTGTCAGCTTCAATCTTTGAAAAGTCAAGAATATCGTTGAGGAGGTGAAGAAGGTTTTGGCCGTTGGAGTTGATAGTCTCGGCATACTTTCTCTGCTCCGGGTTCAAAGAGGTACCTAAAAGCAATTCCGACATACCGATAACACCGTTCATGGGTGTACGGATTTCATGGCTCATGTTTGCAAGAAACTGGCTCTTCGACTGATTTGCCGCATCGGCTTCGGCAGCCATCCTGTTTGCGCGAACAGTCGACTCCTCCAACCGCCTGTTAGCGATGACCAGTTCGTATCTGGCCTTGTTCGCATCTTCAACCAGGCTGATCAGCGCGTTACGCTGCTTTCGCTTGAGACTGTCAGCGTCATCGGTCTGTTGGGGTACATGATCAGGGAGCGTCTCGATCTGCCCGGCAGCCTCTCCGCTAACGTCGCCTTCAACATCGATGAACGGAGCGATATGGAACTCGGCCTTCCCTTCCTTGACGTTGTATCGGGGACCGCACCCCAATTCACTGCAGAGCTGATTCACTTCCTCTTTCAGCTCCAGGGACCGCTGCTCCCTGCCTACCATAAAGCGGTTGAACCGCTCGAGTTCATCAAGTGAGCGTTTCAGTTTTTCCTCGATCCTTTTCCGCTCGGTAATATCGGTGGAAATTACAATGGCGGTGTTCACCCTGCCATCCTGTATACAGGGACTTATTCGCGACTCGAAATCAACAGTCATTCCGTCCGGGGTCCTGGCACTGCACTCCAGTTTCGTCGGTTTGCCTGTGCCGAAAACCTTTTCCAGGGCTGAATGAAAAAGCTCATACTGGTCTTCCTCCAGATGTTCGCAAAAAAGCTTCCCGCGAGCAATACTTTCCCTGCGCCCGGGAAGTCCCCGGTTGATATAGATCACCCGGTGAAGAGTGTCAACAGCAATAATCGTGTCCGGACTGTCGCGAAGAATGGAACTGAGTGTGTTTTCGCTTTTTCGCAGTGATTTGAGCGCAGTGTCAAGCCTTTTTGCAGACTGCTCCAACTCGTAATTCTTCTCCTCGAGCTGACGCTTGACATCATACAGCTCAACGCTTTTTTTAACGAGGTTGATGTTCTGTTCGCGCAGCAGTTTCTGCTGTTCCAGCAATTCGCTTTCGGACCTCCGGCTATGCCGGGTTTGTTTCCTGAGCCCTTCAAGCTCTTCTATAAGGTTTCGGTAAGACTTTTCCATATTCAAGCCGGTTACTTCCGGACGGTTCCCAGAACCCAGATAACAACACTGACATTGTGATATTTCGCTGATGCAAGACGGGGCTCCTTTTTGTTAATCGGCCCGACCTCGCCAAAGGTGTAAAAACCGGCCAACGGCACCTCTTTACCAATAACGTTCCGGACACTTTCGACCTCGTCTTCCAGCCGCCTTCCCAGCACTTTAACTCTTCCGATACAACTGAACATGACCGCCGCCTGCGGCTCATAGTCCTCACCCAGGCACATAACGGCATCCCTGGCCGCGTTCTCTGCACCGGCAATCAGGTCTTGACACGTCCCGGCGGCAAGGGTCACCCTGCTTCCCTTGGGAATGGGTGCAGTCAGGACAATCGTCTTGTTTTCGGTATTTGCCATTATACCGGTGCGAAGCTGGAAATAGGTTATGTCCGATGTGCTTGCACTTTCATCGATAAGACCGAACGGGTACTCGACGAAAATTTCAGGAAGTCGGGAATAACGCTCCTCACCGACGATCTCCCTGAAAAGATCAAGCGAAGGCTGATTGTCAATTTCCTTGAGGATATGGCCTTCCGAGGAGGTACAGCAAAAACTGTTACCGATCGATTCGAAACCGCTGCAGACTCCCGTACCGGTACAACAGTCGTCATCATGGCAGATCAGAACACCTGCTATCGCATCTGTGTATACCTTCCCATTATGGTACTGAACCGTTTCCTGGAATAAACCTTCTCCTCCCGGATAGCCGCCGATAATTTCAAAACGTTCTCCGAAACAGTCACGCAGGGAGTCAATTGTTCTGAGCACATTACTGTCCATGCCGCTGGGAAAGACCATGAGGGTTTGCGCATCATCAGGAAGAGAACCGGAAAACATCTGGCCCGACATTTCCCTGACAGCCGCCTCTTCATCCCGGCTCAACGTCGTCCCTATACCGGTCCTGAAACGAAGATGTTCCGAACCCAGCGCCATAATGACAACGGCATCCGGAGAAATGCCCTTTAAAGAAATTTCACCTGCGGTTGTCCCGCCAACCATCGGTATATCAGGCACAACCGAAACAATCCCTTCGAGCAGTGCCTGCTGGTCGAAACGCGAAGAACCGAAAACAAGCAAAAGACCCGGCGATGACCCTGCAAGGCCTTCAAGAGCTTGGCGTGCCGCCTCAGCACCCGCCGCGAAAGCGTTGTCATTGGCACTTGAACCCACAGCGGCGCCGGGTACGAAGAATTCCGGTATACGATGCTTTTTCATGACAGGACGTTTCATTCATGGTAACGGTATAGACTTTTGAAGTTATGAAATTCCCTTCGAAAACCCGTCACTTGAATCCATCTCATACGTTGTATGGAAGTCATGCAAGAGCGTTTCAAAACGTCAACGAAGCTTGTCGGGAGATACCGTCATCGTCACTCCGGTGCTGATCCGGACGCGATCCCAAAATCCAGACGACAACACTTGCATTATGATATTTCGCGGATGCCAGATGAGGGATCGTTTTGTCAATCGGACCAATTTCACCAAAGCTATAAAATCCGGCTAACGGGACATCGTCCCTGAAAATCTTCTTGACGACAGTCACCTCTTCTTCCCGATGTCTCCCCAGCACTATTGATCTGCCTATGCAGCTGAACATGAGGAGCGCTTCCGGCTTATAGTCTCCAAGACATGACACAGCCTGTCGAACGGCATTTTTCACTCCGGCGATCAAAGCCCTGCGGCTTCCGGCCGTAAGGGTTACCCTGCTCCCCTGGGGGATTGTTGCTGTGAGTGATATGGAAGCGTCATCCTCATTTGCCCGAAGGCCGTAACGAAGCTGAAAATAGGTTTTACCGGCCGATGAGGCATTCTCATCGATGAGACCGAAAGGATATTCCACGAAAACTTCCGGAATTCGGGCTGAACGCTCCTCTCCAAGGATTTCCCTGTATAGCTTGAGCGCAGGAGTATCGTCAAACTCCTTGAGGATGTTGCCGCATGAAGACGTGCAGCGAAAACTGTTGCCCATCGATTCGAAACCGTCGCAGATACCAATCCCGATCCTGCAGTCTTCGTCATGACAAACCAGCACCCCGACAATTGCATCTGTATATACCTTGCCATTCAGATACTGGTAGGCAGGCTGATAAAAATCATTCGATCCGGGATATCCGCCGGCGATTTCAAACCGTTCTCCAAAACTGTCATACAACCCGTCAATGGTCTTGAGCACATTACACCCCAAACCGCTGGGAAACACCAGAAGACTGTAAGCGTCCGAGTGCTGCCTGGCGGAAAACATCTGTTCGGCCATCTGTCGGACAGCCGCATTTTCATCACGGCTCAGATCCGTCCCGACACCGGCGATGAAACGAAGAGGCCCAGACTTCAGCGCAAGAATCACAACAGAATCCGATGTAACGCCATGCCCCGATATTTCCCCTGCAGTCGTTCCTCCGACCAGGGGTATACCCGGAGCAACAGAAGCGATACCCTCGAGCAGCGCCTCATGGTCAAAACGTATGGCGGCAAAAACCAGCAAAACGCCGGGCGAAGTATCTCCCAGGCCATCAAGGGCATCCCGGGCCGCCTCGGCACCGGCAGTGTAAGCATCATCTTTGGCGCTAAAGCCCTCAGCAGCCAGGTTGATCGTATCTGTAGGCTCCCCCATGTTGTATCGGTTTTGTTGCAATCCTTTTTCCCGTCACATCCGGAATTGTATCTGTGACTTCAGCAAGCTGCCTTGCCCCGTCCATGCCTTCAAGATACCGGCTTTATCCGGCACGCCTGATCTCTCCAACCCTGTTTGTATGGTTATAAATTATGAAAATGCTTTCACAAAACCCATAACGAGAAAAAAAACACTTCATTTTGTCGGCACCCGATAGTTTATCCTGAGGGCAATCGATGCATACCGAACAGAAAACAGGCATGCGAGAAACCCGCCCGTATCAAACAACGATTCACAAAGTTTTTTATACCTGAATTGAGCGTCCCGACTTGTCGGGATGCTCCATAATAGAGAGTTTATTAAAAACGATCTGTCATACTGTATTTTTACAGGGGTCATCCCTCAACTGCCGGGAGAACGTGAAAACTGATAAAAAGCCGCATTTGTTGAAATCCCGACAAGTCGGGATATAGCGGCATTCCCTGTGCCTCGCATCTCCCCCGTGAAATCAGACCAGATATTTCACAGGGCTCGACAATCGCTCAATTTAGGTTATACTGATCTAAATTGAGCGTCCCGACGTGTCGGGATGCGCCGGCTCCTCATGCAGCAGAAAAACACCATATGGGCATCAACATCAAACGGGAACTCTTCAGCGAAACCGACTTTCGACAATTCCGCAAAAACCTCCGCAAAGAAACCCGAATTCTCATGGAGTGGTTTTCCTCGGATGCTTTCGACGAGAAAGCCGACATTTGCGGTTTCGAGCTCGAAGGCTGGCTTGTAAACCGGTCATCGGAACCGGAGCCACGAAACGAGGAGTTTATCAAAAGGATCAGGAGCACTCTGGTAGTGGAAGAATTATCAAAATATAATTTCGAAATCAATACCACACCGCACCCATTCAATGCCGGCCTTCCCTCGCACCTGTTCGATGAGCTTGCCGCAACCTGGAGCACCTGTCTTTCAGAAGCTGCTGCCATGGAATGCATGGTACTCATGATCGGCATTCTCCCGACAATCGAAGACCGGATGCTGACCCTCGACAATATGTCGCCGCTGCAGCGATATGCTGCACTGAACCGCGAAATACTCCGATTGAGAAAAAAAAAGCCGCTGAACATCCATATCGAGGGGAGAAAAGACGTTCTTGATATAACCCATCATGACGTGATGGCTGAAGCCGCCACCACCTCTCTGCAAATCCATCTGCAGGTTTCTCCTTCCAGAGCTGCCCGCCACTATAACAATGCACATATCCTGTCTGCACCAATGGTTGCAGTAACGGCAAACGCACCGTTTCTTTTCGGAAAAGAACTGTGGGAAGAAACCCGGATACCTCTTTTCGAACAGGCGGTCAGACTTCCTTCCTTTACCGACAAGACCGGCAGAATCATTTCGAGGGTCACCTTCGGCACCGGTTATGTCCGTAACTCATTGATGGAAGTGTTTCTTGAAAACCTCGACGGCTTTCCCGTTCTGCTTCCGGAATCATTTGACCGGGACCTGGACCGGCTCAACCACCTCAGGCTTCATAACGGAACAATCTGGCGCTGGAACCGGCCGCTTGTCGGCGTGAACGAGTCAGGAACACCGCATTTGAGGATCGAGCATCGCGTCCCGTCAGCAGGCCCTTCAATCCCGGACGTTATTGCAAACATCCTTTTCTTCTTCGGAGCAATGCACTACCTCATCGAAGTGACCACTGAAGAGATAATCTCTTTTGATGATGCACGCAATAACTTTTACATGGCAGCCAGAGGGGGGCTCGATGCCCAAATCGTCTGGAAAAAAGGCAAACGTTCAACGGTGCGGGATATTCTGCTCGAAGAACTCCTGCCGGGCGCCCGCCGCTCACTGATAAAAAAAGGTATTGAGCCCGATGAGGCAGAACATTATCTTGACGATATTCTCTGCCAGAGGACAGCTACCGGCCGAACCGGCGCAGCCTGGCAGAAGGCATTCATCCGACAACATGGCCCGATATTCAGGGAAATGACCGAAGCCTACCAGGAAAACCAGAATCAACAGACGCCCGTACACACATGGAGAACCTGAACGACAGCATGACCTCACCCGAACTCTCTCTGTTCAGCTCGATTCCTGAACGTCTCAGCACCGTTTCCGTCAAAGAACTTGGCACGGTCCTTCCCGGTCCGTCGCTGATTGAGATACCCGGAAAAATATCCCCCCCCCTTTTCATTTCTGTCCTTCTTCACGGCAACGAAACTACAGGCTTTCTTGCCATGCAGGAGATCATCGAAAAGTTCAACCTTCTCTCGAAGCCTTCGCCAAGAGAAATTCTCCTCTTTGTGGGCAACATCAACGCTGCAATGCTGGGTGTTCGCAGACAAACCGATGAGCCTGACTACAACAGGATATGGAACGGCGGCAACCGGCCCGAACACTTCCTTGCAAAGGAAGTCATCAACCAGGTATCCCGCCGAAAACCTTTTGCCGCTATAGACATCCATAACAATACCGGCAAAAACCCGCACTATGCCTGCATCAACAGAACCAATGGCGCTTTTATCAACCTCGCCCGCCGGTTCAGCAAAACAATTGTCTACTTCACCGAGCCTCATGAGGTCATCTCGATAGCGCTCTCCCGCCTCTGTCCATCGGTCACGCTCGAATGCGGCTTTTCTGGTGATTCCGGAGGTCTCAGCCATGTAGGCAAATATATCGAGCATTGCCTCACCCTGCCTCCGGAAAAGCTTTTCAGCCCGCCTGCAAACAGGCATAATGATGTATACCACACCATAGCCAGGATAACCGTGCCCGATCGTTCGCATCTTGGTTTCGGCACATGCCCTGGCCCGGTCGATATCTGTTTCAGGGACGATCTAGAAGAACTCAATTTTACTACTGTCCCCAAGGGAACAAAACTCGGGAAATCAGCCGGAAACAGCAATAACCTCAAGGTTACGGACAACAACGACAGGGATGTTACAACGGAATACTTCAGCTTCGATGGCAACGCTATAACGACCAGAAAGACCATGACCCCGTCGATGTTCACCAAAAATGAAACAATTATCCATCAGGATTGTTTCGGCTACATCATGGAACCGTATCCATTGAATGACGAATGACGAATGACGAGTGACGAGTGACGAGTGACGAGTGACGAATGACGAGTGACGAGTGACGAGTGACGAGTGACGAGTGACGAGTGACGAGTGACGAGTGACGAGTGACGAGTGACGAGTGACGAGTGACGAGTGA
>JANQHB010000025.1 GCA_028277225.1 Chlorobium sp.
TTCATCCTATTACCCATTACCCATTACCCATTACCCATTACCCATTACCCATTACCCATTACCTATTACTTACCACTATGCTGAAATGTAACGGAACATTGCTGCCCCTCATGCTGATGCTTGCGTTTGTTCTTCAGGGCTGCTACACCTTTTCGGGAGCCTCATTGCCGCCGCATGTCAAGACCGTCAGCGTACAGACGTTCAAGGACCGGTCGGGGTCGGGTGTTGCACAACTCGGTGCTGAATTTACCGAAAAGCTTGTCGATACTATCGAGTCCCAGAGTTCCCTTAATATAGAGTCAGACAAAAACCGTGCCGACACGTATCTCGAAGCCGAAATCGTCTCCTTCAGTGATGAACCGAGTCAGCTGGGCAGTGAAACCGAGCGTGCGATAGCCAACCGGATCACTCTTGTCGTTCGAGCTTCATTTACCGACAGAGTCCAGAATAAGCTTTTTTTCACCCGTACATCATTCAGCGGATTCGATGATTATTCGGTTGGAGATTTTGCGGCAAAGGAGGATGCGATAGATGCCGCAGTCGATCAGATTGTCGAAGACCTGTTCAACAGGATGATCTCGAACTGGTAACCGGATCTCTGATGAAAGATCATGTGATCCTTATTACAGGCAGCACAGACGGGATAGGACGGGCCGCTGCGCTGCAGCTTGCCCGCCCAGGTTCAAGGATCATACTTCACGGCAGAAGCCGGAGTCGTCTCGAAACGGTGAGAAAAGAGATCGAAACAGTTGCCGGTTACCAGAGCGTATCGACCTTGCAGGCTGATTTCAGTTCTCTTCGGGAAGTTTCAGACATGGCAGCATTACTTTTTGCCGAAAACAGGGGTATCGATGTTCTGATCAATAATGCCGGTGTCTATATCGAGGACAGAACGCTCACGAAAGACGGCTATGAAACGACCTTTGCGGTCAACTATCTTGCCCACTTTTACCTGACACTGCTGCTGGAGCCGCTCCTTTGTCGGAAGAAGGCCCGAATTGTCAATGTCAGTTCAGTTGATCATTTCAGTGCCGGTTTTGATCCTGCCAACATGCAGGGGAAACTGCAGTATAGCGGTTACAATGCTTATGCGTTCAGCAAGCTTTGTAATGTCATGTTTACCCTTGAGCATGCAGAGAGGCTTGATGGGACCGGTGTGACCGTCAATACGCTCGACCCCGGTGTACTGGCGACCAAGCTGCTGCATGCGGGATGGTCCCTTGGGGGCAGTGATCCGATCTACGGTGGAGAAGCATTGGCATGGCTTGCCGTTTCCGAAGATGCTGGTGCGCTGACAGGCACGTATTTCGAGAACAACCGTCCGGTTTCCTGTTCACCGCTGGCCCATGATGCCGAGCTTCGGCAGCAGTTGTGGAATGCCAGTGAGGAGATGGTGAATATGAGTGACAAGTGACAAGTGACAAGTGACGAGTGACGAGTGACAAGAAGGAGTAGGGAGTAGCGCACTTCGTGCGCGGGAGTAAGGAGGGGAGAGTTCTCAGTTGAAAGCAATGAGTTCCGAGTACTGAGTGGGAGCCTTCCAATGTATCCGCCGCCAACAATTCAACAGCTCAACAACTATCTTCCTCCTACTACCTACTACCTAATCCCCTCTTTCTTCACACTTCTACCAGTTCCACATCGGGGACTTCCCGGCCCAGGAAAAGTTCACAGAGCGATTTGAATTTCTGGGGCAGGTCGCTGACAAGCAGGTGTGGTTTCATGGTTGATTCTGTGCTGTTGAGCAGGTCCTGTTCGCCAAGCATTTCTCTGGTCTTGCGGGCAACAGCCTCGGCTGAATCGACGATGGAAATGTCAGGGCCTATGATTTTCCCGATGAGTCTCTTGAGTATCGGGTAGTGTGTGCATCCCAGCACCAGTGTGTCAATTCCGTGATCGATCAGTTGTCTGAGGTATTCTTCAGCGATCATTTCCGCTGCCGGATGACTGGTGTAACCTTCTTCGGCAAGAGGTACAAAGAGAGGGCAAGGCGAAGAACAGACCTCGATGTCGGGATCAAGTCTGTTTATGGCACAGGGGTAGGCGTTTGAGGCAACGGTAGCTCTTGTGCCGATAACCCCGATCCGTTTGTTACGTGTATACCTCACAGCCAGTTCAGCACCGGCTTCCAGAACACCCAGCACCGGAATGTTCTTTCCAGTCTCTTCAACAACATCAAACGCAAGCGCCGATACGGTATTGCAGGCAACGATGATCATTTTCGGCTGGTATTTCATCAGGACGGCTGTATCATCCTGTGCGTACTTGCGGATCATGAACTGTGATTTCGAGCCGTAAGGAACCCTTGCCGTATCACCGAAATATATGATCTGTTCGGCAGGCAGACTTGCATGTACCGCCTTGACGACAGTCAACCCCCCGATACCCGAATCAAATATGCCAATAGGGTTTGCCGCCGTTATGCTCATGTCGTTGCTGTTGAGGTTCCAGGAAAATACAAATAAATCATACTGCTTTTTCCCTCGCGAACCGGTCTCCGGTTTCCGGCCATCCGGTCTCCTTTCTTTCTCGTCTTTCCTAATACCTATTCCCCATTACCCACTACCTATCTTCCCACCATTCACGAATCACGATTCACGATTCTTCCCCTTCCTTACTCCTGTTTTCTACACATTGAACCGATACACAATGACGTCTCCGTCCTTGACGATATATTCCTTGCCTTCGGAGCGCATTTTGCCGGCTTCTTTGACTTTCTGCTCGGAACCGTAGGTGATCATGTCGTCATAAGCGATGACTTCAGCGCGGATAAATCCTTTTTCAAAATCAGTGTGAATGGCTCCGGCAGCTTCAGGAGCAGCTGCTCCCTTCCGGATTGTCCAGGCATGGACCTCTTTTTCTCCGGCAGTAAAGTAAGTATGCAGCCCGAGCAGGTCGTATGCGGTCCTGATGATCCGGTCGAGGCCCGACATCTCGAGCCCGAGGCTTTCCAGGAACTCCGGGCGTTCTTCTTCAGGCAGTTCTGCGATCTCAGCTTCGGTACGCGCACTGATAACAAGCATTTTCGCACCTTCTTTGCCGGCGATCTCACCCACTGTAGACGTGTAGGCGTTTCCGTCCGGCAGATCGTTATCCGAAACATTTGCCGCATAGAGGACGGGTTTGGTCGACAGCAGGAAGAACTGTTTTCCAAGTTCCTTTTCCACATCGGTTTCAAGAAGGGTGCGTGCCGGTATACCGTCTCCAAGTCCTTTGATGAGTTTTTCGGCAAGCTCAACAACAGGAAGCAGTTCTTTTTCTTTCCTGGCATTTTTCTTCAGCTTGTCGATTCTTTTTTCCATGCTTTCGAGATCAGCCAGTACAAGCTCGGTTTCTATCGTAAGGATATCGTCAGCCGGATCGACTTTTCCATGAACATGGATCACATCGGAATCCTCGAAACAGCGGACAACGTGAACAATTGCATCGACTTCCCTGATATGGGAAAGAAACTGGTTGCCGAGACCTTCGCCCTTGCTTGCACCCCGCACAAGGCCGGCAATGTCGACCAGTTCTATGGTTGCGGGAATGATCGTTGACGTTTTGACAATTTTGGCGAGCTGTTCCAGCCTGGGATCAGGAACAAGCACCATGCCGACGTTGGGTTCGATGGTGCAGAACGGATAATTTTCAGCTTCGGCCTGTTTGGCTGTAATTGCATTGAAAAGGGTTGATTTTCCCACATTGGGCAAGCCGACGATTCCGCAACGTAATGCCATAAGTGATTGTAATAATTAGAAATATTATTTCATGGCGAGTAAAGACAAGGGCAATTGAAATAATCAATATATTTGCAAAAAGCAAAATATTTTTATAAAATTGCAGGCTAACTTAAAATGTTTCTGTTATCACGATCGAAACCGGAAAAATCATTATTGCGATTGACGGGCCTGCGGCTTCGGGAAAGAGTACGACAGCGCGTCTTGTTGCCGGAAAGCTCGGTTATACTTACATCGACACCGGAGCGATGTACCGGTCTGTGACCCTCAAGGTTCTCGATGAAGGGCTGCTTGAGCATCTCCATGAGCATCCTGAGGCTATTGAGTTCTTGCTCGACAGCATACGGATCGGGTTTGACGGTGATCGTGTAATGCTGGACGGACGGGACGTAACTCTGGCAATCAGGGAGAACAGGGTTTCTCTCAACGTGAGTTTCATCAGTTCTCTTAAACCGGTCCGTGATGCAATGGTTGGAATACAGAGGGAGATGGGGAAAAACCGCGGTGTAGTCATGGACGGAAGGGATATAGCGACCGTTGTTTTTCCGGATGCCGAGTTGAAAATTTTTCTTGTTGCTGCTGCTTCGGAAAGAGCCAAAAGGCGTTATGCCGAACTTATTGAAAAGAAAGGCGGTACCAGTGGCATTCCTTCTGTGGAGGAACTCGAAGAGGAAATCCTCCAGCGCGACAGAAAAGATGCCGAACGAACACATGCGCCGCTTAAAAAGCATGAAGATGCAATCGAGGTCGATACATCCGGTCTGACCATAGAAGAGCAGGTGGCACTGGTTTATGATATAGCTTTAAAAAAAACAGCCGGTTGAAAGGCTGGAAATCTGTTAACCATAAATCCCTTTTGCTGAAATCTCTCGCGGTGAAAGGTACAATCACAAGAGAGGAAGGAAAGAATTAATGTCAGAAACGCAAACTATCGAAGAACCGAAAGGAACGGACACAAACCCGAAATTCCAGCGGGTCAAATTTTTTGCCGATTACGAGCCTACAGAGCTTGACCAGATGGAGCAGCTCTACTCGAGTACGCTCAACGAGATCACCGAAGAAGAGATCGTCAAAGGCACCATTGTCGCTATTTCGAACAAGGATGTAACCATCGATGTCGGCTTCAAGTCAGAGGGTATTGTCTCGAAGCTTGAATTCAAGGATGAAGAGGAACTGAAAGTAGGTGACGAGGTTGAAGTCTACCTCGAGAACATCGAAGATAAAATGGGGCAGCTCATTTTGTCGAAAAGAAAGGCCGATGTTCTGAGAATCTGGGACAAGATCTATGATTCAATCGAGAACGATACGATCATCAACGGAAAGATAGTCAACCGTGTCAAGGGCGGTATGACCGTTTCTCTGTCCGGAGTCGAAGCGTTTCTTCCGGGTTCGCAGATCGATGTCAAGCCGGTAAGGGATTTCGACGCGCTTGTCGGGCAGACAATGGATTTCAGGGTTGTCAAGATCAATCCGGTTACCCAGAATATCGTTGTCAGCCACAAGGTGATCCTCGAAGAGGAATATGCGGCAAAACGCGAGGAGATGCTGGCCAATATCAAGGTCGGTATGGTGCTGGAAGGAACGGTGAAGAATATAACCGATTTCGGAATCTTTGTCGATCTCGGAGGACTCGATGGTCTTGTGCATATCACCGACATTACCTGGGGCAGGATAAACCATCCCTCTGAAGTCGTTGAGCTTGATCAGCCCATCAAGGTTGTCGTCGTTGGTTTTGACGAGGAAACCAAGAGAGTTTCGCTGGGCATGAAGCAGCTCGAACCCCATCCGTGGGATAACATTGAACTCAAATATCCGGTCGGTTCCAAAACGAACGGCCGCGTGGTATCGATAACCGACTACGGTGCTTTTGTCGAGATAGAAAAAGGCATCGAAGGCCTCGTTCATATTTCCGAAATGAGCTGGACGCAGCACATCAAGCATCCTGGTCAGTTTGTTTCCCTTGGTCAGGAAGTTGAATGCGTCATCCTCAATATCGACAAGGAGCACACAAAGCTTTCACTGTCGATGAAGCGGGTCAACGAAGACCCCTGGATCGCGCTTTCAGAGAAATATGTCGAGGGATCGCTGCATAAAGGAACGGTCAGCAACATAACCGACTTCGGCGTTTTTGTCGAGCTCGAGCCGGGTGTTGACGGGCTGGTTCATATTTCAGATCTTTCCTGGACAAAGAAAATCCGCCATCCGAGCGAACTGGTCAAAAAGAACCAGGAACTCGAGGTCAAGGTGCTGAAGTTCGACGTCAATGCCCGCAGGATAGCGCTTGGCCACAAACAGATCAATCCGGATCCATGGGATGAGTTTGAACTGAAATATGCAGTCGGATCGGAATGTTCGGGCACGGTATCGCAGATTATCGAAAAGGGCGTTATCGTTATTCTCGACGGAGACGTCGACGGATTTGTTCCCGTATCGCATCTTCTGCAGGGAGGCGTCAAGGATATCAATGTCTCCTTCAAAATCGACGATCAGCTTCCTTTGCGTGTCATAGAGTTCGACAAGGAAAACAAGCGGATCATCCTCTCGGCGCTCGAGTACTTCAAGGACAAGAGCAAGGAAGAAATCGAGGAGTACCTGCAGGCGCATCCCAATGAAAAGAAAGAGATAGAAGATGCCAGCGCGGAACTCGAATCACAGAACAACACCGAGAAAAAAGAGGACGAAGAGTAAACAGTCTGAAACGGTTAAGACAGAAAAGCCTCTCCAGGGATTGCCTGAAGAGGCTTTTCTTTTGGGTAATAGGTAAATGGGTAATAGGTAAATGGGTAATAGGTAATGGGTGAAGCGCACTTTGTGCGCAGGAGTAAGGGAGGCTGGAGACCGGAAGGTCGTGAATCACGGTTCTTCACCCACTCATTGCTTCCCACTGAGAACTAAGGACTTTTCCCTCCCGCATCATAGCCATAGCTTTTCAGCAGGGCTTTTTTCTTTCTCCAGTCGGGACGCACCTTGACGAAAAGTTCAAGGAATACCGGGCGGTCGAGGAGTTTTTCGATATCCTTTCTTGCCGCTGTTCCGAGCTTTTTCAGGGCCGATCCTTTTTTCCCTATGAGAATATGTTTCTGTGATTCACGCTCGACGATGATCGAGCTGCGGATGACATCTTTTTTCGACGGGTCGTCGAGATGCTGTTCCCGGAACTCGTCGATCACGACCTCAGTCGCGTATGGGATTTCCTCTGCGTAGAACAGGAAAACCTTTTCCCGGATGATTTCGCTGACAAAAAAACGTTCAGGAGCAGTACTGAGAATGCCTTCCGGGTAGAGCGGGGCATCCAGAGGGAGACAGGGCAGTATGGCTTTGAGCAGCATGTCTGTTCCTTTTCCTTCAAGAGCGGAGACGGCAAGAGCGGTATGCGGTTTCCACCGGTTTCTGATTTGCTCCAGAATGTCATCAGAGGTCTCTTTTTTCAACAGGTCGGCCTTGTTCAGAACAGCAATGACGGGCTTCTGTATGTCATGGAGCCATTCTTTGAAAAGCGTTCCGGCAAATTCCCGGTCATAGTTGTCTGTTTTGCCGGATGCAGGAATCAGGGCGATAATCACATCGGCTTCATTCAGTGTCTGGCAGACTGTTTTCAACATCGACCGGTGCAGTTCCCGGAAAGGGTTCATAATGCCCGGGGTATCGAGAAAAATGATCTGGGAACGGTCATCATGGTAGATTCCCGTTATCTTTTTTCTGGTTGTCTGGGGTTTGGGCGTTACAATGGAAAGCTTGTGCTCTAAAAGATTGTTGAGCAGCGTCGATTTACCTGCATTCGGGGGGCCGACAAGAGCTGCGTGACCGCAGAAAAAATCTCTTTCCATGGGCATACCTGGGCTTGGACTTGGAAAATGCTTGTACTATAAGAAAAAATATTGTAACTGGTGAAGTGCGGGTGTTACTGAAACCTTAACTGAGCGTCCCGACGCGTCGGGATACAGCTGCATTCCCTGCGCCTTGCATCTCCGGCATGTTCGACAATCGCCCGGTTTAGGTGAAAACTCATTCAGGTTTATTACAATGCACGAGCCTCTGATCCCGCTCATACCAGTACAACCGTTCAACACTTTTTCTTGCCGACAATGAAGAAGTTGTACAATCAATTTGATATATGGCTCTTCCTTTTCATGGTCGGGCTTGTGCTCTTCGGGTTCCTTGCAATTTACAGTGCAAGTAACGGTGTAGGTGCAGTTGACCTTTTCTACAAGCAGCTCGCATGGTTTGGTATTGGCCTTCTGGCCATGGCATTCATCTACTATACCGACCACAGGGTGATTATAGAAAATGCGTATATCCTGTATGGTATCGGGCTTCTTCTCCTGATACTGGTCCTGTTTTTCGGGACAAAAGTTGCAGGCGCGACAAGCTGGGTTCGTATTGGTGTCATCAATATTCAGCCGTCCGAAATAGCAAAAGTGACGACAATACTTGCATTTGCCCGTTATCTTTCAAGTGATAACACGGACCTTTCCAATCCGTTCGATGTTGCGATTGCTTTTGCAATCGCGCTTGTTCCGGTTGTCCTTGTCATGCTCCAGCCTGACATGGGTACAACACTGACCTATCTTTCTTTTATTTTTCCCACGCTGATCATGGCAGGGTTCAACGCCTACTATCTGCTGTTGCTGGCAATACCTGTTGTTCTCGGCATTGCAGGATTTATCAATGTCTACATGCTGATCGGCCTCACGGCGGTGTTTTTTCTGTTGCTGTATTTTATCTCCAGGGGATTCAAATTTATCAATATCGCGACAACGGTCATTGGATTTGTCGGTGGACTGATCACCTTCAGATATGCAGCAATGATTCTGAAACCGCACCAGTTGAAACGTATCCAGACTTTTCTCGACCCGATGTCCGATCCCCAGGGCGCCGGATACAACGCCCTGCAGGCAAAAATAGCGATAGGATCAGGCGGCATTTTTGGAAAGGGATTTCTTGAAGGAACACAGACACAGCTTCGTTTTATACCCGCTCAGTGGACCGATTTCATATTCTGCGTTATCGGTGAAGAGATGGGGCTGATAGGAAGCCTTCTCTTGCTCGGTCTTTTTCTTGGACTCTTTCTCAGAATGCTCTGGCTGATCATTATCATCAAAAACAAGTTTGTCGAAGCGACACTGATCGGATTTGTCTCTATTTTTATGGCGCATGTCATCATCAATATCGGTATGACGATCGGGCTGTTTCCCGTTATCGGTGTTCCGCTTCCTTTCCTCTCCTACGGAGGATCATCGCTCCTTGGCAACATGATCATGGTCGCCATCGCCATGAACTTTTTCAGAAACAAACGGCATTTGGGGTATTAAGGGGGATCGTGAATCGTGAATCGTAAATGGGGGAAGATAGGTAGTGGGTAATGGGGAATAGGTATTAGGAAAGAGAAAGAAAGGAGACCGGATGGCCGGAAACCGGAGACCGGTTCGCGAGGGAAAAAGCAGTATGATTGATGGCCGATGTACTTATAGGTCATATAGGACCCATAGGACCTATACAATGCCTTCCAATGTATCCGCATTGCAACAAATCAACAACTATCTTCACCCTATTACCTATTACCTATTACCTATTACCTATTACCTATTACCTATTACCTATTACCCATTACCGATTCACCACCTGACACCCGATGCTCCCGATTGAATGTATGATGATGAAAAAGGTACAGGATGTAAAGCGTGTTCTCATCCGGACGCTTGGATGCAAACTCAATTATGCCGAAACCTCGGCAATCCTCGAGGATTTTGTCAAAAAGGGGTGGGGAGTATCGACCGGAGAGGATCGTCCGGACCTTGTGATTATCCATACCTGCGCTGTTACCGGTAAGGCGGAGCAGAAGTCGAGGCAGCTGATTCGAAAAATGATACAGACCTATCCTGACAGCCGTATTGTCGCCGTCGGCTGTTATGCCCAGTTGCAGCCCGACAGGCTCGAGAAGATCGAAGGAATCGACGGAATTCTCGGAAGCGAAGAAAAATTCGATACGGCAAACTATCTCGGAGAGGCTGCAAGCAGGGTTCAGTGCGATATCATTTCCATGCCATCGATAAAAGATGCCGTTGCGGCTCATTCACTTGTCACGGAACGATCGTCCGGCAGGACGAGGGGATTTTTAAAGATCCAGGACGGTTGCGATTACGGTTGTGCTTATTGTACGATTCCGATGGCCAGGGGGCACTCAAGGTCGGTTCCATTGGCCGAAGTACTTGAGGGAGCAGGCAGGCTTTCGGATGCAGGGTACCGTGAAATCGTCCTGACAGGCGTGAATATAGCCGACTACCGCAGCGGTGGGGCAGACCTGATCGAACTGCTCAGGGAACTGGATCAGCTTGCCGGGTGCAGGATCAGGATAAGCTCCATTGAACCTGACGTTCTGAGTGACAAGCTGATCGAGACGGTCGCATCTTCATCGAGGATCATGCCGCACTTTCATTTGCCGCTTCAGTCGGGTTCGGACAGCATTCTTGCGGCAATGAGGCGTCGTTATACCACGACCGGCTACAGGGAGCGGCTTCTGAGAGCAGTGTTCACCATTCCCCGTTGTGCCATTGGCGCTGATGTTGTAACCGGTTATCCCGGGGAAACGGACGCGGATTTTCAAAAGGCATTCTCCTTTATCGAAGCACTGCCGGTTGCCTATCTTCATGTCTTCCCCTGTTCTGTCAGGCCGGGAACTGTTCTTGCGGGCCAGGTCGCATCGGGAGAACGCGACATTTTCTCTCCGGATGAAATTCGATCCAGAAGCCGGAAACTTCTGGCGCTGGCGGAAAGAAAAGAGAATGAATTCCTGGATCGTTCTGTGGGCCAAAGGTTCCAGGTGCTGATGGAAGACTGCAGCGAAGACGCAGGCGGTGAGTACGTTCTTTCAGGTTACTCGGAAAATTATCTGCGCGTGCACGTTCGTTTGTCTTCGGCCAATGCCCGGGGGATGGTTGGAAAGGAGGTGCAGGTGCTCATTGAAAAGAAGGGCGAAGATTTGAATTTAGAGGGCAGATTTGTAACTTGAGTACCGTTTTTTTCAGAATATGCCCAAACCCTTTTAAACACCTGCTCAAATGGCTATCAAATCCCGTATCCGCACTATCCCTGATTATCCGAAAAAAGGGATCATGTTTCGAGATATCACGACTTTGCTCAAGGATCCGGTCGGCTTCAGGCTGGTGATCGACCAGTTTACGCAGCACTATCTTGAAAACGGGATTGATTTCGATATGATCGTCGGTATGGAAGCCAGGGGTTTTATCATCGGAGGCGCCTTGTCCTATACGCTTGGAAAAGGATTTGTGCCGATCAGAAAGCCCGGAAAGCTTCCCGGTAAAACCGTTGACCAGGAATACCAGCTCGAATATGGTACCGATAAAGTTGAAATGCATATCGATGCACTTGCAGAAGGAACACGTGTTCTTCTTGTAGACGATCTGCTGGCAACGGGAGGAACTGCTGCTGCCGGTGCAGCGCTTGTCGAAAAAGTAGGTGGAGAAATCGCTGAAATGGCATTTATCGTGAATCTTCCCGATATCGGTGGACAGAAAAAACTGCAGGACAAAGGATACAAATTGTATTGTCTCACCGAGTTCGAGGGGGAATAAGGCATATGCGTGATATAGCGGTTCGTACTCTGTTACTGGCAGTTGTTTCGGTTATAGTTTTCCAGGCAGGGTTTCCCTTTCCTTTGTTTGCTTCAGAAGCGGCTGATGCTGCGGGTCATGCTGCCGCTGCGGCTCATCATCTGCCGCCGGTATGGATGGTGATCCCTTTTGCCATTCTGCTGGTCATGATTGCTACAGGCCCTCTTTTCTATCATCATTTCTGGGAGCATCATTATCCGAAGGTCTCAGTGGGTCTTGCAGCGGTTGTTGTGGTGTTTTACGCGTTTTTCATGGACCATGGTACACATGCGCTGCTTCACACGCTTGAAGAATACATCTCTTTTATAGCGCTTATCGCATCATTGTTTGTTGCATCCGGTGGCATTCTGATCAGGATCGGTGCAAGGGGACGCCCCCTGGTAAACGGCGGTTTGCTCTTTTTCGGCTCAATTCTTGCCGATGTTATCGGTACCACAGGAGCATCCATGCTCTTGATCCGTCCTTATATGAGGATCAACGAGGGGCGCCTGAAACCGTTCCATATTGTCTTTTTCATTTTTCTTGTCAGCAATATCGGCGGAGGGTTGACCCCGATCGGTGATCCGCCGCTTTTCCTTGGCTTTCTCAAGGGTGTTCCGTTTTTCTGGATCATGAAAGAGATATGGTTGATCTGGCTTGTTACTGTTGTTGCACTTATCGTTATTTTCATGATATTCGATATTTCGGCAGGCAAGGGAACCATTCCTGAGGATTTTGAAAAACATGCCGGGAAACCACTGGAGATCAAGGGCGCACACAGCTTCATTTTTCTTGCTGTCATCATAGTTTCGGTGTTTCTCGATCCTGCGGTTATTCCTGGTTTTCCCAGTCTGCAGCAGATGCTGCACGTTCCTTTCGGAATCCGTGAGGTCATCATGTTTGCCGTTGCATTTTTTGCTTACAGGATGTCGGACAAGGAAGCAATGAAAGGTAACGAGTTCAACTTTGAGCCGATAAAGGAAGTGGCGTTTCTGTTTATCGGGATATTTGCCACTATGATCCCTGCGCTCGAACTTATCGGGGCCTATGCGGAATCGCATGCAGGGGATTTTTCCGTATCCCGCTTTTACTGGCTGACAGGTTCGCTGTCGGGAGTTCTTGATAACGCGCCGACCTACCTGAATTTCCTTGCAGGCTCAATGGGTAAATTCGGTTCTGATATCGGATCGGTCGAAGCGGTTCGAACGTTTGCCGACGGGATTGAGTCTCCGATAGCATCGGATGTTCCTTCGAACGTCTATCTGCTTGCGATATCAGTCGCAGCAGTATTTTTCGGCGCAATGACCTATATCGGAAATGCACCGAACTTCATGGTTAAAAACATAGCCGAGCAGTCGGATATCGATGTGCCGAGTTTTATTGAATATGTCTACAAGTATTCGCTCCCGATACTGGTTCCGCTGTTCTTCATCATCTGGTGGGTGTTTTTTAATTACTAATCACCTTACACTAACTATCTATGAAAGGATTCGTCCAGGCTATTCGTGACGGGGAAAAGGGTTTGATCTTCAGGAATTCGGTTTTTCTGCCTTTTCATCTCGAGATACTCAGTATATGGGTCGGAAAGGAGATGTCGCTGCTTGCGGTGCCGGACGTGTACACCGATTTATCTGACAGAAACGGCCATATCGCGATGCGTACGGGAGAGACCTACACGAACATTGTTTTCAGAAAAGGCGGGGATCTGCGAAAGGAGCTTGGCCATGACAAAGGCCATATTATCATACAGGCAGCAGAAAAAGGAGCCGACATCTTTCGCCATGAAAACAGACACTATATCAAAGTCTGTTTTACCAACAAACATACCCTTGAGTTTGAACTCGTGGATGATCCGTTTTATCTGTAATACGGGTTGTTGAGGTGCTGCAATTGCAGTATACATGAAGGCATCATATAGGTCCTATAAGTTCCATAAGTATACCGGCCAGCAATCATGCCTTTGCTTTTCACCTAAACTGAGCGTTTCAACAAATGCTCCATAATAGTAAGTTTTTTAAAAACAATCAGTTCTACTGTATTTGTAGAGAGGTTATCTCTCACCTGTCAG